>DATIFO010000138.1:0-2056 GCA_035455275.1 Methylomirabilis sp. (SeqCode) | reverse complement strand
TGTTTCCCATGGTCCTCGCCCTGTCCGCCCCGTTTTGGCCCGTCAGGGGCACAGCCTACGCCTATCTCTTGGGTGTGAGCCTGCAACTGGCTCCCGCTGCCCTGTCCGTCTTGGGGCTCCCGGCCGGGGCGGCTCGATCCTTCGCCGGCCTGGGCAATCTGATCAAAGGCGGCGTCATCCTGTGGTTCATCTGGGAGCTAGACGTGCTCACGCGGCGCCGGCCCGTGGAGCGCCCCGCCCGATTCCTTCAATCCGGCCCAGCTCGGCCGCCAACGCGACCTGGGCTGCCGGACTACGGAGAATTTGGCCGGTTCGAGCGCCTGGTGTACTCGGCCTATACGTGGCTCGCCCTGGCGGCCGGCTGTGAGATGATGGACGGCGGCGCGATCCTGGCGGGCCGTACACCGCCATTCGGCGGCGACCCCATCCGCCACATGTACCTGCTCGGCTTCATTACCTTGCTCATCTTCGGCGTGGCGGTCCGGATGCTGCCGGGCTTCCTGAAGCAGAAGGCCGTGGTCAGCCCCGCCTTGGTGGAGGCCACGTTCTGGCTGGGTAACATCGCTACGGTCTTTCGGGTGCTGCCCCTGCTCGTGCCGGTAGGTCTGATCGAGCGATTCCCTGCCGGAGTGATGCTGGCCCAAGCCGCCTTCGGCCTCTCAGGGGTGGTCGCCTTGGCCGCCGTCGTCTGTCTGGCTGTGAATCTTTGGCGGACCGCCAGACGCGGCACGCCTCCCTCCTCTTGTATCGTCTGACTCCCCATGACCCCGAGCAGTGCAACGTAAGTTGCACTCTGTCGACCCCCAACGGCCCCCCCTGGGGAAAAATGCACAGAGCCAGCCGCCGTGCGACTCAAGTTGCAGAACGGGAAAGGGTTTTGTCCTATCTTCCCGGGTGAAAGTTGAGAGGCGCGGGGTTCCCAGGAGGAAGGAGAGAGCCAGATGGCGATCACACGGCGGAAACGGATATTGGCAGTGGCTGTCGCAGCGGTCCTGATCGGCTCAAGCACGCTGGCCTGGCGCTGGGGGCAGAGGGACCCGAAGGACACTCTGCTGGCGTCGGGGACGATCGAGGCCACGCAGGTGGACGTGAGCTTCAGGATCCCAGGCCGGGTCATCGAGCGACCGGTGGACGAGGGCGACAGGCTGGAGGCCGGCAGGCTGGTCGGTCGCCTGGAGAGCCGGGAGCTGGAGGCCGAGGTGGACCGCCTGCGGGCCTCACTCCAGGCCACCGAGACCCGGCTGCCCCAACTGAGGACGGAAATCGCCCTGCAACTGGACCTCACCCGTGCCCGGATCGCCGATGCCCAGGCCACTCTCACCGCCCGGGATGAGAGATTGGCGGAGCTGAAGAGCGGCTCACGCCCGCAGGATATCCAGAAAGCCTGGGCCGAGGTGCGCGAGGCCAGGGCGGTGATGGAGAACGCCCAGGTGGACTTCCGACGGATGGACGGCCTCTTTCGGGATGGGGGCGTGGCAGAGCAGGTCCGGGACGCGGCGCGGACCAATTACACCGTCACGGTCGAGCGGCACAGAAACGCGCTGGAGCGGCTAGATCTTGTCAAAGAGGGTCCCCGCCAAGAGGAGATCCGCCGGGCCGAGGCGGAGGTCCGACAGGCCAAGGCCGGGCTGCTCCTGGCCCAGACGGGCGAGCTGGATGTCCTGCGGAAGCGACAGGAACTGGCGACACTCCAGGCCAGCATTGCCCGAGACCGGGCTGCTCTGGCAGCGGCTGAGGCGCAAATGAGCTACACGGTCCTCAAGAGCCCCCAGGCCGGAATCGTCCTTCGCAAGCACGTGGAACCCGGCGAGATGATCGCCGCTGGCACGCCGGCGGTGACCATCGCCGATCTCGGGAGCATCTGGCTGAAGATCTACATTCCCGAGCCGCAGCTCGGTCGAATCAAGCTGGGCCAGACGGCCGAGATCACGACGGACTCCTACCGGGGCAAGGTGTACCGGGGGAAAGTCACGTTCATCAACTCCGAGGCGGAGTTCACCCCCAAGAACGTCCAGACCCAGGAGGAGCGGGTGAAGCTGGTTTTCGCCGTGAAGAT
>DATIFO010000137.1:0-16575 GCA_035455275.1 Methylomirabilis sp. (SeqCode) | reverse complement strand
TTCATCATCACCGGGGCGGCCAGCCCGGACATCATGAAGCCGGTGACCGAGAACTACGCCACCTACAAGTACCTCTTCCGCGCCTGGGTCAATTCCGAGCGGCAGGCGCTCAGCCTGGCCTTCGTGTGCCGGGACATCCTGAAGGCCCAGGCCGGTTTCACCCGCTTCGCGATCGACGCGGAGAACCTCAAGTGGGCTCGGGACTATGCCGACATCCTCAAGGTCAAGCTGAAGGAATACAATCTGGAGCTGGTGTACGAGACCTCGCACGATCCTGCCACGACGGACTTCACGCCGATCTTCAAGGCGGCCCAGGCCGCCAAGGCCCAGGCCCTCCTGGAGATCATCTCCAACCAGGCAGGTTTCGTGATCGTGAAGCAGTGGCGGGACCAGCGCGTCCCCATGGCCCTGGCCGGCAACAACAATCCGTCTTACCTGATTTCCTCGTTCTGGAAGGACACCGAGGGGAAGTGCAAGTACGAGCTGTCCGCCTACACCAAGGCGCCGCTGTCGAGCAAGTCGCTGCCCTTCTGGGAGAAGTTCGAGAAGCGCTACGGCGAGACGCCGTTCTACACCGGGACCGGGGCATACGACTCGGTGTACCTCGTCAAGGTGGCCGCGGACGCGGCCAAGTCCCTGGATCGGGACGCCCTGGTGGCGGCGCTGGAAAAGGTGGATTACGAGGGGATCATCGGACGCATCCGGTTCGACAAGGAGCACGAGGCCATCACCGGCCCGGACGCCGTGCCCGTCTCGTACGGCCAGTGGATGGGCGAGAAGCAAAAGGTCGCCATCTGGCCGGAGAAGTTCTCGCACGGCAAGTACCAGCCGCCGGACTGGATGAAGTGATCTGAAGGGGCGGGCGGGGCGGCGGGATCGCCCGCCGCCCGCCCCCTCGGGGCGCGCATGGAAAAGCTGCTGACGATCCTGGTTTTCGGCTTGGCCACGAGCGGGATCTACGCCCTGATGGCCGTGGGCGTGGCGCTGATCTACGGCGTGGGGCGCGTCATCAACTTCGCGCACGGGGCCTTCTACACCCTGGGCGCCTACCTCACCTACGTCTATGCCTCCCGGCTCGGGTGCGGCTGGTGGCTGGGCGGGGCGCTGGCGATCGCGAGCGTGGCGGCGATCGCGGCCGTCTTCGACCGCCTCCTGGTGGAGCCGCTCCGCGAGCACGAGATCATCCTCTGGATCATGACCTTCGCCTTCGCCTTCGCCGTGCGGGAACTGGTCGTCATCATATTCGGGGCGCGCCCGTACTCGATTCCCGCCTTCGCGCCCGGCAGCCTCTCGGTCCTGGGGCAGACCATCGCCGCCCAGCGGCTCTTGATCGTGGGGACCTCCGCGGCCGCGATCGGCCTCCTGTGGGCCTTCCTGTACCGGACCAGGACCGGCAAGGCATTGCGGGCGGTGGCGCTGAACCGCACCGGCGCGCACCTGGTGGGCATCCCCGTGAAGGCCGCCCACGCGGCCGTGATGGCCATCTCGGCCGGGCTCGCGGCCCTGGCCGGGATCATCATCTCGCCCATCAGCGTGGTGACGCCGGATATGGGTCTCGAGCCACTCCTGATGTCCTTCACCATCGTGATCCTGGGAGGGATCGGGAGCCTGCGGGGCAGTCTGGTGGCGGCCCTGATCGTCGGGTACGTGGGGGCCCTGGTGAGCTTCCTCTGGAACCCGGAGCTGGTGACATTCATGGCGCTGGCGCTGGTGTTCGGCGTCCTCATCGTCCGCCCCACGGGGCTGTTCGGCCTGGCGGTGGAGCGGGCATGAAGGACAGCCTCCCGCCTCCCGACGCCCGGCGGCGCGGCGGGCTCGCCCGCTACGGTCCGCTGGTGTTCCTGCCGGTCCTGGCGGCGGCCGGCTGGTTCGGCAGCCAGCCGCTGACCATCACGCTGCTGTACGGGGCGACCTGGGCGACCTTCGCAGTCGGCTACGACATGTTCTCCGGCTTCTCCGGGCGCGTGAACCTGGGCTACGCCATGTTCCCCGGCATCGCCGCCTACACCTCTGCGGCGCTGAGCGCACGGCTGGGCGTGCCCGTGTGGGCGAGCTTGCCCGCCGGGGTGGCCGTGGCCCTGCTCCTGGCCGCGGTGGTGGGGGCGCTGACGCTCCGCATCAAGGGGATCTACTTCGCGCTCTCGACATCCATCGTCCCCTTGGCCCTGTTTCAGCTTACCCACGTGTTCGGAAAGTTCTTCGGCGGGGAAGAGGGGATTTGGGGCGTCCCGGCGCTGTCCAGCGACCCCCGCTATGACCTGCTGGCAGTCCTGACCATCCTGGGGCTGGCGATGGCCTTCTCGCTCTGGTACGTCCACTCCAAGGCGGGCCTGGTGCTGCGTGCGATCCAGGGGGGGGAGCTGACGGCGCAGGCCCTGGGCGTGGACACCTTCCGGTTCCTCTTCGTGAGTCTCCTGGTTTCGGCCGCGATCGGGGGGCTGGCCGGCGGCTACCTGGCACACTTTCAGATGCTGGTCGCGCCTGAAATCCTGCAGATCATCACCACCTTGCAGATCATCACGTTCACCCAGGTGGGTGGTCCCGGCACCATCATCGGGCCGGCCGTGGGCAGCTTCGTCCTGGTGATCCTGAACGAGAACCTGCGCGCATGGACGGAGCTCAGGCTCTTTGCCTACTTCGCGGTTCTCGTGCTGCTCCTCCGGTTCTCACCGCAGGGCTTGCTGGTCCCGGCGGCCCGCGCCGTCGGGCGGATGCTGCGGCGCATGTCCGGCCCGCAGGTCTGAAGGGGCGTCGGGTGTCAGAGCAGGTGTCCGCGCTAGAGGTCGAGGGCATCACCAAGCGGTTCGGCGGCCTGGTGGCGCTGGATCGCGTCACGTTCACCGTCCGGCGGGGCGAGGTCGTGGGCCTGATCGGCCCGAACGGGGCCGGGAAGACCACGCTCTTCAACGTGATCAGCGGGTTCGAGCCCCCCACGGCCGGCCGGGTGCGCTTTCAGGGAGAGACAGTGACCGGCGTCCCGCCCCACCTGATCGCCAGGGGCGGCCTCGCCCGCACGTTCCAGATCGTGCGCCCCTTCCCCGGGCTGGGGGTGCTGGAGAACCTGGCCGTGGGTGGGCTGAGCAATCAGGTGTTCGACGCCGGCCGGGAGCTGGCGGAGGCCCGCGATCGGGCGCGCGAGGTGGCGGCGCGGGTCGGCCTGCTGCCCTGGCTCGAGCGTGAAGCCACCACCCTCCCGCATGGGAGCCTGAAGCGCCTCGAGATCGGCCGCGCCATCATGATCCGCCCCTCCGTGCTGCTCCTGGACGAGCCGTTTGCCGGCCTCGGGGGACACGAGGTGGACGAGGTCGCGGGGGTGGTGGCGGAGCTGGCCGCCGGCGGAATGACCCTGGTCATCATCGAGCACAAGCTGCGTGCCCTCATGCGCCTGGTCCGCCGGGTCCTCGTGCTGAATTTTGGCTGCCTCATCGCCGAGGGGACTCCCCAAGAGATCGGGGCCAGCCCCGTCGTGCGCGAGGCGTACCTCGGGGAGAAAGGGGCGGCGAGGCTTGCTTGAGGTCCGGGATCTGTCGGTCCACTACCAAGGAGCCATGGCGCTCCAGGGCGTCTCCCTGGCCGTGAAGGACGGGGAGTCCATCGCCATCATCGGCCCCAACGGGGCCGGCAAGACCTCGCTGCTGCGAGCCATCTCGGGCCTGGTGCCGTACGACGGGGAGGTCCGGTTCGAGGGGATCTCGCTGCGCGGGCTGCCGCCCAACCGGATCCTGCGGGCGGGGGTGGTGCACTGTCCGGAAGCGGGACAGGTGTTCGGCGAGATGACGGTGGAGGAGAACCTGGAGTTGGGGGCTTTCACCGTGCGCGACGCCCGGGTAGTCCGGGAATCGCTGGAGCGTGTGTACACCCTCTTCCCCCGGCTCCCCGATCGCCGGCGCCAGATGGCGGGGACCCTGAGCGGCGGCGAGCGGCAGATGCTCGCCCTCGGCCGGAGTCTCATGAGCCGCCCGCGCCTCTTGATGATGGACGAGCCCTCGCTGGGGCTCTCGCCCCTCATGCGCGACCGGATTCAGGAAAGCATCACCGAGGTCCATCAGGCGTGGAATCTCTCGGTGATCCTGGTGGAGCAGGATACCGCCCTGGCCCTGGAGGTGGGGCAGCGGGTGTACGTCCTGGACAGCGGCCGCGTGGTCCGCGAGGGCTCCCCGGCCGTCATCGCCCAGGACCCGATGATCCGAGAGGTGTACCTCGGCATCACCTGACCGATCCACCCCTCCGCCGCTTGCCGCAGTCGAATGCCTCTTGTACGGTAGTCCCCTCGCTGTTCACCGAGGCCGACAGCCGGATGAAATCCTCCCTCCGCCCCCCAGTGGCAAGAGGGGCGGAGGGAGGATTTGCTCGAACGCACCTGCCGTTATCCAAATCCAGGTGAACAGTCTTGGCGCTAGCCCCCTGGGCGCTCTCGCGACCCGGAGCCCGGCCCCCCTTGCGGACGGCCAGGAGGGGGAGATTCCCGTCGCTCCCCGCGCTCCGGCTGTTGCCTCTCTGCCCGATTCGGCGCGAGGCGATTGGCGGGCTCACCCGGCAGCCGTTGCGCCCGCGCCCTCGGTGCCTGGGTTCGACTGGCCGGAGGTGGAGGCGCAGTCACGCCGCCGGCCGGGGGTGCGGGGGCCGCGGGCGACGGAGTCGCCACCTTCGGCTCGGGCCGCGACGGCGGAGACGCCGGGCGGCTCACGGGCGGCGGACCCCCCGGGCCCTTCTCGGGGCGCCGGCCACCCTCGAGCTTTTGCGGGGATGGGGATGGCGGCAGGGCCTGAGCGGCAGGCGGTGACGGCGTAGTTGCGCGCGCAGCTGGAGGCTGGGGGGCTGCCGGCATTGTGCTAGGAGCCTGCGGCTCGGGCCGCGACGGCGGAGACGCCTGGCGGCTCACGGGCGGCGGACCCTCCGGGCCCTTCTCGGGGCGCCGGGCGCCTTCGAGCGTCTGCGGTGATGGCGGCTGCGCGCGACCGGCCGACGGAGGCGCTGCCGCCCCGGGGGCTGGTGTCGGGGGTGCGGCGGGCGACGGAGTCGCCACCTTCGGCTCGGGCCGCGACGGCGGAGACGCCTGGCGGCTCACGGGCGGCGGAGCCTCAGCGCCCTTGGCGGGCCCTGGGGGACCTTCGCGTCTCGGCGCCGCGGGCGGCCGGGGACGGTCGGCCATGGGGCGCTCGATCGTGCTCTGCCCGAAGTGCGGGCGAGGCGGGACCGAAGCGGGCTCCCGTCGCGGGGGAGCCGTGACGAGGCGCGGCGGCGGCGGGGGGACGCCCGCAGGTCCCAGATTCCGCTCTGTCCCGGAGGCGGACTCGCCCCAGCGATGCGGCGGGCGCGTGGCGACCACGGGGCGCCTCAGGCGCTCCTCGGGGGGCCGGATGCCGCGCCTCGAGCTGGGTACGAAGCTCGACGGCGTCGCGGCGATCTGCGGCGCGGTGTGGATCGGCTGGAGGCGCGCCACATCCACCTGGGTGACCCGCGCCCCCGTGATGCGGCCGCGGCCGAAGCGATTTTCATGCACCACCACCGGGCCGTTCCGCACGTGGGTGTTGCGATAGACGGTGATCTGCTCCGCGTGCACCACGGTCGTGCGGGTGATGACCACGTTGTTCACGACCCGCGGCCCGCCCCAGCCGCCCCACCATGGCCTGTGGATGAAGCCCGGGCGACCCCACCAGGGCACCACCGGCTCGCCCCAGCCGAGGGCCACCCAGCCCACCACGGGCCCCCCGATCCCGACACTGACGCCCACGCTCGGCCCGCCGAGAAAAGCCACCAAGGCGGGCGCGTAGACTGGCCGCACCACCACCGGCCCTGGCGCCCAGCCCCAGAAGCCATTCACAAAGACCCACCGGCCGTGGTGATAGGGCGCCCAGCCCCACGGTGCGGTGTCCACCCAGGTCCAGCCATAAGACGGATCCTGCACCCAGGCGCCCGTGCTGTAAGGCGCCCAGCCGCCCGGCACCCCGGTCGGGACCCAGACGGGGCCATAGGGGTCCACGACCCGCCAGGTGCCGTGCTGGTCGAGATCGTCCACGCCATACGTGCCGGGGGAGACGTAGCGAGCGCTGACCGCGTCCAGCAGCGCATCGGTGCGGGCGTAGTTCCACTGGTCCCAGGCATCCAGCGGCGGTGCCACAAATGACGCGATTTGTGGGCTCGCCGTGCCCTCGATGACCACCTCTTCGCTGGCGGCGATGACGACGGCCTCCCCGCTCGGGGGGATGACGGTGGCCCGGCCGGCTCGGCGGGTTATGAACGAGGTGCGCTCTCGGGCGACGTCCACGCGGTAGTAGCCCGGCTGCTCGATGGTGAAGGCGGCGTTCGGCGTGTCCACCTCCACCGTGTGCCCGGCCTCGAGCGCGCGCACGTCAAAGGCGGCCTGCCCCCCGGTCATCTTGAACTGGAGAAGGTCCGGCTCCTGGTTCTCGAGTCCAAGCTGGGTGTTCGCCCCTGCGCGCACGAAGGCTCGGGCGCCGATCTGGACCTCCAGGTTCCCCGGGGAGCCGGTCGAGAGCTGATCGCCGGGGGCGAGGGGCGTATTGACCTGGGCCTGGACCCAGTCCTGGGCGCCTGGGCGCCAGAACGATACCAGTCCGTCCACGAAGCCCAGCCGTGGGGGTGTCTGGTCGATCGCGGTCTCCTCAGGATCCGGCGTCTCGGCCCCGTGCGCCACGGGCGCCATGGCCCCTGTCAGGCTGAGGAGCAGAACGAGACCAAAGACCGTCCTGGTACGCATATACCGATCCTCCTATCCCCTTGGCTCTTCTCGTTGTCTACCCCCCAGGGGGTACCGGGGGATCTATGGAGAGAAGTGCGGGCACCAGCATGGCCGGGAGCGTCATCGTCCTCGGTCTCCCGGCAACGATGGCGTTTCGCGTGTCTTCGCCAGCAGAGGACGCTGGATGTTTCCTTTCCTGATTCCGCTCTGTTGCTAGGTACGGGGATGAGACCTGAAGCGTTTCTCGGTTCTCTCACATCCCTCCGCTCGCGTTCTCCTGGCGGCCCTGGTCTCGGTGGGTTGCGGGGTTTCGCGGGTCACCCGGGGTGAGGGCGCATCCAGCTCCTCCACCATGCTGACCGCTCGGGCGGTCATTGTTCGGTCCACGGGTGACCATGACCCTCCGCTCCCGGGACATTGCGCTTGCTCTTCCTGTTCGGCGCGTAAGCGACTATAATCCTCCGGGTCGGATGGGTCAATCCCGGAGCCTCCCTCTCCTGGAACTCCAGAGCCACGACCGGCGGAAACGGTGATCTGGCGGACGCGGTCGGTGCCGCCGGACATTGCCACACGTCGCGTGGCGGCTCGGGGTGTCCCTGCACCCGGGGGGAAGAGATCTTCCCCGGGAACAGGGGAGAGTTGCATGGGTCGAAGGTGAGAAGGGAAACACTCTACAGCAGCTCCCGCCCCGCAAGCGGGGCCGGTCGGGCAACCCCGCCGATCCACGCGGACGGCCCCGTCGCTCCGCCGCCCGAGGGGACCGGCCGGCCGGCCGACACCCCTCCCGCTCAAGCGGAGAGTCGGCGGTCCCTGCGTGCGGGGCTGAGGCTAATCACGCGCCATGAGCGGCCGCTGCTCCTCGTAGCTGGCGGACTCTTGGCCCTGCTCCTCGTCTCTCTCCATGCGGCGATGAAGCCACCGCCGCGCGAGCTCGCCCAGCGAGACATCGACGCCGCGGTGCTGCACACGCTGGAGACCAAGTCCCTGCCTTCGGCCGCGGCGCGGGCGTACGAGGTCATACGCCCCTCGGTCGTGCGCGTGCGCGGGTTGGGACACCACGACAGCCGCGAGGATGACGACGCCGAGACGGGCGTCGGCAGCGGCGTCGTCATCGTGGACAAGGGGATCATCCTCACCAATCTTCACGTCGTCGCTGGCGCCAAGCGGGTGAAGGTGGTGTTCGCCGACGGACTCGAGTCCGACGCCACGGTCGTTGCGCTGCAACCGGAGGACGATCTGGCGGTGCTCCAGGCGGCGACGGTTCCGGACGATCTCGTCCCCGCCACCCTGCGCTCCACGCAGGACCTCGCGCCGGGCGACGAGGTGATCGCCGTGGGCTTTCCGTTCGGCATCGGGCCGTCGGTGTCGGCGGGCGTGGTGTCCGGGCTGCGCCGCGAGTTCCAGTCTCAGCAAGGGAAGCGGCTGCTGACGAACCTCATCCAATTCGACGCGGCGGCCAACCCCGGCAGCTCCGGTGGGCCGCTGGTGACCAGCGACGGGGCGGTGGTCGGCATCGTCACCGCGATCCTGAATCCGAGCCAGCAGCGCGTGTTCGTGGGCATCGGGTTCGCGGTGCCCATCGAGAATGCGGCATCCGCCGTGGGAATACATCCGTTCTAGCCAAGCCTCAACCGCGGAAAGGACGTATGGACACCAGCGACACGGAGCGCGGCCAGGTCTCCTCCATGATGGAGCGCATCCTCTACGAGGTGAAGAAGGTCGTCGTCGGCCAGGACCACTTTCTGGAGCGCGTGCTCGTCGCCATCCTGGCGCAGGGGCACCTGCTGGTGGAGGGGGTGCCGGGGCTGGCCAAGACCTTGACCGTCAAGACGCTCGCCCGGACCATTCGCGGCTCGTTCAAGCGCATTCAGTTCACGCCGGACCTCGTCCCCGCGGACATCGTGGGGACCCGCATCTACAACCAGAAGACCGGGGATTTCGCCACCGCGCTCGGCCCCGTCTTCACCAACCTCCTGCTCGCCGACGAGATCAACCGCGCGCCGGCGAAGGTCCAGAGCGCCCTGCTCGAGGTGATGCAGGAGTGCCAGGTCACCATTGCCGGGCAGACCCACAAGGTCCCGGAGCCGTTCCTCGTGATGGCGACGCAGAATCCCATCGAGACCGAGGGCACGTACCCGCTCCCGGAAGCGCAGGTGGACCGGTTCATGATGAAGGTCCTGGTGGGCTACCCGAGCGAGGAGGAGGAGTTCGTCATCGTCGACCGGGTCACGGGCGTGGCAGAGCCCGGAGTCGCCGCCGTGGCCACGACCGAGCAGCTCAGCGCGCTGCAACGCGATTGCCGGGGCGTGTACATCGAGCCGTCGCTGATGCAGTACGCGGTGCGGCTCGCCGCCGCGACGCGCGCCCCGGAGCGCCATGGCCTGGCGGAGCTGGCCAAGTACCTCTCCTTCGGCGCGAGCCCCCGCGCCCCCATCCATCTCATCGAGGGCGCCCGGGCCCTGGCGTACCTGCGGGGGCGCACCTACGGCCTGCCCCAAGACGTGACGGACCTCGTGCCGGACGTCTTCCGGCACCGCCTCGTCCTCGCCTACGCGGCGCTCGCCGAGGGGGTGACCGCCGACGAGCTGATCCTCCGGATCATGCGGCGCATCCCGCCGCCCGAGAAGCCGCTGGAAGCCCATGTCCGAGTCGCCGCGGGATCCTGAGCGCATCCTCCGCTGCCTGGAGTGGACGGTGATCCGTCGCCTCGACGGGGCGCTCCACGGCAACTACCGGACGCTGTTCCGGGGCTTCGGCCTGGATCTCGCCGATCTGCGCGAGTACCAGTATCACGACGACGTCCGTCACATCGACTGGAACGTCACCGCGCGCCTCCAGGCCCCCTACGTGCGGGTGTTCAACGAGGACCGCGAAGTCACCGCCTGGTTCCTGCTGGACCTGAGCCCATCCATGGACTTCGGCTCCCGGGAACTGAAGAAGCAGACGGTCTCCACCGAGTTCGTCACCGTCTTGGCGCGGCTCCTCACCCGTCACGGCAACCGCGTCGGGGCCATGTTCTACGGCGACAGCCTGGATACGCTCATCCCGGCTCGCGCCGGGCGGCGCCACGTGCTGCAGCTCCTCCACCGGATGCTCACCCGGCCCGAAAGATCCCGCTCGGCGGCCACGAATCTGCGCGAGTTCCTGCAGGCGGCATTTCAGCTCATCCCGCGGCGGTCGCTGGTGTTCGTGGTCTCGGATTTCATCAGCGCGCCCGGCTGGGCGGAGCCCCTGGCCCACCTCGCGCAGCGGCACGAGATCCTGGCGGTGCGGCTCTTCGACCCGCTGGAGATGGACCTGCCCGACCTGGGGCTGCTTACCGTGCAGGACGCCGAGACGGGCGAGCAGCTGTTCGTCGACACCCACGACCGCGACTTCAGGAGGCGCTTCGCCGCGGCGGCCGAACGGTGCGAGCAGGCGCTGCGCGCGGCCTTCAGCGACGCGGGCGTGGACGCCCTCGAGCTGTCCACGGAGGACGACCTGGTGGACACGATCCTGCGGTTCGCCGATCTCCGCAAGCGGCGCAGCCAGTTGGCGGGCGGCGGGGTGCCGCCCCAGCGTGTGGGGGGGAGCCTGGCATGACGTTCCTGTGGCCCGACATGCTCTGGCTGCTGATGGTGGTGCCGGCGCTGGTGGCCATCTACCTGCTCCTGCTCCGGCGGCGGAAACAGGCGGCGCTCAGGTACGCCAGCCTGAGCCTGGTGAAGCAAGCGATGGGTGCGGGCCAGCGGCTCCGCCGCCACGTGCCGCCGCTCCTCTTCCTGCTGGCGCTCGTCACCCTGATCGTCTCGGTGGCCCGTCCGGCCGCCATCGTCAGGCTCCCGACGCAGCAGCAGACCATCATCCTGGCCATGGACGTGTCGGGCAGCATGCGCGCCAAGGACGTGGAGCCGAACCGGCTGGTCGCCGCGCAGAACGCGGCCAGGGCGTTCGTGGCCGACCTGCCGCGCCACGTGCGCGTGGGCGTGGTGTCCTTCGCGGGTACGGCCGCGGTGGTGCAGCCGCCCACGCACAATCGTGAGGACATCCTCGCGGCCATCGATCGGTTCCAGTTGCAGCGCGGCACCGCCATCGGCAGCGGGATCATCCTGTCGCTGGCCACCATCTTCCCCGACGCCGGCATCGACGTGAGTGAAACGATCTACGAGCGCAACGCGCGGCGCCCGTCCCCCCTGGACCCGGGGCGCCCGCCGGAGAAGAAGGAATTCCGGCCCGTCCCGCCCGGCTCCTACGCCTCGGCCGCCATCATCCTGCTGACGGACGGCCAGCGGACGACCGGGCCCGACTCCCTGGAGGCCGCCAGGATGGCCGCGGAGCGCGGGGTGCGGGTCTTCACCGTCGGGGTCGGCACGCCCAGCGGCGAGGTGATCGGCTTCGAGGGCTGGTCCTTCCGCGCGCGTCTGGACGAGGACACGCTCAGGGCGATCGCGGACCTGACCCGCGGCGAGTATTTCCACGCGGGCACCGCCATGGACCTGAAGAAGGTCTACCAGGGCCTGAACGCGCGCCTGGTGTTCGAGAAGCAGCACACCGAGATCACCGCGCTCTTCTCCGCGGCGGCTGCCGGGCTGGCGCTCCTCTCCGCGCTCCTCTCGCTCCTGTGGTTCAACCGGGTTCTTTGATCGCATCCGAGGCGAGCCCCCGACGCGACAGTCGCCAGCCGCGGGCTGCGGCGCACCCCTGGGTGCGCCCCGACGTCGGGAGGGTTCGACCGGATCGGCGGCAACGCGAAGGAAAGGAATGGAAGCGGTCCCGCACGCCAAGAAGCCGGCCGCCTCCGAGCGGCTGCGGGCGTTATGGCCCGAGATCAGGGACATGGTTCGTCCCCGCCGGGGACTGCTGGCGGTCGGCTGCGTCCTGATGGTCGTCAATCGCCTCTCGGGGTTGGTCTTGCCGGCCTCCACCAAGTTCCTGATCGACGACATCCTCGGCAGGCAGCAGCGGCACCTGCTCGGGCCGCTGGTGCTGGCGGTGATCCTGGCCAGCCTGGTGCAGGGCGCGACGTCCTTCGCGCTGACGCACTTGCTCTCGAAGGGCGCCCAGCGGCTCATCGCCGAGCTACGACGGAAGGTGCAGGCCCACGTGGGCCGCCTGCCCGTCGCCTACTACGATGCGAACAAGAGCGGGGCCCTGGTCTCCCGCATCATGACCGACGTCGAGGGGGTGCGAAATCTTCTCGGCACCGGGTTGGTCGAGTTCCTCGGCGGCCTGCTGACCGCCGTCTTCGCGCTCGGGGTCCTGCTCCGGATCAGCCCGCTGCTGACCGGGCTGGCCCTGGCCTTCGTGCTGGCGTTCGGCGTGGTGCTGCGCAAATCGCTGCGCACCATCCGGCCCATCTTCCGGGCACGCGGCAAGATCAACGCCGAGGTCACCGGCAGGCTGACCGAATCCTTGGGCGGCGTCCGGGTGGTCAAGGGGTATCATGCGGAAGCGCGCGAGGAAGCGGTCTTCGCGGCCGGGGTCCGACGCCTGCTGGACAACGTGCTGCAGTCGCTGAGCGTGATCGCCGCCATGAGCCTCTCCGCCAACCTGTTCCTGGGCGTCGTCGGTGCGGTGGTGATGTTTGTGGGTGTGCGGCAGATCTTCGCCGGCGCGCTGACCCTGGGCGAGTTTGTCACCTTCACGGCGTTCCTGGCGTTCCTGGTGGCGCCGGTCTTCCAGGTCGTGAGCATTGGCACGCAGCTCTCCGAGGCGCTGGCCGGGCTGGAGCGGACACGAGAGGTGCTCCGGGAGCGGCCGGAAGACGCCGACCCGGAGCGGACAGTGGACCTCCCCAGCCTCCGCGGTGAAGTGGTGTTCGATCGGGTGCGCTTCGCCTACGATGCGGGAAAGGAGGTGCTCGAAGACGTCTCGTTCCGGGCCGCGCCGGGTAGCGTGACCGCGCTGGTCGGCCCGTCGGGCGCGGGGAAGTCGACCATCATCGGGCTCGTCGCGGCGTTTCATACGCCGAGTGTGGGGGTCGTCCAGGTCGACGGGGTGGATCTGTCCAGCGTGCGGCTCGGCTCCTTCCGCACCCAGTTGGGCGTGGTGCTCCAGGAGACGTTTCTGTTCGATGGGACCATCCGCGAGAACGTGACCTTTGCCCGCCCCGACGCCACCGAGGCACAGGTGCTCGAGGCCTGCCGGATCGCGCGCGTGGATGAGTTCGCCGAGCGGTTCGACCAGCGCTACGACACGCTCGTGGGGGAGCGGGGTGTCAAGCTCTCCGGCGGGCAACGGCAACGGGTCTCCATCGCTCGCGCCATCCTCGCCGATCCGCGGATCCTGATCCTGGACGAGGCCACCTCCAGCCTGGATTCCGAATCCGAGGCCCTGATCCAGGCGGGCCTCGCCTACCTCATGCAGGGGCGCACCACGTTCGTGATCGCGCACCGGCTGTCCACCATCCGCCGCGCCGACCAGATTCTGGTGGTGGAGGCGGGGCGCATCCTGGAGTGCGGGACGCACGAGTCGCTCCTCGCGGCGCGCGGCCGGTACTTCGAGCTGTACACCAGGCAGCACGGTCTGGAGGCCAATCTCTTCCTGGCGGCGGGCGAAGGAGACGAAGTCGTCGAGAGCGCGCCCTCGGCGGAGGCCAATTCCACGACCGGCCTCGGCGAAACCCTTCGCCTGATCCGTGAGTAGGAAAGCGGCCGGGGCCTCGGTCCAGCACGCCGGAGATCTTCGGAGCGAGTGCGGTCGTCAGGTGGGCGATGGTGTGATGCTGGCAGATACAGCGGACGCAAACTGCTGCGGGGCCCATCGCATGCGGGTGTGCCAGGCTGGCCGGCTGCGCCGTTCGACTGGGCTCACGGCAGGCCTCGGGGCCGTCGTCCCTCCGGGCCAGACCCCGGCCCCCCGCCCTGGAGACTCCGTGCGTCCCCCGTATCCGATCTGACTGTCCATCCCGCCCAGGCCCCGCCGAAAGCGGAGGGCCGACGGGGGGTGCCCCCGGGCCTCTCCGCAGGCCCTCCGGGGCGGCGGACTCCCTCCCCCGGACACGCTCCTTGCGGGACCCGGCTAGTGTGCTATGCTTTCTGGCTTGCAGAAAGGAGGACACCATGAGCCCAGTGCGAACCGTGTTGGGTCGTGTGCTGATAGTGGCAGTGCTTGTCGCTGGCCTTCCCGTGCCGGGAGGCGCGGATGGGGGCGGGGGCGGTGGGGATGGAGGTGGTGGACCCGAGGCGAGGGCCAAGGCCGAGGATCCCGATTACACGGCGGGGGTGAAGGCCATCGAAGCGGAGAAGTTCACCACGGCCATTCCGCTCCTGGAAGGCGTCATCGCGCGGGACGGCACAAACGCCGACGCCTACAACTGGCTGGCCTACGCTGTGCGACGGAACGGCGACCCGGAGAAGGCCATTCCTATCTACCAGAAGGCGCTGGCGCTCAACCCCAAACACCGCGGGGCCCACGAGTACATCGGCGAAGCGTACCTGACCTTGAATGACCTGGCCAAGGCCAAGGAGCACCTGGCAGCGCTCGACCGGCTCTGCTTCTTCCCGTGTTCGCAGTACCGCGACCTGAAGAAGGCCGTGGAGGCCTACGAGAGGAGCGGAGGTTCAGCCAAGCCTCAGGCGGCGAGGTAGACGAGTCGGGGGTGCCGGGTCGAGGAGTGGGATTGCCTCTCACAAGTATCCTTGCGCTTCTGATCCCGACCCCGGCAAGAAGCGGTCCCATCGGTGTGCGCAGCCCCACTCACGATTTCAGCGCACGATCGACTCGCCCGCTCAAGGGAAGCGCCGACCCCCAAAGGTACGCATTGGCACCCTGGCGGAATATCCGGGCGTGTCGTATAGGCTGATCAGGGTTTTACACCACGCGAAGACGGAGACTTCCTGAATCGGGGCGCTGTCGTAGCGGGGTCTCAGGATGGGGACCTCGACCAGACCAGGCTGGGAGTCCGCTGTCGTGGCGGTCGCTCCGAGGGTGGAGCGGCCGCGCATGAAAGGGCGGAGGAGAGAAGGGGGGACATTCCGCTCGCGGGGCCCCGCTATCAAGACATCCTGTTCGGGCTGAACAAGCACACTGCCTCGGGGTCGATCCGCCGCCATCATCGGCGGGTCCTGCCTTTGTATCTCCCGCCAGTCGCAGCCCTGCTCATCATGATGCTCGTCCCCGACGTGAACATGCTGCTGATGGGGCGCCCATCCGGCAAGTCGGTGGGAGCACAGCCGCAGCGGTCTCTTCACGCCATGGCCGGCCGATTATCCAGAAATTGATTTTCTTGGGCGGGAAGCAACGCGCCCCTGCCCTCTCAGGTCCGATGCTGGGCGGTGAGTCCTTCCGCCCGCTCTCTATCGGGGTCGATGCCGAGATGGTGGGGTTCGACACCGGTTCACGGCCGACCTCCGGCCGTAGAGTCCGACCGCGGCGCCATGCCACCCGCCGGGAGGGGGGAACGGTGTGGGGCTCCTGAGGGGGTGATGGCTTCACGGCAACAGCGGACGGCCCCCGGCCGGTCTCGGGCCGCCGGGAACCACCCCCCAACCTGCGGGCGCGTCCGATCGCTGACTGCGGGGTTGCTCTGCGTGAGGGGAACGGGGGTGTCGCATCAGGGCTGGTGTCATCCGGATTCGGGCTGGAGCGGGTGAGGGTAGGAGTGACAAAGGATTGCGGAGCACAGGGGGATTGCTTTCCTGTATCACAATGAAGCCCATTGGGATGATTTCGGTCAGAGATTGTGAAAAAAGGTTCAACATTTCCCTTGCGCAATTGAGAGGTGAGTGCTAGCTTATCCAGTGTGAACTTATTCACAATGTGACTGACTTCACGGAGCAATGGCAGGAACACACTCCGGAACGGCGAGCATGATCGCCAGCAAGACCATCGCCAGATTGAGTCTCTACCGGAGAGCCATGCACGAGTTGCTCGCCGAGGGGCGAGATTATGTGTACTCACACGAGATTGCCAGCTTGTGCGGTCTGACAGCCGCACAAGTCCGGCGCGACCTGATGTCCACAGGCTTTACGGGGAGCCCCAACAAGGGCTACAGCGTTGGAGGATTGCTGCAAAGCATCGGCAGGCTCCTGGACGATCCGGAAGAAGAAAGGGTGGCCCTCGTGGGTGTGGGAAATATGGGCCGGGCGATTCTGGCCTACTTCACGGGACGTCGTCCGAACCTCTCGATCGTGGCCGCGTTCGACCAGGACCCGACCCAGGTCAAACGGGTGATCCACGGCTGCCGATGCCATCCGATGGAGGAGTTGGAGGGGGTCGTGCGGGAGCGCGGCGTGAAGGTGGCAATCCTCGCGGTCCCCGCGAAGGCGGCCCAGGCCATCGCGGAACAACTGGTGAGCGCTGGGGTGCGGGGCATTCTGAACTTCGCGCCCATCTCGTTGCGCCTGCCGCCGGAGGTGTACGTGGAGTATCTGGATGTGGCCATCTCCCTGGAAAGGGTCGCCTACTTCGCGCGCCACGGCGCGGGCAGGCGAAAACCGGAAAGGACAGGACAATGGAGAGCGTGGACATAGAGCCGATCCTCCTGAGGCATCCTGGCGCGGCTCGGGAGTCCCTGATCCCGCTGCTGCAGGAGGTTCAAAAGTCGCACGGCTACCTCTCGCGGGAAAGCATCATCCGAATCGGGAACCATCTCTCCCTGCCCGCCAGCAAGATTTACGGGGTGGCGACCTTCTACAATCAGTTCCGATTCCAGGCGCCCGGGTTGTATCACATCCAGGTCTGCCGGGGCACGGCGTGCCATGTGAAGGGCTCCAGCAGTGTCCTGGAGGCGGTGAAGCGCGACCTGAAGGTCGAGCCGGGCCAGACGACGCGGGACGGCCTCTTCAGCCTGGAGGTGGTGGCGTGCATCGGCGCCTGCGGCCTGGCGCCCACGATCAGCGTCAACGGGGAGTTTCACGCCAGCCTCACCCCGGACAAGGTCAGGAAGGTCC
>DATIFO010000136.1:0-4212 GCA_035455275.1 Methylomirabilis sp. (SeqCode) | reverse complement strand
CTTCTCCTCAAACTCCTCGGAGATCACATGCTCCAATCGCTCGGCCTCCTCGTGCACCCTGTCCCAGGGGTAGCCCAGGGCCTCGGCCAGGTACAGTTCCAGGAGCCGGTGATGGCGGATCACCTCGAGGGCCATCTTCTCGCCCGCCTTGCTCAGCTGCACACCCTGGTAGGGGTTGTGCCGCACGAGCTTCAGACCGGCCAGCTTCTTCACCATCCCGGTCGCCGAGGGGGCGGCCACGCCCATCGCCTCCGCGAGGGCGGAGGTGGCCACGACGCCGCTGGTCTGCTGGAGCTTGTAGATGGCCTTCAGGTAGTCCTGCACTGCCTCGCTGAGCATGAGTCCTCCAAACATTTTATTTAGCTTTACCTAAATATACTGCCCCAACCGGCCCGCGTCAAGTGGGACCTCACCCCTCATGCCGTTCTGGATCTGTGGGAAGGTGCGGAAAGACGGTGGGATGGCGGGGGCATTCTCTGGGGGCCAAGAGCGATCTTCGGGATGTGAGCAGGGCTTCCGGGAAGGCAGGCCGGGCAGGAGGCGAAGATCGCCCCTCTGCCGCACGCAGCGTCGGGCAGCTCCGCCCGTGGCGGTCCCTCTAGGACGATCTCGCCGTCGCCGCTCTCACACCGTCCAGGATGGCCTTGAGCGCTTCCTCGGGAAGGCCCCTCCCCCTCTCCCGGATGGCCGCAAGATAGGGCGGGAGCAGCGCGGGATTGCGCGCGCATACCCGTTTGGCCTGTTCCACCAGAGCCCGGAAGGCCGGATCCTCCGCAGGGTCCATGCATCCCTCCTGCCGCTACTCCCCCATGACCTTGATGATGACACGCTTCGACCGCTGCCCGTCGAACTCTGCATAGTACACTTGCTGCCACGGCCCGAAGTCCAGCCTTCCATCCGTCACGGGGATGAGGATCTGATGGTGCATGAGCAGATTCTTCAGGTGGGCATCCCCGTTGCTCTCACCCGTCCGATGGTGGCGGTAATCCGGCCCCGTGGGTGCCAATCGCTCCAGCCATTCGTCGATGTCCTGGATGAGTCCATCCTCGGCGTCATTCACGTACACGGCGGCCGTGATGTGCATGGCGGAGACCAGGATCATGCCCTCGCGTATCCCGCTCTTTCCGAGCGCCGCCTCGACCTCTCGCGTGATGTTGAGGTACTCGCGATGGCGTTTCGTCCTGAAGGTGCGGTACTCGGTATGAAACTTCATGCGATCGCTCCAAGAATCCCCGGAGGGACCCTGCAAATTATCCGCAGATTACGCAAATTCCGGTGAGTTCTCCGGAGGGATCCCCTTCAGGACATCTGCGTAGTCTGCGTAATTTCCGGATGAGGAGAATTCCATCGCTGGAGTCTTTGCTAGTCTGCGGACCGCTTGGCGTCCGCAGGGAGCTCCAGCCGGTACCGGAAGTCGCAGAAGGGCGCCCCCTCCATGATCGTCTGGGTCCGGGTGAGCTGCAGGTCCGGATTGAACCCGTCACCCAGGGCATAGTCCCGACCGCATGACAGCACGGCCCCAAGCTCGGGGATGCCCAGCGCCCGGTACATCTCCGCGTACCGGCACCGGGTCACGTTGAAGTCGTAGGCCGTCTCGCTCTCCCGTAGGACCTCGACCTGGAGGGCGTCCCCTTTCACCCACGGGTCCTTGCCGCTCACGAAGTGGGCCAGGCTGTTCCCTCCGAGTTGCTCGGCCAGTCCCTTTCCCTGCCGGCGGGCGATCTCCACGATCACCTGCTTGGCGATCTCGATGACCCGCTCACGTCCGAACTCCGCCGCGAAGGCCTGGATCATGGGGGCCAGAATCCGCGCTTCGATCTCGCGCCGCTTCAAGACCCCGATCTCGTTCAGCGTGTCAGGAGGCATGCCTTCCTGCATCGTTCCCCCCACGCGGCTTACACCCGCTTCTGCTCGGTGCGCTTCGGGCTCCCCTGCTCCGGCATCTTCCCTTCGCTGAAGCCGTGATGGGCCACGACCTCCTTCAGGCTCCAGTAGTCCCCGCCGAAGGGATCATAGGCCAGCGGCGCCACTCGGCCCACGATGACCAACCCGCCCTCGACCACTTCATCGTCGGCGTGCAGCGCCACCACCTCAGCCAGGAAAAGGACATGAGACCCCAGGACCAGGGACTGACGAACCACGCACTCCATGTTCACGGGACACTGCCGGATCAACGGGGACCGGATCTTCAGGCCGGGCATGGGCGTGAGACGCGTCTCCGCAAACTTGTCCACTTCTTGCCCGGAGACCGTCCCGCAGAAGTCCACGGCCCGCAGGAGCGACGACGACGGGATGTTCAGGGCGAACTCCCCCGTTTCCCGGATGAAGCTGTAGGAGAGGCGCTCGGCCCGGAGTGCGACGCTGACCATGGGTGGCGTGGCGCACGCCACACTCGCCCAGGACACCCCCATGATGTTCGGGGACCCGGCCTCGCCAACGCAGGAGAGCAGGAGCACCGGCGCGGGCACGAGGAACGCACTCGTCTCCAGCGTGACTTTGCCCATGACCTGTACCTCCCAAGCACCTGGTTCGACAAGCAACGTCTGACGGCAGGACTAAGATACCCCGCACACGGGATCGATGCCAGTGGTTTTTCCGATTGTCGGCCTGACGAGACAGGAGGGGACGCTACGGGGGGGGTCAGATAGCCTGGCCGGTCGCACGGGCGGCCACATGCTGAAGGATCTGCTCCCAGTTCGAGACGCGCTTGACGCCCTGCGGCAGATCGGCCTGATTCCAGGGACGGTCGAAGAGCAGGACCGGGATCGGGACCTCCGCGACGGCCAGGGCCACGTGCAGCTCGTCCTCGATCAGGAGGTCGAGGCGCAGCTCGCGGACGATGCGCGGCTTGTACTCGGCAGCCGCCTCGCCGTCGCGATGGATCACCTGCTCGAACAGATCCAGCACGCCTGCAGTCTCGAGCAACCGCCGGGTGTGGTCGCGATGCTGGGTCAGCCGGCCCGTGACCACGAACAGCCGGTGTCCGTGGCCTGCCAGCCGCCGCACCGCGTCCATGGCTTCGGGATAGACCGGTCGGGTCGACAAAAAATCGGTCGCCTCCAGCTCGTCGAAGAATCCCCCCATCTGCTTGGACGAGATCTCGGGGTAGCGACGGAAGATCTCCCACGCCGCCTCCTCGACCCGGACCACGTGGCCGAACCGGCGCCGGAATCGCTCGAGGTACCCCGGCAGCGATTCCGCCAGGACATCGTCCACGTCGATTCCGATCCGCAAGACCGAGGGCATTCTATCCCCTGATGAACCGAAGCCCTGTTGGAGGAGAAGGGGGCCGGCAACGTGTGTGCTGACGGGGAAGAACCCGACGTGCAGGGTCGCCATCACAGAGGAGGCTAACACATTTCCCTCCACCCCAGCAAGGTTGCAGGGAGCACCCTAATCTCCGGCGCCCCGATGTGGTGCCGCACCTGGAGCGAGAGAGCATGCTGGACGGCTCCCGTCAGCCGAAGGAACATCCTGCGGGCATGGGAGATGACTTCCCCGACCGTATTGAACAGCAAGAAGCGTAGCCGCTTCGGCTGGGCGGTCCGGAGATCTCCGGGTAAGGTCAATCGCCTGAGGGCGGAGAGCAGGTTGTAGGTGAGCACGTTCACGCGAAACCACGCGACGTTCGCACCGAACTTCCCACTCGGGAGCGCGGCCGCCGCCAACTCGTTCTTGAGCACGTGATGGGTATGCTCCCCCGTCCCGGCCCTCTCCCGGTGCCACTGGAGGAGGGTGAGGCCGTCGCCCTGGCGGCTAGTCACCACCGCAAAGTAACGCACGCTGCTCCCGTCCGCGATGGGGCTCCCCTGGCGCTTCTGGACCCGGATGGCGAGGTAGCGGCGGAGGCACGGGCGGTCTTTCCGGTAATCTCCATCGTCGAGGACGTACGCGACCTCGGCCCAGGCCCGGATCGCGTCCGGCTCCTCCCCCTCCACCTGCCAGGCGGTCTCGGGGAGCCGGAGGAGCTCGGCCTTGAGTTGCTCACAGAGGTCGGCACTGATGGTGTACGCGATCTGCTGGTCGCAGCGTGCCCCGCTCGGCTGCTCGCGTTCTTAGCCGGAGAACAGGGCGCCCGCTCTCCCTTGACAGTGCTCCCTGGAAGGGTTACGCTGATTTTGCTGCCCAGCCGGCCGAGATGTGTGAGGCAGGAGTGCTACGAACATCTATCACACTCTACGGAAAACCCTGGACAACTTTCGCTCCTGTCTC
>DATIFO010000135.1:0-33945 GCA_035455275.1 Methylomirabilis sp. (SeqCode) | reverse complement strand
AAGGTCAGCGTGCCTCCGTCCGGATCGCTCGCGGTGGCCGTGAACGTGAGGGCCTGCCCCTCGTTCACCGTCCGGGCGCCGATCGGGTTGAGCACCGGCGGCTGGTTGACGTTGCCGACGGTGATTGTGAAAGCTTCCTGGTCGTTCAGCCCGCCAGCGTCGGTCACGATGATGGTCACGGGGTAGCTGCCGGCCTGAGCGGTGGTCGGCGTCCAGCTAAAGGCACCGGTCGGGGTCAAGCTCGCGCCGGCCGGAAGGCTCCCGGCCGAGAAGGTCAGCGTGCCTCCGTCCGGATCGCTCGCGGTGGCCGTGAACGTGAGGGCCTGCCCCTCGTTCACCGTCCGGGCGCCGATCGGGTTGAGCACCGGCGGCTGGTTGACGTCGCCCACCGTGATGGTGAAGACTTCCGAGTCACTCAGCGTCCCGTCGCTCACGTTGACGGTCACGTTCGGGAAGCTGCCGGACTGAGTGAAGCTCGGGGTCCAGGTGAAGGTGGCCGAGCCGCTCGCAATATTCGTCAGGCTTGCGCCGGTCGGCAGGTTCGCTCCCGTGAAGGTCAGCGTGCCTCCGTCCGGATCCGTCGCGCTGAGCGCGATCGTCAGGGTCTGTCCCTCGTTCACCGTTCGGTTGCCGATCGGGCTCGGGCTCAGCACCGGCGGCCGGTTGACATTGCCCACCGTGATGGTAAAGGTCTGCGAGGCGCTCTGCGGCGCCGGCGTCCCGTTGTCGGTCGCGGTGACGGTGACCGAGTAGCTGCCAGACTGGGTGAAGTTCGGCGTCCAGGTGAGTGTGGCCGAGTTGTTGCTGTTGTTCGTCAGACTGGCCCCGGTCGGCAGACCGGAGGCCGCAAACGTCACCACGTCCATGTCCGGATCGGTCGCGGTGATTGTGAGTGGTGTCAGCGCCACCCCTTCGTTCACCGTCTGGTTGGCGATCGTGCCGAGCACCGGCGGCCGGTTGACGTTGCCCACCGTGATGGTAACGGTCTGCGAGGCGCTCAGCGCCGGGCTGCCGTTGTCGGTCACGATGATGGTCGGCGAGTAGTTACCGGCCTGGCTGAAGTTCGGTGTCCAACTGAAAGAACCGTTCGCGCTCAGGCTCGCGCCCGCTGGCAGGTTCCCAGCCGAGAAGGTCAGCGCGTTCCCGTCCGGATCGGTCGCGGTCGCCGCGAACGTGAGGGCCTGCCCCTCGTTTACCGTCTGGTTGGGGATCTGGTTCAGCACGGGCGCCCGATTCGCTGGCGGCGGCGGCGGCGCGCCGCTCACCGTGAAGGAATTGGTCGAAACTCTTTCCTCCCCGTGCTCCGGATTGTTTGGATCGGGCGTCCACCTCGAACCGAACACCGTGTCTCCGCTGCCCGCCTCGGTATTATCAAACTGGTTGCCATACCATGCAGCGGTCCACGTATATGTCCCCGCTGTGGTCGGCGCAGGGACGCTCAGGAAAACCGGAAGTGCCGGGCCACCACCCATTCCGCTGGAGGCGGTCCCGGTGCTCCGGGCCAGCTCGTTCATATTCTGGTCGTAGAGAATGGTGCGAACCCACCCGGTCCGATATCCGCCCGAGATTCTTACACTCATCTGCTCCCCGGGCGCAAAAGTCGTCTTGGCTACGAAAGTGGTGGCCGTGGTTCCCGTGCCGGTGGCTCCCGCGACGTTAATGCTGCTCTTGGCGCTGCTCGAATGCGTGCCGTGGCCATGGCACCCGTTACACGTCGAGGTGACGGGTGCACGATGACACCCAGAACAGCCTGCACTGCTCCAGAAACCCGATTCCGCCTCTGCCTTCTGAGTCGCTGGACTCAAGGAAAGCAGGGCGATGATCGCCACGGTAAAAAGGCAAAGACCCAGCGTTATGGCCAACCCCCTCAACCTAATCATTCCGTCTCCTTTTTTCGAATGATTCGTCTTACGTTCACTGTCGATGAATGCTTCCATCTTTCGCTGTTTCTCCCGCCTCCTTTCCCCTCTCCCGAGATTGAAACGGATTGCCAGGGGTCGCCTGCGTCTTGTGCGAGGAATATGCCGTCTTGGGTGGCGAATATCTGTGTAGTCCAATCTTTCCGCCAGCTTCGCGTCGGAAAAGCACATTCAGGCATATTCCGAGCATGTGGACACTTGATCGATCTCACCTGGCCGCTTCGCGAAAGAAAAAGTTGTGACGAAAAGTACAAGGATATTCATCCGCCTATCATGTGCCTCCCCGTTTGTCAGGACCCTCGGCCATCGAGTGACCCAGTCGTGTCATCCAATGGCCTACACAAGATTTTCTCTGTCCTACGCATGCTTTCGTCTGGTAGTGCGTGACTTGTGGAAATTCCAACAGCACGATGATTCATTTCCCACAATCTGCGTTCTTGTCGTTCGGTAGGAAGAGCCATGGCCAAACACAGCCGGTCCGTGAGTATCAGGATTCATGCCGAGTTAGACTCGATCCGGAATCCTCTTCAAGAAATCCCGTGAATTTATGGAGTTTGGATAATTCGTGTCGCTCAGGCGAGTGGAGAGTTGCTTTGATTACGGACGAAAGTCTGTAAGACTTTCCGGAAGCAGGTGTAAGACTTACACCGTCCGTATGTCTGGAGGTATGAGCAAGGACTACACGACCCGTGGAAGTGCAAGGCTACCTCGTGGGCCATCGTCGCTTGCGGAGCCCTGTCGTGATGGGCCTTCGCATTCCCTCCTCGCCGGGTAGCGTCGCGTCCGGTTGCGGGATTTGTCCCACAAGGCAGACAGGGGATTGCTGATCTCATGGCATCCGGCGGCGGGTTGGACTATACTCTCGTCGAAGCATGAGCCGGGGGAACGACGTCATCCGACCGACCCCCAACCTCGGTCCAAACATGGAGGAGCATGATGGGCACTGCCGCGAAGGCTCTGACGCAGGAACAAGTCGAACAGATTGTGGCAAGCAGCCGGCCCGAACGGCTGTCGGATCCGGGGAAGCATCCGATTCCGGGGGACCACGCCGCGAACGTGGTCCAGCTCGCCGGCTGGGGCCAGACGACGCTGGCGGCGGACCATCTACTGTTCCCGGAGATCAACGGGGCCCTGCCTGCCGTCGTTGCCGGGGTGATCCGGCAACTCAACATCCAGTTTGTGGAGGCCAGGCTCCAAGCCGGCGAGTCCGAGGCGGAGATCGCCCGCAAGGTGCGCGTCCGGCAGTATGCTTACGACACCCTCCTCGAGGCGGCGATCAACTTCATCGGCATGGAGAGCCGGTGGCTGGGTGCTGCCGAACGCTGCCAGGCGGTGGGCAGCATCCGCGGCGCCCTGGCGGAGTGGGAGGCGAGAGAGGCCACCGAGGGCGGCATCTCGGTGGCCGTGGCCGTGGTACGGCGGTTCCTGTATCGCCTGAAGCTGGTCCAGAAGGGGGCCAGCATGGCGGCGAAGACGGCGGTCCGGATCGAGCAGGGCCTGGACGTCAGCAAGCCTTTCCTCCTGGCCTTGCTGGACATGGCGCGGGCAGAGGTCGAGGCCAATGTGTACACCCGCATGGTCCGCGAGGGCCTCTGCCGCTTCGGGAACGATTACGCCCTGGGTCTCCGCTGGCTACGCCACCTGGGCTTCGAGCAGGTCTCGACGAACCCAGTGTTGGCTGCGCTTGCCTACTCGGATGACCCCTCGCTGGCCCAGAGCTTCCAGGCGGACGTGACGTTCCACCCGAAGCTCGCCGAGTGGAAGTCGAACCCGGACAAGTACGCGGACGAGATCGCGCTCTACGCGACCTTGCTCGCCCTGTGGGACAACCTCCACGTGTACCGGCCGATCTTCTTCAACCTGGCCAGCACCTCGGGCGGCGGCGTGGTGTCGTTCCAGCTCAACCCCAACATCGCCCACCTGGCGCAGGAGAGCGTGCGGGACGTCTTCGCCGCCTTTGCCGCGGCGACCGAGGACCTCGCGGTGTACGACGACTACCTGCTGGCGGGCTATCCGGCGACCCGCGAGCGGGCGCGGCCCAACATGGTGATCAAGGTCGCGGCGTGCTCGCCTGCGGCGCGGGAGATCGCCCGGACCATCAATAGCTTCGGCTTCGGCAGCAACATCACGGTGATCTACACGGCGGGCCAGGAAGTCACCATGGTCCTGGAGGAGCTGTCCGGGATGGCGGCGGCCATCCGGAAGGGAGTCGTGCCGACCCAGCTCTACATGACCAACATGGGCGGGCGGTTCGAAAGCCACCTGAGAGAGGTGAAGCTGGAGCAGCTCTTCGCCGACCTCAAGGCCAAGGTTGGCGAGGCCAAGGCGCTGGAGAAGGTGAACCAGCTCGCCGCCGCCAACGGCACCAAGCCCAAGGCGGATGCGGCCAAGGGGTACGCGGCCAAGGTGGTGGCCGCGACTCGGTTCGGCAGCCAGCGGACGATCGACGGCCACGTGATCGCCGCCCTGGCGGATGTGGCCTCCGAGGCGGAACTGAAGGCCTGGGAGGACGCCATCGGCAAGTCCGGAACGCTGGTGGCGCGGCGCGTCTGGGGCATCTTCTGGTCGGAGGAGAATCGGGGGAAGTGGGTCGGGTATCTCACCAAGAAGCACGGAATCACCCCGGAGCAGGCCGCGCTCATCCTGAGCCGCGTCTGCTACCTGCCGGCCTCCAAGCGGAAGCCCCAGGACACTTACTGGACGCTCACCGGGACGTGCATGGTTCACACCGAGTTCCCGAACCACCAGGAGAACGTCCGGAGAATGGCCGAGGAGCCGGGGTTCAAGCTGGCGGAGTATGCCGGCTCCATCACCCACCAGTTCCCGCCCGAGGTCCTGGAGAAGCTGAACACCATTCCGGACTTCCGCAAGGGGTACGAGCTGAACGCCGAACTCAATCGGATCCTGCGCGAGGCCGGCGTCGCCGGCGACTTCGGAAGCGGCGGCCACACGCCGGAGCAGTGGCCGGAGTACGGCTCGGTCCAGAAAACAGTGGCCGAGTTCAAGGGGGCCTACGACAGGTTCCGCGATGACGTGCTGGGCCTGTTCAGGACGGCGGTGAAGCCGGCTCGCACCGCGAAGCCGGCAGCCAAGAAAGCCGCAAGGAGGGCCGCCAAGACGCCCGCCAAGAAGGGGAAGACCCGCAGATAGGGAGGGACCGAAGCCGCAGATCGTAAGAGTGGAAACTTGCCGATGATCGGCTGACGTTCTGGACGCGCCCAAGCGTCGAAGCCCCCTCGAGGAACTCCTCAGGGGGCTTCGTGTTTTCTCGGATGTCTGGGGTGCCCCGAAGACAGGACCGCCTCACCCGGCCTGGGCGGATGCCGAGAGAAGCGCCCGGGGGCTCAGGGAGGTGAAGTCCTTGGCTACCTGGATCACCGCAGGGAGGCCCCGAAATTCTCCTCCCTCCACGCTCGTCGTCAGCGCCACGGCCTTCATCCCCGCGCGGTCGGCGGCCTCGATCCCGGCCAGTGCGTCCTCGAAGACCAGGCAGCCTGCCGGTGCTACCCCCAGCCTGTCTGCGGCCTTCAAGAAGATCTCGGGGTTCGGCTTCCCCTCCCGGATCTCTTCGACCCCGACTACGGCTGTGAAGTAGGGCTCCAAGCCCAGACCCTTGAGCACGAAGTCCCGGTTCGCCTTTCCCGCAGAGGTCGCCACGGCCATCGGGACGTGGAGGGGCTGCGCTCCGTTCAAGAACCCGATCAGGCCGTCGATCGGTTTCAGGTGGGGCCGGTAGAGGTCTCGGTACAGGGCCTCCTTCTGTCGGGCATACCGAGCGATCTGTTCGCCGGTCAGGCGATCGCCAAACACCTCGCGGAGGATCTGGTGATTCGTCTTCCCGCCCGTTTGGCGGAGGAATGCCTCGGGCGTTGTCTGCACACCATGGTCCGACAGCAGCGCCATCCAGGCCTGGATGTGATACGGCATGCTGTCCACGAGCGTGCCGTCCATGTCGAAGATGAACGCAACCTGTCTGGCCATTACCCCACTCTGACTGCGACAATCGAGTCGCCGTGGGCGCTACCTTAGCACGAACCAGATGTCCGGCTCCATCGTGTTCGCCGGCATGGTTCCGGTCTGGCCCCGAGGCAGGTTTCCGCTTGACACCGCGAGATGCCCTGCGGCATCCTCACGGCCTACCCTCACCCACATCCACCCATCCATCACCCGAAGGGGGACGGCCAATGATGCTTTCGAAGTACAGCATGGGAATCGGCGACCGGTTCGCCCGCCAGGGCGTGGCGCAACTCGCCGCCATGGTCCAGGCCAAGGCCCTGGGCGTGGACATCGTGCCGGTGTGGAACAAGTCGAACCGGGAACACCTGATCGTTCACACACACCCCGACAGCGTGAGGGCCGAGGCGGACGCCGCGGTCAGGGCGCTGGGCTGGGCCGGGCCGTACCACGTGGACGCGGACCACATCAACCTCAAGAACGTGGACACGTTCATCGCCGGAAGCGACTTCTTCACCCTCGACGTGGCCGACTACGTCGGCCAGGCGGCTCCCGAAGCCGACATCCACGCCTTCGTCACACGGCATCGCCGGTACGCGACGGCACTCAAGATTCCGGGGATTGAGCGGACGCTGGCCGTATCCGAGCAGGACGTGGCCGCCAACGCCAGGAAGTATCTCATGGCTGTTCGCGAGGCGGGCGCGATTTTCCGGCACGTGGAAGCCGCCAAGGGCCGAGACCGGTTCATCACCGAGGTCTCGATCGACGAGACGGACACTCCTCAGACGCCGGTGGAGCTGCTCTTCATCCTGGCGGCGGTGGCCGACCAGCAGGTCCCGGCGCAGACGATCGCCCCGAAGTTCACCGGCCGGTTCAACAAGGGGGTGGATTACGTCGGCGACGTCGTGCAATTCGAGAAGGAGTTCAACGAGGACCTGGCGGTGATCGCGTTTGCCGTCAAGGAGTTCGGTCTGCCCGCCAACCTCAAGCTCAGCGTGCATTCCGGCAGCGACAAGTTCTCGATCTACGGCCCCATGGCCCGCGCCATCCGCAAGCGCGATGCCGGGCTGCATCTGAAGACGGCCGGGACGACGTGGCTGGAGGAGGTGGCCGGGCTGGCGCTGGCAGGGGGCGATGGGCTGAAGCTGGCCCAGG
This sequence comes from Methylomirabilis sp. (SeqCode), assembly GCA_035455275.1. GTDB lineage: Bacteria > Methylomirabilota > Methylomirabilia > Methylomirabilales > 2-02-FULL-66-22 > 2-02-FULL-66-22. Next base: position 26,917 of record DATIFO010000135.1, on the reverse strand, counting down.
AGATCTACGAGAAGGCGTATGCGCGGATCGATGACCTCTGCAAACCCTACGCCGCGGTGATCGACATCGACCGGACGAAGCTGCCGGAGCCGAAGACAGTCCGGAGCTGGTCAGGTACCGAGTTCGGCGCGGCGCTGCGCCATGACCAGAAGTGCCCTGCATACAACCGGCACTTCCGCCAGTTGATCCATGTGGGATTCAAGGTGGCGGCGGAGATGGGGCCCGTGTACTACCAGGCGCTGGAGGCAAACGCCGGTGTGATCGGCCGCTTGGTCACGGAGAACTTGCTGGAGAAGCACGTCAAGCCAGTGTTCCTCGGCGGCAGCCACTAGCCAGCAGCCGTGGGAAAGAACAGAAGGAGAAGAGCGGCCGACTCGGGCCGCTCTTCTCCGTTCAGCAACCGCACGTGGCCAACCCGTGGCGGCGCTCCTACGGCAACAAGCGCGGCTCCTTGCCGCGCTCGGCCGCCATGGCGGCCTGGGCGGCCGGCAGATCGGTCCGGGCGTGGACCAGGGTCGCCACGGCCGCGGCCATGGCCCGTGGATCATCGGGACCCGGGAAGATGACGTTGCGTCCGATGAGGGCTCCACGGACGGACGGCCCCGCCTGCATGGCGGAGTGCAGATCCTGCAGGACGGGGGCAGGATCGCCGGTCATCTCGCCGCCCAGGATCAGGATGGGGAGCGTGGTGGCCCGGGCCACCCGCGCCATCCCGATGCACGAAGGGATCTTGAGCCAGGTGTTGAGCGAGGAGGCCCCGAGGGCGGAGGCCACGCTCACCATGCCGCAAAGGTCCGCCACAGTCCGCTGCACGACGTACTTCCCCCTCACCCTTTTCACGGGTAGCGGTTCCAGGAACGCCGCGAGGTCGGCGCGGACGCACTGGCTCACGGCATCGGCGCACGCCAGGAGGGTGCGACCCGAGGCAGGGTCCTTCGGATCCAGACGGCACATGAACTTGGCCCCATCCATGCGAAGGGCCTGCATCCGCTCGATGGTGAAGGCGGTGAACGTGTCCTCCATCTCGAAACAGGTGCCCTTCAGGCCGCCCCGGTTCATGCAGCCCACCAGCAGGCGATCGTCCAGGAGCGCCGGGCCTCCGCGCTCCTTGATCAGGCGGGTGAGGATGAAGAGGTCCTCGATGAGGTCCGGGGTGGCCATGACCCCGTCGATGCCCGGATAGGAGAGGACGCGGAGGATGCGGGAGAGGTAGGCGTGCCGGTCCGCCATGCCCAAGGGATCGTCCTTCAGACTCAGGATGTTCCGCGCGGGGTGGTCGGCGGCCAGGATGACGAGCGTCCCTTGGGGGGCCGGGATGGATCGGCGCTTGCGTCGCTCCGCCTCTTCCTGGACGATGATGGGCCGCTCCACCCGCACATCCGTGATCGCCGCGAACAGGTCCAGGGGCAGGTAGGCCATCGGGTCGAAGGGCTTGGGGGCGAATCTGCGGGAAGGCATCCGGCGACTCCTTCTGCGGCAGCGGTTCAGGCGCGGAGACGCGGGAACAGGGGAACCAGGGCGTTATACAGGTCCTCGAACAGGAGGCGTCGACCCTGGTAGAACCGAAGTGCGTCGGGATCGGGCGCGATGACATCGTGAATCGGATTCCATTGTCGCCCGGCCGCATCCAGGTTGTCAATCAGATCCACGGAACGGGCCGCCAGCAGGGCGGCCCCCAGCGAGGCCGCCTCCAGGTGCTTCGGCCTCAGGATCGGCAAGGCCAGGATGTCGGCCTTGATCCGGGCCCAGAGGTCGGACTTGGCGCCGCCGCCCATGATCAGGACCTCGCCGGGATCGAGTCCCAGATCCTTCAGGCCTTCCAGACATTTCCCGACCTCGTACCCCACCCCTTCCATGATGGCGCGGGCGATGTCACCCCGGGTGTGTCCCAGGCTGAGACCCAGCAGGAGGCCCCGCGCGTCGGCGTTCCAGCGCACCGACCGAGCCCCCATGAGAAACGGGAACATCAAGAGGTCGCGGGCTCCCCGCGGGCTCGCCGCGGCCTCCTGTTCCAGGGTCACGACCTCCTCCGGGGCGAGGGCCAGGAGCTCGCGGAACCAGCGGATGGCGGAGCCCGACGTGGTGATCCCCAGCTCCAGCAGGAAGCGACCGGCGACGGCGTGGATCGAGCAGGGGGCGCGACCCAGATCCTCGGGCAGCCGGTCGATCACCATGCAGATGTTGCTGGCGGTGCCGGTGGAATCCACCACCCGCCTCCCGGACAGCTCCACCCCGACCGCCTCGCACGGTCGGTCCCCGGCCCCCAGGGAGACGGGGATGCCGTCCGGGAGCCCCAGGGCCATCGCGGCCGACCGCGAAAGCGTGTACGGCGCCTCGACGGAGTGGTGGATCGGCGGGAACTGCTCCGGGTGGACGCCGATGCGCTGGAAGATGTCCGGCCACCAGGTCCGCTGCCGCAGGTCCAGCATCATGGTCCGCGAGGCCAGGGTGTAGTCGGTGACCGGCGCCCCGGTCAGGCGGTAGTAGAGGAAATCCCGGGGCTGCAGAAAGAGCGTCGCATGGTCCAGGATCTCGGGCTGATGCTCCCGCAGCCAGAGGAGCTTGCAGGCGGTGTAATTGGGATCGGGTGCCAGGCCGGTGAGGTGCTGGATGAAGGAGACGCCGAATTCCCCGCCCAGACGGACGGCCTGGTCGCGAGAGCGGCGATCCATCCAGATGATGCAGGGGGCCAGCGGCTCTCCGTCCCGGCCGAGGGGAACCACGCCCTCCCGCTGGGAGGACAGGCCGATGACGCGGACGCAGGTCGGGTCCCGACCCTCCAGGCACCGCCGGCCCGCCACCACCGAGGCGCGCCACCAGTCCTCCGGGTCTTGTTCGGCCCAGGACGGCTCTGGATGGTGGATCGGGTAGGCTTCGTCCTCGGAGCCGATCAGGCTCCCGGACGAATCCCACAGGCAGACCTTGCAGGCGCTGGTGCCGACGTCGAAGGTGAGGATGGCATCCACGATTGCGAGCCCCGAGTCTCGAGCCGCGAGCCACGTAGGGACATGCATCGCGGCTCACGGCTCGTGGCTCGTCCCTACGGCTTCACCAGGATCTTGAGGCCCTGGCTCTGGCGCAGGGCGTGGATGGCGGCCTTGGTCTCGGTCAATGGAAACTCCAGACCCAGGAGCGGCTTCAGGTTGAGATGCGGCAGCCAGCGCACGGCCCGGTGAAAGGTGTAGGGGCGCATGTAGGCGGCCTTGATCATCACCTCTTTCGCGAAGAGCTGGTACGGGCGGACCGAGGCCACCCCTTCCGGGTCGGCCACGCCCATGACGAAGACCGTCCCGCCCTTCTGCACCAGCTCGATGCCCTGCTCCAGAAGCTTGGCGTGCCCCACGCAGTCGAACACGTACTCCGGCCCCAACCCGTCGGTCTCTCGCTTGACGATGTCGGGCAGGTCCTCGCCCCTGGGATCCACGGGGACGGCCCCGATTTCCTTGGCGATCGCCCGGCGATGCGCCACCGGCTCGGACACGATGGCCTTGCTGATTCCGCTGTGCAGCAGGAGCTGCGTCATGATGAGGCCGATGGTCCCGCCCCCCATGACCAGCGCGACGTCTCCGGAGCGGACCTGGGTGAGGTCCATGGCGCGCAGGGCGCAGGCCACCGGCTCCGCCAGGGACGCGATCTCGAAGGACAGGCCCTCCGGGATCTTGTGACACATCCGCTCCGGCACGCAGGTGTACTCGGCATACCCCCCGGGATGGGCGTAGCGATGCAGGCACTGGTGCTCCCGGCCATCCCGGCAGAAGTAGCAGCGATCACAGGGCAGGCCCTGCTCCACCGCCACCCGATCGCCGACCTTGAGCCTGGTCACGCCCTTCCCCACGGCGCTCACCGTGCCGACGTACTCGTGGCCGATGACCCGGGGCGGGCTGAAGATCGGGAACTTGCCCTCCAGGATGTGCACGTCGGTCCCGCAGACGCCACACGCCACCACCTTGACCTGGACGTCGAGGGGATCGCTCGGCGCCGGAACGGGGAGGTCGTCGATGTCGAGCTGCTCGATGCCTTTCCAGACCGCTGCCTTCATGGGGTCCGCTCCTTTCATGCTGGATCGAGGAATGTCCCTTGCCCGCGCGCGCCCATGAACCTCCGGACCTCGGGCACGCGGGGGATGCCGGCGCGGCCGCCCAGGCGGGTGCACTTCAGCGCCGAGACCGCGTTGGCGAACAGGAGTATATCCCCAGCCTCCCAGCCCTGCAACAGGCCGTACAGGAATGCGCCATGGAAGACGTCGCCCGCGCCCGTGGTGTCCACAACGTCCACCAGGAACCCGGGAACCTCGACGATCTCTTCGCGGTGGCAGAGGGCGGAGCCTTTCTCCCCCTTGGTCACGCCCACGCAGGACGGCCCGAGGCGCGTCAGGCCGTGCAGGATGTCGGTCACATCCACCTTGCCCGTGAGGTCCCGTGCGAACCGTTCCGCCACGATCAGGACATCGGTGAGGCGAATGAGCTCTTCCCGCCGCTGCGTGAACGTCTCCGCGTCCAGCGACACGGGAATACCGGCCTCCCTGGCCCAGCGGGCCGCCTGGAGGGCCGCCTCGCCCTCGTAGCCATCCAGGTGCAGGAGACGGCCGGAGCAGACCGCCTCCCGGGACAGCTCTTCCGGGCGCAGCCAGATCCTCGGGTCCATGTGGCGGATGATCGTCCGATGCCCCGTTCCCTCCTCCACCAGGACAACGCACAGGCGATGGGGAGCGTCGGCGGCCTGGATGGAGGCGGTCAGATCCAGGTTTTCGGCGGCGAGCATCTCCCGGGCCATGCGTCCGATCTCATTGTTGCCGAACTTCCCGATGTAGCGGGTGCGGAGACCCAGGCGGGCGCACGCCACCATGGCCGTGGCCGTGAGGCCCCCGCCCTGGGTGCTTGCTGCCAGGGCGTCGGATTTCGTGTCCGGCTCCGGGAAGCGGGGCACCCGGAACAGGTAGTCCACGACGTTGATGCCGACGCCCACGACGTCGAACGACTTCCGTTGGGGGATGGGCAGATGGATGCGCATGCGACTTGCCTGCAAGAGCGTTCGGCTGTTCGACCGTTCGGCCGTTCGGTGGTACGGGGACAGCCGAACAGCCGGGACCCATTGCCGCCCGCCGCGCGGGCGAAATGCCACGGGCGCCCCGAACCGCCGAACGCCTTTGACCTGTCCTTCAGTTCAATTGCAGCCCGCCGCAGACATTGTACGTCTGGCCGGTGATGTAGCCTGCCTCGTCGGAGGCCAGGAAGGTGTAGAGATTGGCCACGTCCTCGGGCGTCTCGATCCGCCCCAGGGGGATGGCGGCGACGCGGGCGGACTTCATGGCGCCCGGTGGCTTGCCCTCCAGCGCGGACCATTCGCGGTCGATGGTCGCCCACATGTCGGTGTCCACGATGCCGGGGGCCACGGCGTTGACCCGGATGCCGTGCTTGGCCCAAGCCAGGGCAAGGGACTGCGTGATGCCGATGACTCCGAACTTGGAGGCGCAGTAGTCCACCAGCATGGGCTTCCCGGCGCGGCCGGAGATGGAAGCCGCGTTGAGGATGACCCCGGTCCGGCGCTTGATCATCTCGCGGGCGGCGCATTGCGAACAGAAGAAGGCCGCCTTCAGGTTGAGATCGAGCGTCCGGTCCCACTCGGCCTCTGTGATCTGCAGGGGGTCCCGGACCTGGGTGACCCCCGCGTTGTTCACCAGGATGTCGATCTTCCCGAACGCCCGGACGGCGATCTCCACCATCCGCGCGATATCCGGCATCCGGGTGACATCCATCTGCAAGGGAATGCCCGCTCGCCCGAGCGCCTGAATCTCCCTGGCCGTCTGCTCGCTGGTCGCAAGATCCAGGTCCGGCACCAGGACATCCGCCCCTTCCCGAGCGAACTGGACGGCGGTGGCCTTTCCGATGCCGCGGCCGGCACCGGTGATGATGGCTGATTTCCCGACGAGTCGCATGGCAAGCTCCCTGAACGGGCTACTGGCCGTCAGCTTCTGGCCCTGGGCTGACGGCTGATGGCTAGTGGCGGAGTCTCATCCTTTCAAGGCGCCGAAGGTCAGGCCTCGGACGATGTGCTTCTGGATGAACAGGGACAGGACCAGCACCGGGAGGGTGATGATGGTGGCGGCGGCCGTGAGCCCGCCCCAGTTGATCTCCTCGTACGACAGGAAATTATATACGGCGATGGGGAGGGTGCGGGTCTTGAAGCCGGCGATGATCAGCGAGAACAGGAAGTTGTTCCACGAGAAGATGAAGCCGAGGATGGCCGTGGCCACGATGCCGGGCTTCACCAGGGGCAGGGCCACGCGCAGGAAGGCCGAGAAGTTGGAGCAGCCGTCGATCCGGGCCGCCTCGATCAGCTCCCCCGGCACGTCCTCGAAAAAGCCGATCATCACCCAGAGCACCAGGGGTAGGGCCACGATGAGGTGGGTCAGGATCAGGGCGGTGTAGGTGTCGATCATCTTCAGCTTGGTGAAGAGGATGAACCAGGGGATGAGGTAGCCGATGCCCGGGGCCATGCGGGCGGTGAGGATGGCGAGGGCGATCCCGGTCTGCTTGAACCGGGCGACGGCATAGGCGCCGGGCAGGCCCAGGACCAGGGCCAGGCCGGTGGAGCCCGCGGCCACCACCAGGCTGTTCCAGGCGAAGGTGAAGAATGGGTTCTTGATGAAGACCTCGCGATAGTTGTTGAGCGTCGGTCGAAAGATCCATACGGGTGGGAAGGCCGTGTTCTGCACCTGCGTCTTGAGCGACGACAGGAGCATCCAGGCCAGCGGGAACAGGAACGGGATCAGGATCGCCGCCAGGAGGACGTAGGTCCACGGGCCCACGCCCGATGAGGCTCGCTTCATCGTTCCCTTCCCGTGTTCGCCGCCCTACCAGGCGCCTCGCCGCACCTTGATCAACACCAGGCTCACTCCCAGGACCAGCGCGAACAGGATCACCAGGAGGGAGCACGCGTATCCGATGTGGAAATAGAAGAGACCGACCTGGAACGTGTAGACGTTGAGCGTCTCCGAGGCGAACCCCGGCCCGCCTGCGGTCATGACGTAGATGATGTCGAACGTCTTCAGGCAATCGATGGCGCGAAAGAGCAAGGCCACCATGATCGTCGGCCGCAAGAGCGGCAGCGTGATCCGCCAGAACATCTGCGCCGGCGTGGCCCCGTCAATCAGGGCCGACTCGTAGGGCTCCAGGGGAAGGGTGGCCAGGCCTGCCAGGGTGATGAGGGTGATGAGGGGCGTCCACTCCCAGGTGTCCACGGCGGCCAGGGCCGGGATCACCAGGCTGGCATCGCTCACCCACTTGAACGGCCCCAGCCTGACGAGACCCACGAGATAGTTCATCACTCCCAGGGTGGGGTTGTACATCATCATCCAGACCAGAGCGATGGCCACGGGCGTGGCCACCATGGGGAGGAGGAAGATCGACCGGAAGAAACCCTTGCCGCGGAAGGGCCGATTGAGGAGCAGGGCCAGCGCGACCCCCAGGACGACCTGAAGGGCGGTTGCCAGGGCGGTGAAGTACAGGGTCAGCCAGAGGGCGTTGCGGAAGCGCTCGTCCTGAGTGAAGGCTCGCTTGAAGTTTTGCAGGCCGATGAACTCCGGCACCGTGAGGCTGCTGGCGAACCAGGAATGCAGACTCATGTACACGGTGTAGAACACCGGAAAGACCATGAGGATGAAGACGACCACGGAGGCGGGAAGGGTGAAGAACAGGACGGGATGGCGCTCGACGAAGAGCGACCATGCCGAGCCCGGCTTTCCCGAGGCCGTCCACACCGACACCTGTTGGGCGGGGGTCTCGTCTGCCATGACGGGTAAGATGAAACCGGAGGAGACCCTCGCGGGCCTCCTCCGGTTCGTCCCCTGGGAAAACGGCCGGTCTATTTCTTCTCGGTCTCCGCCATGATGCGCTTCATGTCGGCGGCCGCCTTGTTCGCGGCTCCCCGGACGTCACCGCCCTGGATCGAGGTCACGATGGCGGCCCCCACGGCATCCCGCACCTCGGCCACGGCCACCACGGGCGGATTCCAGAACGGCGTCCCGACCTTGGATCCCTGCGTCAGAGATTCCGCCAGGTCGGCCGGGACCTTGGCCTTGCCCTTGGGGTCCTTCCAGACCGATTCGCGGCACCCCAAGACTCCCTTCTCGGTCTGGACCTTGAAGACCTGATCCTGATTGGTGGCCCACTGCATGAACAGCCAGGCCGCCTTCTGGTTCTTGCTGGTCTTGGGCATGGCCAGGCCCCACACGGCTACCGTGGAGCCGTAGTTACCCTTGGGACCCCTCGGGAACAGGGCGTACCCCACCTTGCCGATCACCTTGGATTTCTGCGAATCCTCGATGACCACCCACAGCGAGTTGGCGTCCGTGTACATGGCCGCCTTGCCCTGCGAGAAGATGGAGCTGGCCTCGTACCAGTGGTTGTTCTCGGAGCCCGGAGGGCCGTACAGCCGGAGCAGGCGGCCCCAAAGGTCGATGGCCTTGATCGCCTCTTCGCTGTTGATGGCCGGCTCGCGGCCTGGCGTCAGCCAGGAGCCGCCCATTGCGTACAGCATTCCGGCGAACATGGATGTGGCGGCCGCCCGCTTGCCACGGTTGACGATCCCGAACCCTGGCTGCCCGTCGTCGGTCATGGGCTTGCCGTTCAGCGCCTTGGCGGCGGCCTCCATCTCGTCCAGCGTGGTGGGGACCTTCACGTTGTACTTCTGGAAGACGTCCTTCCGGTAGATGAGGGCCACATTCTCGACCTGGATCGGCGGCCCTACCAACTTGCCCTCTACGGACATCGCCTCCCGGGTCTTCTCCAAGAAGTCGCTCCAGTTGTAATCCGGGGCGGTGATGGAGGGATCCTTGAGGAACTCGTCCACCGGCTGGAGCCACCCTGCCCGCATGTACTTCAGCCCCTCCTGGGCGGGCATGCTCATGAACACGTCGATGCTACTGGCTCCGGAGGTCAACTCGACCAGGGTCTTCGCCCGGAACTGGTCCTCGGGATAAACCTCCGCGATCAGCTTGATCCCCGTCAGGGCCTCGAAGTCCTTCAGGTGCGGCTCGATTCCCGCCTGCCAGGGGTGCTTGTTGAGCAGGACGCGGAGCTGCGCCCCCTTGAACTGCTGCCAGTTGAACTGGGCGGCCTGCGCCGATGAGGCCACCAGGAGCCCCAGGATCAGGCCGAGAGCCAAAACCGCCCGCTTGTTGCTCATGCGAATCCTCCTCTTCCCTCCCACCGATGGCGGCATACCACACGTGACCGGTCGATGCCGGGTCCACGCGCCGAGACACGCGATACGATACCTAGCACACATCCCGGTGGGATTCAAGATCGGCGGCAGCCATGAGCAGAGATGTTCACTCGGGGAGACGACCGGTGGCGCGACGTGCCTTGCCGGCGGGCAGTCACAGCGTTCGGGGCGAACCGGGAGTCGCCCCTCAGGGGGCCGGGCGGGCCGGCTGGCCGGCCTTGACCTCGGTCATGTTCCAGATCTCCGTCAGGCGAAGGGAGGCCGCGGTCGCGGCGGCGCGGATGTCCTCGCCCCGGACGGCCGCATTGATGGCCGCACCCACCGCCTCACGCGCCGATGTCACGGCGACCATGGGCGGCGCCCACTCCACGACCCCGATCCGACCGGCTTCCCGGAAGGATTGGGCCAAGTCTGCGGGGACCTTCAAGCTCACGGAGCCGTCCCGCCACGCAGACTCGCGCCCGACCAGGACGCCGCGCTGGAGCACCTGCTTGACCATCTCCTTCCCGCTGGCCCACTGGAGGAAGAGCCAGGCTGCCTCGGGGTGGGCGCTTCCCCTGGCAATGGCCAGCCCCTTCACGGGGATGGTGGCACCGGAGCCGCCGGGCCCGGCAGGGAAAAGGGCGTACCCCACCTGTCCCGCGACGCTCGACGTCTCGGGCTGCTCGATGAGGGGATAGATCGAGCTACCCTCGATGTACATGGCCGCTCTGCCCTCCTGGAACCATTTCGACGCCTCCTGCCAGTCAAAGCTGGAGATGTCCGGCGGGGCGTAACTCCCGAGCAGACGCCCGAGGTACTGCAGCGCGGCCAGTCCGTGCCCTCCGTCAATCGTCGGCCGCTGGCGCCCATCCAGCCAGGACCCGCCAAGCGCATGGATGATCCCGGCGTAGAGGGAGGTGGCCATCGCCCCCTGGCCGCGCGAGACGACGCCAACACCGCGCTCTCCCTTGGGGCCCATGGGCTGCTTGTGGAGGAAGCGCGCCGCCGCCTCCAGCTCGTCCAGCGTACGGGGGACGCCGACGTCGTACTTCTTGAACACGTCCTTCCGGTAGAGGAGAGCCAGATGCTCGGCCATGATCGGCGGCCCGAGGAGGGTGCCCTCGATCTCCATGGCGGCGCGGGTCCGGGGGAGGAAATCTTCCCAATCATAGTCACGGGCGGTGAGACGCGAATCCTTGAGGTAGTCGTTCACCGGTCGGAACCCGCCGGTTCGCAGGAAGTGGAGCCCGTCGAGTCCGGGCCAGGTCATGAACACGTCCACCCGTCCCGGCTCGCGCAGCCCCTTCTCCAGGGTGTCCCACAGTTGGGACTGAGGGTACACCTCGGTCTGGAGACGGATTCCAGTGAGCTGCTCGAATTCCGGGAAATGGGGCGCCATGACCTGCTGCCAGGGACTCTTGCTCAAGAGCACGCGAAGCGTGGTCCCCTTGAACTGCTGCCAGTCGAAGGGCGGAGGGGAGGCCGCGAGTGGAACCGACGGGACGCGGGCGACGATGGCAAGCAAGGACAGCGACACCGGGAGAAGCAGATGACGCCAGGATCGGTGCATCATGGTCCCTCCGAATCACACCACGGCACGGATGAGCATGCCGCGAGACGCCATGCGGTCAGGGGAGCCGCGGAAGGAGTCCGGAAGAGAGGCGCCCACGCGGTGTCGATTTCGCAGTTGGCGGGACGCAGGCTTCCGGCGGGATCACCACCCGGGCAGATCGCCCGCCATCCCTTCCCGGAGCAACACGGGGAAGCTAATCCTTTGGAGGGTTGCTGTCAATGCTTCGTGCGCGCCGCCTCCGGGCCGGGGGGCGGCCGCCGCAGACTGGCAAGCGAGTACGAGGTCCCGCGCCACTCCACCCTTCCACGACGGAGGGCCAGAATGGTGGAGCGGGCGATGGCGTAGATGAGGACGAGAGCGGCCAGGGGATGGAAGAGGGCCGACCAGGGAGGCAGATCCGCCTCGCGCGCGTGCGCCGCCTGGAGGCCGCACAGGGCCGCGGCCGCGGCCGCCCACACCCCTCGCGCAGGGCCGAGGACCGTCCCCAGGAACGGGAGGACTCCCAGGGCCGCCAGCGCCAGGCACGTGGTCACCGCACGAACGAGAGAGTACTCCATTCCGGCGAAGGCGTTCTTCTCCAGGCCTGACACCACGCCCGAGAGTCCGACCTGCCAGCGCACCCGGATCAGAGGCTCCCCGCGGACGACGGCCTGGCGCAGGCCCGCCTGCTTCACTCGTTTGCCGAGTGCGAGGTCGTCCACGACGGCATTCGCCAGGGCACGATGCGTCCCGATGGCCAGGTAGGCGGAGCGGCGGACCAGGTTGAACGCCCCGATCCCGATGGAGGCGCTCGATCGGGGATCGCTGGCCTGCCAGGGTCGCTGCGCCAGGCTGAACAGCAGGCCAAAGCAGCTCACCAGGGTTGTCTCCCAGAAACCCACGGTCTCGACCCGTGGGATGACCACAAGGTGGTCCAATCGATGGACCTCGGCATACGCGACAGCAGCCTCCAGGCACTGCGGGTGGAAGACCACGTCGGCGTCCGTGAACAGCAGCCAGTCCCCACGGGCCCGCTCGCTGCCGACCCAGAGGGCGTGGGTCTTGCCGACCCACCCCTCGGGCAGGATGGCGATCCGGATGACTTTGAGCCCTGGGTGTGCGCGCGCGAGCGATTCAATGACGCGGCCTGTGCCGTCCGTGGAACGGTCGTCCAGCAGGATCACCTCCAGATCCGGATAGCTCTGACCGACCAGCGACGGGATGGACCGGGGCAGGCTCTGCACCTCGTTCCGGGCAGGGACGATCACGGAGACGGGCGGGCGGGGGCAGGCCGGCCCTGGAGACGGGAGGTGAGGGATGTGCTTCTGGCCCCGCCAGCAGATCCAGCCCGCCGCGAGCCAGAAGGCCAAGACAAGGCCCGCGGCAGCTTCGGTCACGGTGAAGAACATGTACGGTTTTCCAGAAGAATCGCCTGGGCAGCTCATCCCGATTTCGGGGTGCCCCATCAGGGCAGTCGGCAGTATACCGGCACGATCGGGAGGTGTCCATGCGTGTATGGCCTGCCTCGCGGCATGTCGATCCGGCGGGCGTCGTGCGGGTTTCCATGCACGTCTGCACCACGGCAAGCGATGTGGATCGATTGCTCGACCTCGTCAGGCCGACGTGGGGGAGGCCCTTGGGAATCCGGCAGGCATCGCACCGGGACAACATGCCCGGACATTGATGGGCCGGAAGATCAACTGTGACTTTGGAATTGACATCGTCCGGCCAACTTGATAATAGCGGCCGCACGTGAGGCGTCCCTTCAATCAGTGAGGAGACCCACCCATGGCGGCCAGCCAGCGCAGACCGGGTGGTCAGCCGAGTCAGGCTCGCGGGGAAAGGGCACAAGAACTCTGTCCGGCCCTTCAGGGAGTGCGAACCCTGAAGGGCCGTCGTTTTTTCAGCGCCGGTAGAGTCTGTCAACCTGGCGTGACGCGGAGACCTCCTTGGGGGTAGGCGCGGAGGCGGAAACGCCAGAGGGAGTGGAAAGGTTCGGGAGGAGGTGGGAACCAGGCGTGCCTGACACGTAGCCTGTGGAGGGGACGGAGCCATCCCGGTGAACCGAAGAGGAGGATCGGAGCATGCGAAAACTATCCCTGCCCACATGGATCTTGATCGCCACGCTGCTCGGGCTGGTTGCCGGGCTCCTCGTGGGGAAGCCCATCACGAACCTGAAATTTCTGGGTGACATCTTCCTCCGCCTGGTGTTGATGGCGGTGGTCCCCATGGTGTTTCTGTCCGTCACCGTCGCCCTGGCGCGTATGGAGCTGCGGGATCTCGGGCGGGTCGGCGCCAAGGTGATCGCGTTCTACATCGTCACCACGATCATCGCCATCATCCTCGGGCTTCTGGCAGCCAACCTCGTCCAGCCTGGCCTTGGGATCCAGGCCCCGGCCGAACTCAAGCAAGTGGCGCCGGCCACCAAGTTGAATATCGCGGACGCCCTGCTCCAGGTCATCCCACGGAACCCCATCGATGCCATGGCCAAGTTTGACCTGCTGGGCGTGGTGGTATTCTCCATCTTCCTCGGGGTCTCTCTCTCCTTCCTGGGTAGCCGGGCCGTCAGCGCGGTGGATCTGCTCGAGACGCTGCGGGATGCCATGATCCACATCGTGCGCATTTCCATGTACTACGCCCCCATCGGTGTATTCGCCCTCATGGCCTGGGTGACCGGCACCATGGGGATCGGGATCCTCCTCCCCCTGGCCAAGTACATGGTCACGGTGATCGTCACCATCATCATCCAGACGGTGGTCGTGGTGTCGCTGGTCGTGTGGATCTTTGCGAAGGTGGACCCGATCCAGTTCTACCGCCGGTGCACGGAGGTCATGCTGGTCGCCTTCACCACCCGCTCGTCGAACGTCAGCCTCCCCGTTGCCATGGAGTGCGCCGAGACGAAACTGGGGGTCAGCAAGAAGATCAGCGGCTTCGCTTTGCCCCTGGGGGCCGTCATGAACCAGGACGGCATGTGCATCTACCAGGCGGTGGCCGCCATCCTCATCGCCCAGTTCTTCGGGGTGAGCTTCACCTTGGGGGATCAGATCCGGCTGCTCTTGCTCATCCTGTTGATCGGCCTGGGCTCGGCCGGGATCCCCAGCGGTGGTCTGGTGCTCCTGGCGGTCATCGTGGCCGGGATGGGGTGGCCGGTCGAAGGCATCGCCATCATCGCCGGGGTAGATGCGATTCCCGACATGTTCAGGACCACGCTCAACGTGTTGGACGATCTCTCGGGCGCCGTGGCGGTGGCCGCCTCTGAAGGAGAACTCGACCGCGAGGTGTATTACGGCAAGAAGGCGGTCACGGCGTGATCGTTGCGGCTCCTTCGACCGGGGACGCTTCCCAGGAGTTACCCGGCCTTGCGGGCGGTTCCCCCGATTCCGGGGGTCCCGCCCGCATCTGTTGGGCACTTGCTGAGGATATCCCGGCCCGGCCGCTCGCCATGGCGAATTGACCAAGGTCTTTCGATGAGCTGCCGGAATCCCCTTGCCTGGGGCCATGCCCCGATGCTAGCATGCGCAAGTACTGAATAAATGGGATCTCGGCACGTCCAAGGTAAGGGAGTGGATGGGGGTTCCAGGGGGCCCGGAGGATGATCGGAGCCTGGTGGAGCTGGCGAAGCGTGGAGACCGGGAGTCCTTCGGCACCCTGGTCCGCCGCCACCAGGATCGGGCGTTCAATCTGGCATACCAGATGGTCCGCAATCGGGAGGACGCCCTCGACGTCGCCCAGGAGGCCTTCGCCAAGGCGTTCGCCTCGCTCCAGCACTTCAAAGGGGACGCTTCGTTCGCCACGTGGCTGCACCGCATAGTGGTGAATCTCGCCATTGATAGTCTGCGGCGGAAGCAGCGGGGGGGCGAAACGAGCTACGACGACACCCGGGCTGCCCCGGAGGAACAGGAAGTCGAGCCGTCCTCGCCGGACAATCCCGCAGAGGTCCTGGAGGCGAAGCAAGTCCGGAAGCTCCTGGCCCGGGGAATCGCCGGACTGCCTCCTGCCCAGCGGGCAGTCCTGGTCCTGAGAGAGATCGAGGGAATGACGTACGAGGAGATCTCCCGGAGCGTCGGGTGCACACTGGGGACGGTGATGTCCCGGCTGTTCTACGCCCGGCGTAGACTGCGCCAAGCGCTCAGAGGGTGTCTGGGGGATCTCCGATGAGGCGGCCGTGGACCTCAATGGTGCCTTGAGATGACGCACTGGTTCCACAGGCTGGCAGGCCGGACCCGAGACCTGGCGGCCTACGCGGCGGGAGAAACGGCCGAGACAGAGCGGGGCCGGATGCAGGCCCTGCTTGCAGGGTGCCCGGCCTGTCGGCGCGAGCTGGAGGCCTACCGTGTGCTATCCGCCGTTCTCCGGTCCTCGCCGCGGGTGGCCCTGACCCCTGGAGAAGCTGCCGCTTTCGGGCTCGGGGTGGAGCGCCGGCTCCGGTCTGGCGCAGACGCGCCGGCCCGACCGGCCCGCCCCACGGTCCGCGAGGTCTTCTGGGACCACCCCCGACTGAGCCTGGCATCGGCCGCGGCGGCGATCATCCTCGTCCTGGGGCTCACGCTGGGTCCGAAGATCGGCTGGGGTCCCGGGCCGCATGGGTCGAACGGCGTGGAGGTGCTCTCGGTCGAAGCGGGCGAGAATGCGGCCGTCATGCTGTTCCAGGCACCCGGCAGTTCGATCAAGGTCCTCTGGGTCTTCGAGGCCTCGGCTTTGTGAAATGACGGGAGGCGACCGAGTGGAGGAACTCCTGCAGCACAGGCACGTGGCGTTTTTCTGCCTAGCGCTCGTGGCGGTCGGTTTGGAGGTGTTGCCGGAAGGGGGCCTGGCCCAAGAGGCAGTGGCGCTCAGGGCGCTGGTGATCGATGCGTCAAACGAGCCTGGTGGGGTGGATGCCAAGCTCGGGAGCCTCGCGGGGGAACTCCAGAAGCTCCCCTATTCCGCGTATCGGCTTCAAGCATCGCCACAGGGATCGGCGGCCCTGAATCAAACGTGGCGGACGGACCTCCCTGGCGGCCGCTCGCTGGAGATCACTCCCACAGCGGTCCAGGGGGGGCAGTACAGCCTGAAGGTGCGGGTTCTGGGACCTGGCGGACAGATCCTGGCGAACACTGAGGTCCGCCTCCGGAGCGGGTCTCCGTTCCTGGTGGCAGTCCCCACGAGCCAGAAGAATGCCCTCATCATCGCGATCTCGGCTGGATGAGCCGGCGCTTGTGAATTATCCCTCCCGGTAGCCATGCCTGGTGGTTCCCCGGCCAACGGGAGGAGGGCGTCCGGAACGGGGGCTACCGGGCAAGAGACTGGACTGACGGCTACTGGAGGTAGGGCCGGACCCTCCGGCCTCGCAGACGGCGGAACGAAGCCACGGTCATCGCCCGCGGGCGCTCAGGTGAGCGCCCGTGTCTTGTTTGTGCACTCTGCTTCCCAGGCGTCCGAGACGGGGAATTTCCTTGCGCCGCTCCCAGATTGAGGCTATACATACTTCGTCCTTTTTCACGAGACTGGCGGGATTCGAGGAGGGCGGTGGATAGCGTAATCGGAATCGCAGTCACCTCGTTCCTGGTCGGGCTATCCGGTGCGATCATGCCCGGGCCGGTCCTCACGATCACCATCGGCGAGACGGCGGCGCGCCTGCGGACCGGGAGCGGGGGTGGCGACCCGCTGTCCACGACCCCGAGGCGACCGATCGGGATCGGGGAGCGACCGGATCGGCGTGGACCGGCCCTTGGCGCGCTGGCCGGTCCCCTCATCGTGTTGGGTCACGGACTCCTGGAAGTCCTCCTCGTCGCGGGGCTCGCCCTGGGCCTGGGGAAGCTCCTGGTCCTGGGCCCCGTGATCGGGACCATCGGCCTCGTGGGCGGCGCAGTGCTCGTCTGGATGGCCTGGGGCATGTTCAAGAGCGTCGGCGCCCTGACCCTCCGGCCCGTATCGCCACCGACCGGCCGGAGGCGGCATCCGATCCTGGCGGGGATCTTGACGACCCTGTCCAACCCCTACTGGCTCATCTGGTGGGCCACCATCGGATTGGGCTATATTGCGCTCTCCATGCGATTGGGTTTCCTGGGCCTCGCCTCCTTTTTCCTTGGGCACATCCTTTCCGATCTGGCCTGGTACAGCTCGGTCAGCCTGAGCCTGGCGCTGGGCCACCGATTGCTCACCGATCGGGTCTATCGGCGCCTGGTTGCCGTCTGCGCCAGCTTCCTCCTGGCCTTCGGCCTGTACTTCGGCTATGCCGGTGTCCGGTATCTCTTGGCGTGATTCCATGGGGGCGAAGGGCGAGAGTGGCATGGCGCCGCCGATCGGCGGCATCCTTTTCGACATGGACGGGGTAGTCGTCCGGCAGCGCCTGGACTTCCCGGCCATCAAGCGCGAGATCTTCGGCACGACCGAAGGCTTCATCCTGGAACGCATGGCCGAGCTTTCCCCGCTCGAACGCGCCCGGGCCGAGGCGATCCTGGAACGGCACGAGACGGCCGCGGCCATGACGGCCGAGCCCATGGACGGGATCCTCTCGTTCCTCCACTGGATGGAGGCTCGGGGTCTGCGGCGCGGCATCGCGACCAGGAACAGCCGGAAGAGCGTCGAGCTGGTCCTCGGACGACTCGGCCTCGCCTTCGACGCGGTGGTCACCCGAGAGGACGCGCCCCCCAAGCCGGCGCCGGACCCGGTGTGGCTGGCCTGCGACCGGATGGGGCTTTCCCCGTCGGATCTGCTGTTCGTGGGCGATTTCGAATTCGACATGCTGGCGGGTCGGAGGGCGGGTGTCTGCACCGTACTGCTGCGGAGCGATATCCTGACCGCCTCCGAGCACGCCGATTTCAGCGTGGAGAGCCTCGAGGAACTGCGGGTGTGGCTGGATGCCACGGGCCTGCGGGCACTTCCCAGGGGCGGAGCTTGATCCGGGGTTGCACCCGGGTGGAGGGGTCTCGATGACAGAGCGGGAGATGGTCCGGCACTCCGGGATGGCCGCGGTGACGCCGTGGCTCGCAGGACGCAGCGTCTCGGCGGTGATCGGGGTGCTGGCCTTCGTGATCATGACGGCCCTGGGGGCTCACGTCCGGATCCCGCTGCCCTGGACTCCGGTGCCGATCACCCTCCAGACATTCTTCGTGCCCCTGGCCGGCGCGACCCTGGGGCCAGCCCTGGGTCCGGCCAGCCAGGCGATCTACCTTCTCCTCGGGATCGCCGGCCTGCCGGTCTTCGCCGGGGGCGGCAGCGGGATAGGCTACGTGCTCGCCGGCCCCACCACGGGGTATCTCTTGGGGTTCATCGCGGCCTCGGCCATCGTCGGGTGGCTCGTCCGCCGACGCGACGATCCCGGGAGTGCCTGGATCCTCTTCAGCATGGCGACCGGCAGCCTGACGATCTATGTTTGCGGCGTCGCCTGGCTGATCTGGAGTGTGAAGCTCACCCTCGCCGGGGCCATCGCGAAGGGGTTCTTGCCCTTCCTGGCGGGTGATGTGGTGAAGACCGGCGTGGCGGTCGGACTCTTCCGCGGCTATCGGCGCCGCGCCCGAAACGTGTTTCCGTAAGAGCCCGGCACCAGCCTCAGCCTGCCCGACAAGATCGCCGCCTAACCGGCTCGGAGGCCCAGGGCGCGAATGGAGTACCGCGCGGTTGCCAGGACGGATGTGGGACGCAAGCGCACCGGGAACGAAGACAGCTTCTGTCTCGCCCCGGAGCTCGGCCTGTTCGTGGTGGCCGACGGGATGGGCGGTCATGCCGCGGGCGAGGTCGCGAGCAGGCTCGCCGTGGAGACGATCCAGGAGTGGATGGGGAAATACCTGCGGGGGGAGGAAGCAACCCAGGTGGGGCAGCCCCTGGCTGGTTGTTCCCGTCAGGCCAACTACCTGTGCAGCAGCATCCGCCTTGCCAATCGCGCCATCTTCGACACGGCCCAGGACCGCCCGGAGTATGCCGGCATGGGGACCACACTCGTTGCGGTCCTGGCCGTCGGGGATGGCATGGCGCTGGCCCACGTGGGTGACAGCCGGATCTATCGGGTCCGTGACGATCGGATGGTCCAGCTCTCCACGGATCACTCCCTGGTCCAGCAGCAGGTGGAGCGTGGCATCATCTCGGCGGCGGAGGCCCACGATTCCCAATACCGCCACCTCATCACGCGCGCCCTGGGGCTCAAAGAATCAGTCGAGGTGGACCTGGCAGAGCATGACATCCTGGCGGGGGATCTGCTGCTGCTGTGCTCGGACGGCCTGTCGGACCTCCTGGAGGACGAGGAGATGCTGGCTGCCCTGCGGGAGCACCCCGACGATCTGGAGAAGGCCTGTCAGGCCCTGGTGGATCTGGCGAACTACAAGGGGGGCGATGACAACATCACGGTGCTCCTGATCCGGGCGCACGCAGGCGATCGGGGCAGGCAGGGGATATTGTCGCGACTCAAGGAAATATTCGGCCGGGGAGAAACGGGAGGCAGATAGCGTCAGGGATAGCGCCTGGCGGGGTTCAAGATTCGCTGCCACCGTCGGATGGCGACATGGGGGGCGCTTGAGGCGGCCGGGCAGGGGATCTGGCGTCCCCCGGACGCAAGGAGGCACGATGCCGAGTCCCAGGTTTCCAGCGGCGGCCACGCTCTTGGACGCGAAGGTGTGTCCGCTGGATCGGTTCGACGCACTCTTCGCGAAGATCACGCAAGAGCGCCGGATCGCCGACGGGTACTTCCTGCACGCACACCCGGACGAGGCCACGGTCCTCTTCGTGGTGAATGGATTCCCGTATGCCGCGGGTCGCCTCGAGGGGCAGACATTCGCCTCGCAGGAGATCCACGAGTTCTTCCGCGCCTATGCCCGCCGGCCCGACTCCCCCTTGTCCTTCTTCGCGGCAGACAAGCGGCTGCTCCTCGGCCTGATGGTCTTGTTCCGGCACCGCGCCGCCCGGCAGGTGACAACGGACGTCGTGGCGATGGACGAGCTGCTGGGAAGTCTGGCGACGCGCGGCGCGGACGCCATCCTGGGGATCGGGTCCGCCAACGAATGGGCCATCGGCATGCTCACCAAGGGCAGGCCGGCGGCAAACTACTTCCCGCCCTCGGGGGCAGCGGCGCTCACCGAGCCAACCCCGGCCGACCAACTCCTGGCCTACGCGCGCACGCGCCCCCCGGGCGAGATGATCGTGGGGGTGTTCGAGGAGACGCGGGTGACTCCGGCCGGCGATGCCACCCTGATCACCCCTGGAACGCGCGGGCGCCTGAGCGAGGTGTACCTCGAAACGGTCGCCAAGTCTCAGGCAGAGCTGGCCGCACCCCGCCTGGAGCTGGAGCTGGCCTCGGAGCCCGCGCTGGTCTCCCCGCCACGGGCCGCTCCACCCCCGGAGGCGGAGCCAGTCGTGACGCCGGGGATCCTGGCGGAGCCGGGAACCCCCGCGGAGCCCGAACCGGTTGCCACGCTGCAACGGGACGGCGGCGTCATGACGGCGTCGGATGCGACCGCTCCTTCCGAGGCCCCCACGGCGGCACCGGAGGCTTCGGCGGCGCCACTCCCCGAACCGCCGCCACCCGCGCCGGCCCCGAAAGGACCCGTTCCCGAGGTCCACTGCTTGCTCGGCGACAAGACGCTGGGAACCTTCAGCCTGGCCAAGGGGGAGCTGACGATCGGCCGCAACCCGGGCAACGACATCCTCATCGAGAATGCGGGCGTGTCGCGGCGGCATGCGGTCGTCAAGTGGAGTGGCGACCGGGCCACGGTCGAAGACCTGGGAAGCGCCAACGGCACCTTCGTGAACGGCAGGAAGGTTTCGAGCCACCAGCTGCGCGACGGGGACGAGATCACCATCGTGAAGCATCGGCTGATCTTCCGCCTGCCGAGAGAGGGGGAGGCACCGAAGGTCGAGGGCCCAGAGCCGGTCGGGCAGAAGACCATGTACATTGACCCCGGGGCGATCGCCCAGGCGACGGCTGGAAAACCCTCGCCCAGGGCGGAAGCCTCCACCCCGGTGCTCCGACCTCGCCTCCTGCTCCCGGACCTGAAGAAATTCCCCCTGGAGTCCGGGGAGGTCAGTCTGGGGAGCGGGGCCGACTGCCACATCCAGCTCACCGGCATGTTCGTGGCCAGGGTGCATGCCAGGATCCTCCCGCAAAAAGAGGGACAGTACAAGCTCATCCACGTCGCCGGCCTGGCGGGGACCCGCGTGAACGGGGAGAAGGTCTCCGAGCACACCCTGAAGCACGGTGACGAGATCGAGATCGGCAAGCACAAGCTCTTGTTCAGGCTCGAACGCTGAGCTGCCGGGACCGGGGAACGGGGGCGAGGAACCGGGGGGCCAGCGCGTTCCGAGTTCTCGGTTCCCGCTCCTCGCTCCACCAATGCCATGCGCCTCGACGTCCTGCTCCTCCCCTCCGAGTTGCTGGCGCGCCCCCGCCCCGAGTCCTTCGCCGTGGTGGTGGATGTGATCCGGGCGACGACGAGCGTCGTCAGCGCTTTCCGGCACGGGTGCCGGTCCATCCTGCCGGTGTCGAGCCCCGAGGAGGCGCGGGCCAAGCTGGCGGCCTCCCCCGGGGCCGTCCTTGCCGGAGAGCAAGGCGGGCGGCGCATCCCGGGCTTTGCCCTCGGGAACTCGCCGAGGGAGTTCGCCCGGGTGCCGGTGGCCGGGCAGGACGTAATCCTGACCACGTCGAATGGCACCAAGGCCCTGCGCGCGGTGGGGGCCGGCCGGACGGTGGCCATCGGCGCCTTCCCGAATCGGGCCGCGGTGGGCGCGTGGCTGGCGGCGAGACGGGCGGACGCCCTGATCGTCTGCTCGGGGTACGAGGGATTGTTCTCGCTGGAAGATGCCGTGTGCGCGGGCGCCATCGTGGATCGGGCCATTCGCCTGGCGGGGCAACTCCATCTCGGGGATGGAGCCCGGGCGTGTTTGACCCTGTGGGGACGCTACGGGTCCGATCTGCGGCAGTTGCTCCGGGAGACGGACTGGGGCCGGCGGATCGTGGAGCTGGGCCTCGGGGAAGACCTGGACATCTGCGCCGCCCTGGACGTGACGGATGTCGTGCCGCAGATGGTGGAGGGACGCATCACCCTCGCACCCGATCACACACCCGCCGGGGGCCGAGAAATCCGGGAGCCGAATACGGGCTCGTCACCCCTCGGATAGGAAGGCCTGCGTCGCCTCGTGCGCCTCGCGCGCGACCTCCTCGGGGTTCCTGGCCCAGGCGGATGGGTTCGGGGCCTCGTAGCTCAGGTGCCCGCCGTAGCCCTTCTCTTCCAGCAGTCTGAAGATCTCTCCGAAGGGGACGATGCCCTTCCCCGGTGGCAGCCGGTCCGTGGTCACCCCGGGCTGCAGCCCGTCCCGGGGGACATCGCTGTACTGGACGTAGGCAATCTCGCCGGGGGCGAGGTCCCGAAGCGAGCGCTGATCGCCGCCGCTCCTCACCAGATGGTAGGTGTCCATCAGGAGGCCGCAGTGCGGGTGGCCGGCGCGCCGCACCACCTCCCCCACACGCTCCAGCGTGTTGAACTGCTCCGCCTGCGAGTTGGGTTCCAGGGCGAGCCGCACCCCGTGCTGCGCGGCGAGCTCCCCGACCTCGCAGAGGCTGGCGGCGGCCTGGACCAATTCTCCGCGGCCGCGATCCACGGGGCTCATGACCGTCCGGCATCCAAGCTCCACGGCCCAGGCGCAGGACTCGGCGAAGGCCCGGAGGAGGCGTTGCCGCTCGCTGCCCTCGGCGAACATCCAGCCGGCCTCGACGCCGACGCAGGCGACGGCGAGCCCGCTGGTGCGCAACAGCTCGATGACCTCTGCGGCCGACTGGCCGGCCCGGGACGCCCGGGCGAAGTCGATGCGGCGCAGCTCGACGGCATCCCACCCGGTGCGGCGCGCAACGGCCAGCACCTCGGCGAGCGGCGTGGTGTCCAGCGTCCAGGTGTGGAGCGCCAGGCCTCTTGGCATCGGATCTCTCCCCATTCCGCCCGGCCGTTGCGGATGACCGCGCAGGCCGTTCCCTGCGGCGCCGGGTGGAAGGCGGGCGTCTACCGCGGCGGCGGGAGGGCGCCCAGGTGCGGTTCACGAGCCTGCGGACCGCGCCTCGCAGGATGCTCAGCAGCCCGTCCTCGCCCAGGCTGCTCAAGAACGTCCAGATGCAAGGCGGCGCGCGATGGGAGGTGCGAGGCGTACTTCGACCGTACGCCGCAGCGCCGCGCGAGCGCGCGGGCACCCACCGGAGGTGGGTCACCGCAGATGGGTCTTTTTCAGCAGCCTGTTAGTGAAAGCGTCCCGCCACGGGCTTGCCACCGAAGAACTCCTCCAAGACCTCGTCGTCGTCCAGGTAGTCCCCCAGACGGTGGTAGCGGCGGATGCTGTCCACCCCAACGGTGAAGCCGAGATAAAACGCGGTGGCCTCCGGTGGTGTCATGGAGGTCTTCTGGACGATGGTCTGGATCGTCCGCTGCATGTCCGGGAAGGATTCCCGGCACCCGCTGCAGGCCCCCGTGAATCGGAGCTCCAGCTCGCCTTCCCGGCTTCTGCCGATGCTGACGTGCTCCTCGTTGTCCCATCCGGGCAGGAAAAGGTTGGGCGGCTGCCCCTTGGTCTTGGCCATGCTGCCTCCTTGAGTCCCATCTGTCTCTTCGACGTATTATAGCCAAGCACCCGCCGGCGACAAAGTCGCCTTTCCAAACAGACCCCCGGGAGATCCTGAGGAGCCTGGCTTCATCCGGTGCGATCAGCCTGGTGGGGGAGGAGGTGGGCCGTGCTGACCGGGAAGTCGAATGCGATGCGCGACCCCTCCGGCAGCAGGCCGTACTCCAGGGGGCTGCCGATCACGGCCAGGAGCGCCGTCCCGTTCCAGTCGATCTCGTACTCGATGCTGGACCCCAGATAGACGGCCCGCCGGATGATCCCCCCGAAGCCCTCGCCAGGCGCCTCCCTCGCGGGGGCGAGCCGGAGCGTCTCCGGCCGCACGACCAGGGTGGCGGCCTCGCCCGGGCGCACCGGGGTCTGCCGGATGGGGACTTCCAGGGTCCGGCCGCGCACGTCCACCCGGACGCCGGCCGGGCCGGCGGCCAGGACGCGCCCCTCCAAGAAGTTCACGCGCCCGATGAAATCGGCGACGAACCGGTTGACCGGTCGGGCATAGATCTCGAACGGCGTCCCCACCTGCTGGACCCGCCCCCGGTCCATCACCACGATCCGGTCCGAGAGAGCCATGGCTTCGGCTTGATCGTGGGTCACGTAGATGCTGGTGATGTGGAGCCGCTGCTGGAGCTTCCGGACCTCGCCCCGCATCTGCTCCCGCAGTTTTGCATCCAGGTTGGAGAGCGGCTCGTCGAAGAGCAGGACCCGGGGCTCGGTGATGATGGCCCGGGCCAGGGCCACCCGCTGCTGTTGCCCCCCGGAGAGCTGCTCCGGGGAGCGGTGCTCCAGGCCGGATAGCCCCACCAGATCCAGGATGGCCTGGACGCGGGTGGCGATCTCCGTCTTGGGGACCCCCTGCATCTCCAGGCCGAAGGCCACATTCCCGGCCACCGTGAGATGGGGGAAGATGGCGTAGCTCTGAAACACCATGGCGGTGTTGCGGGCGTGCGGCGGCAGGCGGCCCACGTCCTGCCCACCGATGAGGACCCGGCCAGCCGAGGGGGACTCGAAGCCGGCCACGATCCGCAGGGCCGTGGTCTTCCCGCAGCCGGACGGGCCGAGCAACGTCACCAGTTCCCCGTCCCTGACCTCGAGGCTCACACGGTCCACCGCGGTGACGGCGGTCCCCGGCCGCTGCGGATCGTCGAACAGCTTCGACACGTCTTCAAGCACCACGCTCATGGAACGTCTCACCCACGGTCAGGGTCTCACCCCCAACCCCTGCTATCCAAACGCGGCCTCGTAGCGGTAGTCGAACAGGCGGCCGAGGATCAGGCGGATGAGGCCGATCGCCACCAGGATGATCAGGATCAGGAGGACGCTGAAGGCGGCCGCGGCCCCGAGACGGCCGGCCTCCGTCTGGGAGAGGATCTGGACGGTCATCAGGTTCCAGTCGGCCGAGACCAGGAAGATGGCGGCGCTGATGGCGGTCATGGCGCGGACAAAGGAGAAGACCAGCCCCGAAAAGAAGGCCGGGACCAGCATGGGGAGCGTGATGCGCCGGAAGGTTACCGGACTGGAGGCCCCCAGGTTGGTGGCGGCCTCCTCGATGGCCGGATCGATCTGGCGCAGGCCCGCCACCCCGGCCTGGATGCCCACGGGGATGTACCGGAACAGGAAGTTGGCCACGAGGATGAGCGCGGTCCCCGTGAGCAGGAGGGGTCGCTGGTTGAAGGCCAGGATGTAACCGATCCCGATGACCGTGCCGGGCACGGCGAAGTTCAGGATGGAGATGAACTCCATGGCCCGCCGTCCCGGGAAGCGGCGGCGGATGACCAGGAAGGCGATGGCCATCCCCAGGAGGCCGGAGAGGGGGCTGGCCGTCACGGCGATGGTCACGGTGTCCGTGATGGCCTGGGCCCCCACGCCGAAGACATAGCCGAAGTTTCGCAGCGTGAAGCGGTGGTCGGCGCCCCAGGCGCGAGAGAAGGCGCCGACCAGGATCGTGGCATAGAACAGCAGGACGAAGAGGGTCACGGCCAGACAGGCTCCGAACAAGACCCGCTGCATGGCCGGGCTCACGGCCCGGATCACGGCGCGCGTCGGCTTCCCGGTCACCGTGACGTAGCGCTTGCGGGCGACCCAGTAGCGCTGCAGCAGGAACGTGGTCACGGAGGGGACCAGCAGCACCACCGCGAGCGCGGCCCCGCCCGGCAGATCGTACATGCCGGTGACCTGGAGGTACACCTGCACCGACAGGACGGGGAAGCCGCTCCCGCCCAGGATGAGTGGGTTGCCGAAGTCCGCGATGGACTCGATGAAGAGGACCAGAAGGGCGCTGGCGATCCCGGGGAGGCACAGGGGAAGGGTCACGCGCTTGAAGGCCTTCCAGCGGCTTGCCCCCAGGTTCATGGCGGCGTCCTCCAGCGTTCCCCCCAGGGATTCCAGGATGCCGCGCAGGGTGAGATAGGCCACGGGGAAGAAGGTGAAGACCTGGGCCAGGAGGAGGCCGCGCATGCCGTAGATGGCGAACTCCTGCAGGCCCAGCAGCCCCCGTGTGACCAGGCCGTTGTTGCCGAAGAGCAGGATGATGGACAGGGCGCTCACGAAGGGCGGGGAGATGATCGGCAGGATGGCAGCCAGGGTGAAGAAGGCCTTGCCCGGGACGCCGGTGCGCGTCAGGGTGAAGGCGAAGAGGAACCCGATGGCCGTCCCGCCCAGCGCGGTGAGGATCCCCATGAGGATGCTGTTCAGGAGCGCCTGGCGAATGAACCAGCTTCCCAGGTGTTCCCGGAAGAGGCGGAGCGTGAAGGCGCCGTCCGGGAACAGGCTGACCGTGAGCACCCGCGCCAGCGGGTACAGGATGAAGAGCAGGAGCAGGCCGAAGATGGCGAGGATGGCCGCGCACAGGACCGGCTCGCCCCGCAGCCTGCGCAGATCGTGGGCCGACCGAGCCAGCCACGTGTCGCGAGGGATGGCGTCCACAGGCAGCGACTACTTGGGCGCCCGCAGGACCTCGTTGATCCACCGATCCACGAGGCGCTTCTTCTCCTTGCCGGCCCAGACCGCGTCATAGTTGATGGTGGGGATCTCATCGAAGGTGGGGAGGCCCTTGGCCAGGGCGGCCTTGGGGTGGACCGGGAAGAAATACGTCTTGGCCTCCGTGAGTGCGTTCTGTCCGGGGACGGTGATGGCCCAATCCACGAGCTTCTTCGCGAGGTCGGGGCGCGGCGCGCCCTTCAGGATGGAGATGGCCGGCGCCTCGAAGCCGACCCCTTCTTTCGGGAACGTGATCTTCAACGGGTATCCTTCCTCGATGAGCTGGAGGAAGGCCGGCGTGAACTGGATGCCCACGCCCGCTTGCCCGATGGCGGCGGCCTTGGACGGGGCCGTGCCGCTCTGGGTGTACGTCTGGATGCTGGGGTTGAGCTTCTTGAGGTACTCGAAGGCCTTGTCTTCTCCCATGATCAGCACCAGGGCGGCCACCATGTTGTATCCGGTCCCCGAGGTCTGGGGGCTGGGGGTCTGGACCTGCCCCTTGAAGGCCGGCTTCAGGAGATCGGCCCAGGACGTGGGCGGCTCCGCCCCTTTCTGCTTCAGGGTGTTGAGATTCGAGGCAAAACCCAGGGGGTTCATGTAGAAGGAGGTCCA
>DATIFO010000134.1:0-71286 GCA_035455275.1 Methylomirabilis sp. (SeqCode) | reverse complement strand
AGATTGTTTATCCCGCCCAGAGGGCATCCTGGGGGCTACGGTCGCCCCAGCTGCCAGCGTTGGGCGCCGGGGTGTGAACGATGGTCGTCTCGACGCGCTTGCGGTCTCCTAGTTGCGCGACGGTCCGACTGGTGTGACCTTGGCTTCCCACCCCGATGCAGGTGGGATCTCGACCCCTGGGGAGGGAGCCCGGAGGCGAGGCCGCTGACGAGGCCGCCGCCCCCCGAGAACACAACGGCCCCCTGGGGCCTGCTGAACCCCAGAGGGCCATGCACGGTTTCCGCTCCAGCGAATGCTGGGCTGCACTCGATCTGACCGTCGCCGGCCGTCTTGACCCCATCGCCTCCCCCAAGAGCTACGGGGAACCGTCGAAGTCGGCTCACACTACCAGCAAGATCGGAGCAGCGTCAAGGGGAAGGGTAGGTATGGTCCGCCGACCCGAACCTTCTCGGACTCGGTCCCAGGAACGGAGAGCGGGTGGCCCGTCCCGGTGCTCAGTCGTGGTTCGTGGGTTGCAGCCATCGGAAGAAGTGAGGGGATTGCGCGGCGCGATCTTCCTGATCCCCACCGATAGCCGCAGGGGGACGCGCAAGGGCGGGCGCCATGAGCTCATGCAGGGGCGACGGGCAGCAGATACGGGACGGATACGGGACGTTGCCATGTTCAGCACGGTGTTTTCAGCAGGCGCTTCCACTCGGCGGCGGCGGCCCGGCCCTGGACGGCCGCCCGGTAGACATTCTGGGCCCGGATCCCGAGGACGGGGGCGAGGGGGCGGCCGGTGTGGCCCAGCACCTCGGTCCAGAGATAGGCGATCCCCTCCCGCGTCCGGCTGGCGGCTCGATGCGCGGCAATGTGCTGTAGTACGTGGCAACGGATTCCGGACGTCCCGGATTCCGGGGGGTCTGGCGGAGCAGAACCCCCTACCACCCGCGACGCGCCGGCGGGCTCCGGCGGCAGCTAGGCTGAGCGACGCCGCGCGCGACGGGACAGATTCGGCTTCGCCGGGGAGTAGGCGCGCGATTCATGCAACGTGGCGGCTGCTTTGGGCGACCGCGGCGGCATCCGCCTGTGGCGGAGCGCGCCGCTCCCGCTCTCGAGGGCCCGGACCAGGCCGGGTGGGTCCCTCGGGCAGCGAGGCGATCCCGTCCTTGGCGGGACACCGCTCCGCTGGGGCGCGAGAGATCATCCCGGGAGCGGCCTCTGGGGAGGACGCTACACGGCCGCCTCGAGATGCGTACAACGATCGGCATCGATAGGGGGATCTACCCTTGACACCGAAAAAACGGCCGGGTCCCTGATTCCCTGTTCTCTTGTCACTGCTTGACCAATTCCACCCTTCGGTTCTTCGCCTTTCCGTCCTCTGTGTCGTTCGATGCGACGGGTGAAAGGGAGGCCACGCCATAGGGCGCCAAGCGCTCTGCGGCTATCCCGTGCTTGCCGGACAGGGTTTTTACCACCGCGTCCGCGCGGTCTTTCGACAGCTTCATGTTGGAATCGACGGAGCCCACGTTGTCCGTGTGGCCGACGACATACAGCTTCAGTGCGCCGTTGTTCTTGAGCAGCTTTGCGATCTCCGTGATAGCGGCGTCGGATTCGGGCTTGATATCCGACTTCCCGGTGTCGAAGTGTATCCCGTATATTGAAGCGTGGCCGGTCGTATTGATGTCGTTGCCCATGGCCTCGGCGTTGGCCACGACCTCCTGCTTCATGATCTGCTTTTCCACTATCGTCAACAGGTACATGTTGTTGTAGGTCCTGACCTCGACCCACGCCTCTTTGCCCTCTTTTTCGAGCACGATGGTCGAGGCTCTGTTGAAGTTATCGTCGAAGACGACCCTGCCGCCGATCTTCTTCAGGGCGTCCTGGATGTTCCTGCGTATTTTCAATTCTCCGGGCTCGGCCGCACCCTTGTTCAAGCGGTATCTGATGGAGTACTTATGGCCTTCGACGCTGACCGGCTTCTTGTCTTGGCCGATGAATTTATGGCTGTCGAACTCGAGCTCCTTATATTCCGATATGGTGAAGTCGGGCATCCTCGAAAGCAAGGGGTGGTCCTTGCTCCCTTTTACATCCTGCTCGGCGGCTACAGTGAGACCAGAACCTGCCAGCACAAGAAACAGAATGAAGATCACGGCCGTCACATGTTTCATACTGTCGCCTCCTGGTTGATGGGGGATTGCGGGAGGGGCGTATAGCCGTCGTCCTCCCGGCCCCTTCGGCGCCTTGGGGACTCTTCAGCAATCTGGGATATACCGACCGTATATCCCGTCTCAAGTGACATCCTGAGGGGTAGCGTTGCCCAAGCTCCCCGGGTTGCACGCCTGGCGGTCAACGATGGTCGTCGCGACGCCATTGCCTCTCCCAAGCGTTACGCGGAACCGCCGAAGTCTGCGCACACTACTCGCAAGCTCGGAGCAGGGTCAAGGGAGAGGTGGGCATTGTCCAGCCCTCCGGACTTTTCGGGCTCGATCCCGAGAACGGAGGGCGGCTGGCCCGTCCAGAGGCCCAGTCGGAGTGTGGGAGCCGCACGCGCCCGAGGAGAAGGTGATGGGAATGCGCGGCGCGGTGTTGCTGATCCCCGCCGATGGCAGCAGGGCGACGCACAAGGGAAGATGCGGGCGCCCTGGGCTCATGCGGGGGCCACGGGCAGGATGACGCGGACCAGGGTTCCTTTCCCCGGCTCGCTCTCGATGGCCAGCGTGCCGGCGTGGGCTTCGACCAGATGCTTCACGATGGCCAGGCCGAGGCCGGTTCCCCCCATCTCGCGAGAGCGGGCCTTGTCGACTCGGTAGAAGCGCTCGGTGATACGGGGGAGGTCCTTCTTGGGGACCCCGATCCCCGTGTCCTCGACCACGATCTCCACGCGCGACTGGCCGAGGCCGCCCCGGTCGCCCTCCGCCGGGAGGACCGCAGCGCGCAGCGTCACGCTCCCCCCTGAGGGGGTATACTTGACGGCATTGTCCAGGAGGTTCACCAGGACCTGCACCAGGCGATCGCGATCGGCAAGCACCGGGGGGAGATCCAGGGGGATCGCGCTTTCCATCCGGATCGATTTCTGACCGACCTGAGGCATGACCATGGCGGTGGCCTGGCGCGCAACCTCTGGAAGCGTCAGCGGCCGGATGTGCAGGGGAACTCGCTCCAGCTCGATGTTTGACAGGTCCAGCAAGTCGTCCAGGAGACGCGCCAGCCGTTCCGAATGCCGGTGGATCACCTCCAGGAATTTTCGAGCCTCTTCCGGAGCCTTGAGGTCGCCGTCCAGCAGGGTCTCGGCGTAGCCCCGGATGGCCGTGAGGGGCGTGCGCAGCTCGTGTGAGACGTTGAGCACGAACTCCATGCGCATCTCTTCCAGGCGCTTGAGCTGGGTGATGTCACGAAGCGCCAGGACCGTTCCCTCAACGGCGCCGTCCGCCCCCCGAATGGCCGCGGCCGTTCCGGCCAGGATGCGCCTGCGGGGATGGATCAAGGTGATCTCCGCGGCCGCCGCGTCTCCCCGCTCGCCTGCCGCCTTCAGCAGGTCGTCGAGTTCATGGCTCCGGACCATCTCCAGCGGGGTCTGACCCAGAGCCCGGGCTTCCCGGACGCCTAGCAGGGCCTCTGCGGCCGGGTTGACGAGAGAGATCCTCCCACGGGCGTCGATGACCAGCAGGCCCTCGGCCATGCTCTGCATGATGGTCCGGATGCGCTGGCCCTCGTCCTCCAGTCGGTGGAGCGTCTCCTTGAGGCTGGCCGCCATGGCGTTCAGGGCCTCCGCCAACTCTCCGATCTCGTCCCGGCTGGCTATGGGCAGGCGTGTGGTCATTTCTCTCCTGGACACCCCCTGGGCGAACCTCACCATCTGGCGTAGCTGCCTCGAAATGCCGTGCGTCCAGAGGATGGCTATGCCCGAGGCGACGACGAGAGAAATCACCGCGATGGCCAGGAAGTCCCGGCGAAACCGGGTAAAGCCCTGGGCAACCTGCCCCACGGGGATCGAAAGGCGGAGGATCAGGCGTTCTCCGCCTGATCGGGGAAGGGCCTGGGCGAAATACAGCAAGTCCCGGCCGACGGTCGCGCTGAATCGCATGGCATGCCCACTCCCCGCAGCCAAGGCGGCCGCAACCTCGGGGCGGTGTGCGTGGTTCTCCATCCGGTTCGAGGACTCGTCCGAGTCGGCCAGGACTCTGCCATCCGAGGCGATCAGCGTCACCCGGGCACCGGTTCTTGCCTTGACCCGTTGGGCCCAGGTGTCTCCCTCGGCGAGACCGGTGCCCACCTCGACGGCGAGGACTGAAGCCTGGGCCTCGAGCCGTGCGACGGACTGGGCGACGACGGACGACCGCTCCCGCCGTTCGAGATAGAGGCCAACCAGCGCCAGGCTGAACGCGATCAGCAGGCTGATGGCCAGAACCGATTTGGCTCCGATCGTCAGGCGCATGATTCAATGACCAATGACCAATGAATTAGCCCTAATCCGAGGAAACGTTTCACCGCCAAGGCGCCACCGGGGGCCGCCCAGGCTGTCAGGGGCTGATGTCGGAGCCGAACTGCCAAGGACATCTCGTGGTGCGGTGGCGTGGCTGAAGGTATTGGCCCTTTGACCCTTTGAGACTTGTGGTTCATGGCGTCATGGCGGTTCAAGAATTTCGGGTTGGGGTTAGGAAAGCGAGAGTCCCATTGGGATCTGGCTTCGTCGTGAGCTCAGCCGAACGGTCATCGAGTCATTGGTTATTTTCCTCCCGGAACCTGTATCCCAGGCCGCGAACGGTCAGGATCAGCGTCGGGTTCCCCGGATCGTCCTCCACCTTCTCGCGCAGGCGCCGGATGTGCACGTCCACCGTGCGGGGTTCCACGAATCGGTCGTGTCCCCACACGTGGTCCAGGAGCTGCGCGCGGGTGTACACCCGGCCCCGGTGTCGCAAGAGAAACTCCAGCAGGCGAAACTCCATGGCGGACAGGACAACGGGCCGCCCACCCCTCGTCACCTCGTGGCGGTCAGGGTCCAGGCGCAGACCCCCAGCGTGAAGCGGGGCTTCGCCGATTGCCTGAGGCGCCGTCGTCCGGCGGAGGACCGCCTTGACCCGGGCGACGAGCTCGCGGGGACTGAACGGCTTGGGGACGTAGTCGTCCGCACCCATCTCCAGACCCACGATCCGGTCCACCTCTTCCGCCCTGGCCGTGAGCATGATGATCGGGATGCTTCGGGTGGCGCTGTCTCCGCGGAGGCGACGGCAGACCTCCAGCCCATCCAGCCCGGGGAGCATGAGGTCCAGGATGATCAGGTCCGGGTGATCGCGGACGATGAGGTCCAGAGCCTGCTTCCCGTCGCCTACCACGCGAGCCGACAGGCCGGCCTTTTCCAGGTGGTATTTCACCAGGTCTGCGATGTCTCGCTCATCCTCGACGACCAGGATCGTTCCCATGTGTCTCCCTGAGCAGAACTGGCAAAGTGCCGGGAGGATCTTGCGGGGGGCGGACGACCGGGCACGCGGTGATCATAAAGACGAATTCGGCTCCGCGGCAAGCGAAATCCCCGACCAGAGGCAACCGAACTCGTAGGAGACATCACCAGCGTGCTGTGGGGATCGGGGTGATGGCGGGTTCCGCCGGGTGTTCTTGCCGGGCTGCCGCGAACTGCGGATTGCTGTTCTCTTCGCCAGAGACGGGGGGTATAGTGGGCCCGTGATCCAGCAATCGGCGGCGGGTCCCCGAGAAGGTGAGGCGAAGATGCGGCCCAAACTCAAGGTGTGGGTGGTCTTCAAGGACTCGGTCAAGTTCGGGGATGGACGGGCTCAACTTCTGGAGCTGGTGGACCAACTGGGCTCGCTCAAGCGCGCGGTGGAGCATTTCGGGATGTCCTACAGAAACGCCTGGGGCTACCTTCGAGAGCTGGAGCAGGCGGCGGGATTCAAGATCCTGGAGCGACAGCCCGGTGGCGGCCCGCGGAGCGGCATGCGGCTGACCAAGCGAGGGAGAGAGTTCCTGGCGCGCTACCGCCAGTTCCGCCGGGACGTGGACACGGGCGTCGCGCGGCGGTTCCAGCAGGCGTTCAGGCAGAG
The DNA here is from genome assembly GCA_035455275.1 of Methylomirabilis sp. (SeqCode). Lineage (GTDB taxonomy): Bacteria > Methylomirabilota > Methylomirabilia > Methylomirabilales > 2-02-FULL-66-22 > 2-02-FULL-66-22. Next base: position 65,248 of record DATIFO010000134.1, on the reverse strand, counting down.
GTGAGTACGTTTACCCTTGACTATGCTGTTCGTAGCATATAAAAGATATGCGCCCATGGCAGGTTGGCAAGCACAGGGGACGCGCTTCCCAACGATCTGCCGGCGGACGTCCCCGAGCGTTTGAGGTGTGAGAGTCAACAGAAGGAGGATGGGATGCGACGCGCAGGCAGGATGCCATTTCGGTGGACAGCGTGGCTTGGTGTCTCCCTGGCCTTGACGCTGGCTGGCTGGCTCCTGCCCGTCCCGGCCGCGGCCGGGCAGGCGGTGATCCTGTCCACCACCACCAGCACGCAGGATTCCGGGCTGCTGGATGTCCTGGTGCCGATGTTCGAGAAGCAGACCGGGTACACGCTGAAGACGATCTCGGTGGGGACGGGGCAGGCGCTGGCCCTGGGGGCCAAGGGCGAGGCGGATGTGTGCCTGGTGCATGCGCCGGACTCCGAGAAGAAATACGTGGGGGACGGGTTGCTGCTCAACCGGCGCCTGGTGATGCACAACGACTTCATCATCGTGGGGCCGGCCGAGGACCCGGCCAAGATCAAGGGCCTGACTCACGCCGTGGACGCCCTGAAGCGGATCGCCGAGGCCCAGGCGTCTTTCGTCTCGCGGGGGGACAACTCGGGCACCCACCAGCTCGAGAAGAAGCTCTGGGGCGAGGCGAAGCTCCAACCCTCGGGCTCGTGGTATCTCCAGGCCGGCCAGGGGATGGGCGCCACCCTTGGCATCGCGTCCGAGAAGCGCGCCTACGCTGTGACCGACAGGGGCACCTTCCTGACCTTCCAGAAGCGGGTGCAGCTCGTGAACCTGGTCGAGAAGGACCGCATCCTTCTCAACATCTACTCGGTCCTGGAAGCGAATGCGGCCAAGTTCCCACGGGTGAACGCGGCCGGGGGGAAGGCCTTCGCCGACTTCATGGTTTCGAGGGAGGTCCAGGAGGTCATCAAGACGTTCGGCGTGGACAAGTTCGGCGAGCCGCTGTTCTTCCCCGACGCAGGCAAGCGCGAGGAAGCACTGTGAGAACAATGACAAGTGACCAATGACCAAATCCCAATGAGGGAGCGACGCCGAAAACCGGAGTCCGAACACGGTTCCTCGTTGGCCATTGGTCATTGGTCATTGGGATTTCTCCAATGGAGTTGATCTGGCAGGGCATCGTCCAGGCTGTCCGCCTGATCCTGTCGGGGGATCCCCAGGTCTTCCAGATCACCTGGCTCTCGATCAAGGTCTCGGCCATCGCCACGCTTCTGAGCCTGATCGCGGGGATCCCCTCGGGGATGGCCCTTGCCCTCAGCCGCTTTCCCGGCCGCGGCCTCCTGGTTGCCCTGGTGAACACCGGCATGGGGCTGCCCCCGGTGGTGGTGGGCCTCTTTGTCAGCGTCTTCCTATGGCGCAGCGGTCCGCTGGGCCTCCTGGAGCTCCTGTACACCCCCACGGCCATCGTCATCGCCCAGTTCGTCATCGCCGCCCCCATCGTCACCGGTCTCACCATCGCCGCCATCCAGCAGCTCAACCCGAAGCTGCGGCTCCAGCTCCTCGGGCTCGGCGCCTCCCGGGGCCAGCTCCTGTGGCTGCTCATGCGCGAGGCGCGGCTGCCCCTCCTGGCGGCAGTCATGGCGGGATTCGGCGGCGTCATCTCGGAGGTGGGGGCGTCCATGATGGTCGGCGGGAATCTGCTCGGGCACACCCGCGTGCTCACCACGGCCACCGTCCTGGAGACGGGGAAGGGGAATTTCGACGTCGCCTTCGCCCTCAGCGTCATCCTGCTCGCCCTGGTCTTCGGGGTGAATTACCTCCTGACCTGGATCCAGCAACGGGGACGGGCGCGGTGAGCGCCCCGATCCTGGAGGGTCGCGATCTCCGGATGGAATACGCAGGGACGACCGTCCTGGACGTCCCTGCGGTGGCCGTCCGTCCGGGAGAGATCCTCGCCCTCATCGGCCCCAACGGGGCGGGGAAGTCCACGCTGCTCCGGATCCTTGGGCTCCTGGAACGTCCGACCGGCGGGGAGGTGCGATTCCGCGGGCAGCCCGTTCGCTGGGACGGCCGGGACCTCCTGAGCATTCGTCGCCAGTTCGCTTGCGTCTTCCAGGAGCCGCTCCTCTGCGATAGCACCGTCGAGGCGAACGTGGCGCTGGGGCTCCGTCTCCGCCGCCGACCGAGGCAGGAGGTGGTCGCCCAGGTGCGGACGTGGCTGGATCGCCTGGGTATCTCCCACCTGGCGTCCCGGCAGGCCCGCACCCTTTCCGGCGGCGAGGCGCAGCGCACGAGCCTGGCCAGGGCCTTCGCCCTCCGCCCGGACGTCCTGCTCCTGGACGAGCCGTTTGCGGCCCTGGACCCGCCCACGCGCGCCGAGCTTCTCGGCCAGCTTCAGGAGCTGCTCCGCCAGGAAGGGTATACGACCGTTTTCGTGACCCACGACCGGGAGGAGGCGCTGCGCCTCGGCGATCGGATCGCCGTGGTGATGGGGGGTGGCGTGCGCCAGGCCGGCACCCCGGCCGAGGTGTTCGGCCGGCCCGTCTCGGAGGAGGTGGCCCGCTTCGTCGGGATGGAGACCATCCTGCCCGGCCGCATCCTGGCCAACCGTGACGGGCTGCTCATGGTGGGGGCGGAGGGAATGCGCATCGCGGCCCTGGGGAGCGGCCCGGTGGGGGCCGCCGTCCTCGCGTGCCTGCGCCCCGAGGACATCACCCTGCGCACGGGCGAGGGACGTGCCCTCCTGGAGAGCGCGCGGAATCGCCTGGAGGGCCGCGTGGAGTCCGCCGTGAGGCTGGGGGCGCAGTACCGGGTGGAGATCGCCTGCGGCACGCGCCTCGTCGCCCTGGTGACCACGCAGTCCTACGAGGAGCTCGGTCTCGGACCCGGCAGGCCGGTCGTGGTGACGTTCAAGGCCTCGGCCGTCCACCTCATCTCCCGCTGACCTCTCCTCATTTCCAGCCCCAACGTCACGCCCGCCTTGTGAAACGCGGCTTGGTGGGGCATACTCCCGGCCGGACCGAGCAGCGGACCGCATGGGCGTTCACCTGCCGGGAAATCGCAGGCCTGTAGGGGTCCGGATACTTGACGTGGAGGATACGAGATGAGAATCAGTGCCCGGAATACCCTGAAAGGCGTGGTGAAACGGATCGAGCCAGGCGCGGTGAACGCCGAGGTGACTGTGGAGCTGGCCGGCGGCATAGAGGTGGTGTCGATCATCACGAAAAAATCGGTCGCGGATCTGGGCCTGTCCGTCGGCAAGCCGGCCTACGCCGTCATCAAGGCCTCCAGCGTGATGCTGGCGGTCGATCACTGACGGCCGGCTCCCGGTTGAGGCCACCTGCAGTAAAGGAACATCTCGTCATGGTCACGGAACAGGATGTCTTGCGCGTCTTGTCCACGGTGAAGGACCCGGAGATCCACCGGGACCTGGTGTCCCTGGGGATGATCAAGGACCTCAGGATCGAGGGCTCGAATGTGAGCTTCGAGGTCGTGCTGACCACCCCAGCCTGCCCGCTGAAGGGCCAGATCGAGCACGACTGCCGTCTGGCTCTGTCGGCCATCCCGGGCATCGGCCAGATCGCCCTCAGGTGGGGGGCGAGCGTCGCCGCCCCGCGAGGCGTCATGGACCGTGGGGGCATTCCCGGCGTGAAGAATACGGTCGCCGTGGCCTCTGGCAAAGGGGGGGTGGGAAAATCCACGGTCAGCGTGAACCTGGCCGTGGCCCTGGCCGAGACCGGTGCCAAGGTGGGGCTCCTGGACGCAGATGTCTACGGGCCCAGCATCCCCTTGATGATGGGGATCCACCGGCTGCCCGAGATCGATGGAGCAGAGCGCATCATTCCCCTGGAGGCGCACGGGATCAAGCTGATGTCCCTGGGCTTCATGCTGCCCGACCACAGCGCTCCGGTCATCTGGCGCGGGCCCATGCTCGCCAAGGCGCTCACCCAGTTCCTCCGGGACGTGGCCTGGGGGGAGCTGGATTACCTGCTGATCGACCTGCCGCCCGGGACCGGCGATGCCCAGCTCACGCTGTCCCAGTCGCTCCAGCTCTCCGGCGTCGTCATCGTCATGACCCCCCAGGACGTGGCCATGACCATCGCCAGCAGGGTCCTGGTGATGTTCCGGCAGATGAAGGTCCCGATCCTGGGGATCGTGGAGAACATGAGCGGCTTCGTCTGCCCGTCCTGTCACAAGGAGACCCAGATCTTCAGCCACGGCGGGGGGCGAAAGGCCAGCGAGCGGCAAGAGGTCCCATTCCTCGGGGAAATCCCCCTGGACGGTGACCTGTGCGAGGGCGGGGACGACGGCCGTCCGATCCTGGTGCGGAATCCCGGCTCGCCGGTGGCCGAGATCTTCCGCCGCGTGGCGGGGAGTCTCGCCGGGCGCATCAGCGTGGAGGCCATCCGGTCGCAGGGCGGGTTCGGCCAGCCGCTCCCCATCATCAACATCCGGTAGGCCGTGCACCGGTTGATGGTCAGGCCCGTCGGGGCTCCGGCGTGCCGGTGCCCGCGAGGCCCAGGCGAGACATGCCGGCATCCGGCTAAATGCACTTGCAAGCCCGGCCGTTTTGGCTATACTTCCCGCCGGTATCCTGGCCTGTTGCAGGCAACCCTCCCCTCTTGAACCCGCAGAAGGAATCGGTCATGTCAAAGCGTTCCAAGAAGGCCACCGTCGAGACGGTCCCCGAAATCGGCACGAAGCCGCCGATGGACAGGAAGGTCATGGTGGATCTCCTGTACCAGATGCTCCTCGTCCGCCGCTTCGAGGAGAAGGCGGCGGAGATGTACGCCCAGGGCAAGATCGGCGGCTTCCTGCACCTGGACGTGGGCATGGAGGCCTCGTGCGTGGGGGCCATCTCGGTGCTGCGACCCGACGATTATGCGATCGCCGGGTACCGCGAGCACGGCCACGCCCTGGTCAAGGGCAGCGACCCCCGGCGCGCCATGGCGGAGCTGTTCGGTCGCATCGACGGCCTGTCCAAGGGCAAGGGCGGCTCCATGCACTTCTTCGACAAGGAGCACAACTTCATGGGGGGGACCGGGATCGTGGGCGGGCAACTACCCATCGGGACCGGCATCGGCTTCGCCATCAACTACCAGGGGGGCGATCAGGTCTGCCTGTGCTTCTTCGGCGACGGATCGGTGGCCCAGGGCGTGTTCCACGAGTCCCTGAACATGGCGGCGCTCTGGAAGCTCCCGGTGATTTACATCTGCGAGAACAACCTCTACGCCATGGGGACGGCCCTGGCGCGCACCCAGTCGGTGACGGACATCTACAAGAAGGCGGAGGGCTACGGCATCCCGGGCGAGCAGGTGGACGGCATGGATGTCCTGGCGGTGCGCGAGGCCACGGCCAGGGCGGTGGAGCGGGCGCGCCGCGAGAAGACACCGACCCTCATCGAGACCCGCACCTACCGGTTCCGGGGTCACTCCATGCGGGACCCAGCGGCGGCGCTGTACCGGACCCGCGAGGAAGTGGAGGAGTGGAAGAAGTCGGACCCCATCGTGCTGCTCTGGGACAAGATGAGCAGCGAGGGGATCATCAGCGACGCCGAGTACAAGGAGATGGACAAGGAGATCGCCCAGGTCGTCGAGGAGGCGGTCCGCTTCGCCGACGCGTCGCCCGAGCCGCCGCTCTCGGAGCTTCTCACCGACGTGTACGTCTAAAGCGCCGGCAGCCGACAGGGTTAGAGATAGGGACAGGGACAGCGAAAGACCCGACCTGTCGGACATCGCTGTCGGAATTCGCCGTCGGAGGTCGCCACGCATGGCCATCATCACGTACCGCGAGGCGTTGAATCAGGCGCTCCGGGAGGAGATGCGGCGGGATCCCCGGGTGTTTCTCATGGGGGAGGAGGTGGGGGTCTATCAGGGCGCCTACAAGGTGAGCCAGAATCTGCTGGAGGAGTTCGGGCCCAAGCGGGTGGTGGACACCCCCATCTGCGAGGCGGGGTTCGTGGGCGTGGGGATCGGCTCCGCCATGGTGGGCCTCCGCCCGGTGGTGGAAATCATGACGTTCAACTTCGCCATCGTGGCGCTGGACCAGATCGTGAACCACGCGGCCAAGATCCTGTACATGTCCGGGGGACAGTTCAAGGTCCCCATGGTCATCCGGGGGCCGGGCGGCCCGGCCGTGCAGCTCGCCGCGCAGCACTCCCAGAGCATGGAAACCTACTTCTACCACGTCCCGGGCCTGATGGTCGTTCGTCCCTCGACGCCCAAGGATGCCAAGGGGCTCTTGAAGAGCGCCATCCGTGACGATAATCCGGTGATCTTCATCGAGTCCGAGACCCTGTACGGGATGAAGGGAGAGGTCCCGGACGAGGAGTACACGATCCCGCTGGGCGTGGCCGAGGTGAAGCGGGAGGGGACCGATGTCACGGTGATCGGGCACATGGGAATGCTCCACCGGGCACTCGAGGTCGCCGCGGACCTGGAGAAGGAGGGGATCTCGGTGGAGGTGGTGGACCCGAGGACGCTCCGGCCCATGGACACGTCCACGATCCTGGCCTCGGTGAAGAAGACGCATCACGCCGTGGTTCTGGAGGCGGGTGCGGGATTCGCCGGCCTGGGGGCCGAGATTGCCACCCTCATCACCGAGGGAGCCTTTGATTACCTGGACTCGCCAGTGGTGCGAGTGAACGGGGCGAACTGCCCCATGCCCTACGCCAGGAATCTGGAGCAGGCCAAGACCCCGGACAAGGCCCGCATCCTCGGGGGCATCAGGCAGGTCCTCTCCGTGTAGCTGCGCTACACGGCAGCGGCAAATTTCAAACGAACAACGGACGACTGACAACCGAGAACATCGCCCCTCAGTTTTGCGTCGCCGGTTGTCAAGTTTCCACTTCCCTTGCAGCGGAGCTGCCCATGCCATCCCAAGTCATCATGCCGAAGCTCAGCGATGCCATGATCGAGGGGAAGGTCCTGCAGTGGATGAAGAAAGAAGGGGATCGGGTCCAGGGCGGCGACGTGCTGGCCTCCATCGAGACCGACAAGGCCGAGATCGAGCTGGAGGCCTTCGGCTCCGGCGTCCTCCGGAAGATCATGGTGGAGGAGGGGCAGACGGTGCCGGTGGGGCAACTCATCGCCGTCATCGCCGAGCCGGATGATGACATCAGCGGGATGGTGAAGGGGGTCCCTGCCGCTCAGGGTGCAGTGGCCATGCCGGCGCCACCCGCGGCCCCGAAGCCCGAGCCGAAAGTTGCGGCCCCAGCCGCGGCAGAGCCGAAGGCCGCACCGACCCCCGTACCGGCCGCTCCTGTGGGGGAGCCCGGGTGGGTGCCAGCCTCGCCGATCGCCCGACGCATGGCTCGGGACGCCGGCATCAACCTCGCCCAGGTCAAGGGGAGCGGTCCCGGCGGTCGGATCCTGGAGCGGGACGTGGAAGCGTACCTGGCGACCCAGGCCCAGCGCCTGGGTGGGGCGGAGGTCCCCCTGGGGGAGCGGGAGTTCGAGGACAAGGAGCTCAGCACCATCCGGAAGACCATCGCCTCGCGCATGGTCCAGAGCAAGGCCCCCATGCCTCACTTCACCGTCACGGTCGAGGTGGACATGGGGGCGGCCATGGACCTCCGCAGGTCCCTGAATGCAGTCGATCCCGACGCCGAGAAGCTCAGCGTCAACGACATCGTCATCAAGGCCACGACCCTGGCCCTGCAGCGCCATCCCGCCATCAACGCCACCTACCACGACGGGCAGGTGCGGGAGTACAAGCGTGTGCACATGGGCGTGGCCGTGGCCCTGGAGGACGGCCTGATCGTCCCGGTGATCCGGGATTGCGAGCGGAAGAGCCTGGGGCAGATCGCCCGCGAGGCCAGGGGGCTGATCGAGCGGGCGCGCCACAAGAAGCTGCGCCCGGAGGAGTACTCCGGCGGAACCTTCGCCATCTCCAACCTGGGCATGTACGATGTGGTGGAGTTCACGGCTGTCATCGATCCGGCGCACGGGGCCATCCTGGCGGTGGGAGCCGTCGAGGAGAAGCCCGTGGCGGTGAACGGACAGGTCGTCGTCCGCCAGCGGCTGCGCCTGACGGGCGCCTTCGATCACCGGATCATCGACGGCGCCATGGGGGCCAAGTTCCTCCAGGAGTTGAAGCGGATCCTGGAGAACCCGGTGCAGTTGCTGCTGTGATGCGAGGGGGCGACTGCCCCGAGCATCCGCGGAGAGGTTGCCCATCTTGAAGGGCCGCGCGCCCTGGGCGGAAGTGATGCCCCCTCAGGCGCGCGGCCTTTCTCTTTAGCCCGATGGACCATCCTTCCCCCGGATGGCGGGCGAGTCGGGTCTAACAGGTCTTACGGAGGGGGATGCTATGGAGCCGACTGGGCGGTCCGAAGCCGTGAGGTCTCCCGACATCCCGACTTCCACATCGGTCGGCGTTTCGGGTTGGGAGCGCGCCTGTCGCATCCTGGGCCTGATCGGGGTGGTGGTGTTCCTGGCGTGCGCGTATACGCCGCTCCCGAATCTCCTGGCTCACAGCCTGGCTGCTCGCTCTCGCCTCGAGCCAGCCGAGGCTATCGTCGTCCTGGCAGCCAGCGTGTCCGAGGACGGGGCACTGGGGGACGTCTCGCTCCGGAGGGCCATTCAGGGAATCGTTCTGCAGCGGAAGGGCCTCGCGCCGCTCCTCGTCCTCTCGGGGCCGGCCCCCGACACCGGGCCCACGGAAGCGGAGGTCCGGGCGGCGTTGGCGCTCGATCTGGGCGTCCCGGCGGAGGCGATCAACATGGAGTCACGCGGTCGGACGACCCGGGAGGAGGCGATCCGCATCGGGGAGTTCCTGCGTGCCCGGCAGGTTCGGCGGATCTTGCTGGTCACGGACTCTCAACACATGGCGCGCGCGACGCCTCTTCGAGCGTGTCGGCCTCGAGGTGCTCCCTGTCACCGCCGATTCGACCTCTATCACCGAACGCTCGCCTGAGGGCCGGCTCAAGCTGACCCGGACGGCCCTCCAGGAGCTCATCGCCCACCTGTACTACCGGATGGCCGGGTACCTGTGAGTGCGGGAGAAAAGCATGGAGCAAGCCTTTGTCTTGGCCCTGGTGGGGCTCACGTCGCTGGCGGCATTCCTGCTCGGGGCCAGGGGGCTCGGGCTCTCGTGGAACGGCCTGGGTGCGGCGGTCGGCAGGATGCTGGAGTGCGTGGGATTGGCACTCGTCTTCTTCGTCACGAACCTCGCAGCAGGCATGACGGTCGTCCTGCTCGGACGCCTTGTCACGCGAGGCTTTCTCCCCCTCTACCTTGCGAACGACGTCAGCCTGGTGGCACTTTCACTGCTCCAGGCGCTGACCTTCCAGTGGTGGCGGGAGCGAGGGGGGCTGCGTGGGTTCTGATATAGAGTTGGGTGCTCATGGCTGCTATCCTTGGGATCCGGGACTCTGCTGCCCGATGCCGGCCACTCGTTGCGGGAGGGGGATCAGCCCAAGAAGCCGTCCAGCGACACATCTGGTCGAAGGCCGGCCAAGAAGGCGGAACAGGGCAGGCACAGCACACCGTTGACCAGCAAACGGTCGGATCCTCGATACAGCAAGAGTGCCTTGCTGCGAGGATAATCCTCCCGAAAAGCAAGCAGACTTCGCACATCCGCAGAATGCACCTTCCGAGCGTTCTTGACCTCAAGGGCCCACAGGCCATCCGGCCCGTACACGACGAAATCGACTTCCACTCCGGACCGCGTTCTCCAGAAGAACAGATCCCGGGCCACGCGCGAGTAAGCGATCCACGCCTTCAGGTGTTGGGCGATCATGCCCTCCAGCGCCTGCCCTTCGATTTCCTCGGGGCGGTCCAGAGGCCCATGGGGCCGAAGCGACCGATACACCCCGGCGTCGAAGAGGTAGAACTTCGGATGGGCGATCAGCGCGCGCTTCGCCCGCTTGGTGAAGACCGGCAGCCGCCACCCCAGCAGAATGTCCTCCAGGACGCTGAGGTAACCCTCCACGACTTTCCGCTCGACCTCGCACTCGCGGGCGACGTTGCTAATGCTCAACAACGACGCGTGCGAGAAGCTGATGGCCTCCAGGAAGCGGGCGAAGCTCCCGATATTCCTGACGAGTCCCTCCATCTGCACTTCCTGCTGGAGGTAGAGGCTGGCGTAGGCCCGCAGGACCTCTTGGGGATTCTCCGACGCGACCACAATGGGCAGGAGCCCCTCCTGGAGCGCCCGGCGCAGGTCAAAGCGTCGTCCGAGTTCTATCGCCATGAAGGGATGTATGGTTCGATACAGCGCACGTCCTCCGAGCAGGTTCACGCCGGTCCGCCTGAGCTTGCGCGCGCTGGAGCCCGTCAGGATGAAGGTCAGGCCTCGCTTTGCCTCGATCAGGCTGTGGACGACCATGAGGAGGTCCGGGACCCGCTGGATTTCATCAATGACGACATACCGCGAACCCGTCGCTGCCTCCACGAGCTCCCGCAAGCGCTCGGGTCGTGCCGAGAGGAGGCGCACCCGCTCCGGATCGAGCAGATCGAGGTAGAGGGCATCTGGAAAGCGTTGGCGGACGAACGTGGACTTCCCTGTCCCGCGTGGTCCGAACAGGAAGAAGCTCTCACGTGGTGGGCTGAAAAATCTCTCGATGGTTTCCATAATGAGACGCAAAATGGAAAAACAGACTCCCTTTTATCAAACCTGTCCCTCGGCGTCAAGTGCCCCTCAGATGAGCCCCTCAGATGAGCGCCCAATGCCTTCCCAGTGGCGTTCAGGGCGCTGAGGCATTTGAGGTGTGTCTCGGGTCGGCGACCGCTGGTCATCTGATGCGGGGTCGAACCCCTCGTCCAGTCCCCCCACATCCCCGGGCGCCTTCCGAATTGACAGGCTAAGCCGCCAGTGGTACGGTCCCTACCGCCTTTGATTCTCTCTGGTTTCTCTTGGCCCTAGCTCTGCCGTTCCTCTTGCCGAGATCATCCCTCACGGCAGGGGCGTCGGCCCAAGGCCGATTTCCAACTTCCCGCCGTCCCGGAGAGCCGGCCGCACTCGGAGGTGAACAGCCGACGCTTCTGACGGTGACTCGTTCATCCAACGCAAGGTTGCGCAGACGAGAGCGGACCTATGGACGACCTGGATTCCGAGTGGCAGCGCAGGGGCGCGACGCTCAGCGACAAGACCGCGAGGAAGGAGTTCGGGCTGACGCAGGACGAGATCGTACAGGCGATCCGGGCTGGCAAGCTTCAGTATCGGCTCAACTCGATCTACGGGAACCCCTTTTTTCGGCTCCTCCGTCGAGAGGTCGAGTTGCTGGTCAAGAAGAAGCACGGGAATAACTACCTGAAGGATCAGCAGGCGAAGGCGGAGCTGGCGCGCATCAACCGCGAGCTGAAGCGGCTGAAGACCCAGGTGGCCGCGTTGGAAGAGCGGAAGTCCAATCTGGCCACCGGCGTCGGGAGGTGACGGGTACAGCCCGGTTGTCGAACCAGGAGCCGCATCGATGAGAGACTACTTCGCGCAGGTCCGCCGCGCCGGCTTCGACATTGGCGTGTCGGCCGGGAAGCTCACCAAGGCGATGCTCGAGGTGCTCTCGCAGTTGCCGGCTGAGGTGCCGCCATCGAAGGAAGTCGTGGTGCAGCGCCTCGGCCTCCTCGGGCAGATGTCCAAGACCCGCGACATCAACGCTGCCTGGAACAGCGCCAAGCGCCAGGTCGTGCGGGAGCACCCTGAGAGGTTTTGTCTCGACGGCAAGGTCCTGCGCTGGGCATCGGCCGTGGCGCCCCCGGGAGAAGCTCTCGGCCGCCGGCCATCGCAAGCTCGTTGGCTTGGCTGCGAAGGAGGGGGTGTCGCCCGATGAGCTTCTCGGTCGCCTGATCTCCTGCTGGCCCAGGGCGAAGAAATGACGACGCATGACCAACTGCATGTTCGCGTCAGTGACGAGCTGGGCTCGACGCGGGAACCTGCGAGGAGATCCCGGGACCGTACGGTCCGGAGCGGCTCCTCCGTCCGCCGGAGACCACGCTCTTCCACCGGGTGCTGCCTTACGGGCTGGCGGAGATGGTGTTGATCACGCCGTCGAGGTGGACGCTCACGGAGTCCTCGCGCGAGGTCCGCCTGCCGACCGCGACATGACCACAACCGCAATGGGCCCTACCTGTTCGTCCTTTCGCGATCACTCCGGTGCCCGCCGAACTCCGCTTGACAGCCCTACCTGTCGCTGGTAGCGTCCCCGGTGCGGTGCGCTCTTCCCGGCTGCTCGGGATGCTTCCGCTCGCGCGGCCGTCGCCGTCGCTCGGACTGCGGTCCCGCGCGGCGAATCCCGTTTCCAACTTCCTATCCGGTGGTCGTGGAGGACACGGCAGGCCAGGGGGCCGTGGGGCGCATCTTCGAGGAGCCGGCCTTCCCGCTGGAGCGCATCGAGGCCCGCTCCCGGGCCGGGGTCTGCGTCGACACCCGCCACCGCTTCGCCGCGGGCTACGACCTGCGGACGCCGGCGGTCTACGCCGCTACCCTGGAGAGCCTCGACCGGATCGTCGGGCGCCAATGCCTGAAGGCGCTGGGGTCCGAGGCGTGCAGGCTCGCAATGACCGACCCGCGCACCGAGGGTCTCCCGCTCATTCTCGAGACCACCGACCCCGACCGCTGCCCCGGTGGGATCAGGCTGCTGCGGGGGTTCGAGGCGTCCACCCCTGCGCGGGGGGGGCGAGAAGATGGGAACGGGCAGGCGATGAGGGGTCTCGTGCGGTTCTTGAGGGGCTGGACCTTCCGGCTCGCCGGGACCGGAGCTGGCGTCCTATTCGGCGTCTTCGGATGGCGCCTGTCCAGGAGCGCGGAGGTGGCCTGGTACCTGCTCATCTACTACCCAGCGCTGCTTGTCTCCCAGCTCCTCCACCTCGGGAACGACGACCGGGCGGCCCTCACGGCCACGGTCCTGCTCTACGGCGTCTTGGGGTTCTTGGCCGGTTGGGCCGTGGACTCGATCCGTCGCCGGCTCAACCGGAGGCGCTCGACCGCGATCTAGAAGGTGCACGGGGCCGCGCGGGGTCCGTAGGAGATCCCCCATGAGACCCCACACAGCCGTCCCGTCCCTCGCTCGCTCCGGTGCCCGCCGAATTCCGCTTGACAGCCCCACCTGCCGTTGCTAGCGTCCCCGGTGCGGTGCTCTCTTGCCGGTTGCTCGGGGTGCTTCCGCTCGCGCGGTCATCCCCGTTGCCCGAGCTGAGGTCCCGCGCTGCGGCCTCCGTTTCCAATTTCCTATCCGGTGAGGGCCAAACTGGAGTATATTATCCGGAAAGAGAGACCCGGATCCAGTTCCCCGCGGGGGCAGTTGTGGATAGGGCCCTGCTCCTGCTGAGAGGGACTGCGCTGACCGGGTTTCGGCACAAGCCGCGGCGCCGCGCACGGAAGGAAAGCGCGACCCGACGCGTCGATGCGGCCGTGCGAAGGGGGCGGGACATGAAGTGGGTCAGATTCGCGTTGGTAGTGGCATCGATTCTGCTTGCAGGCCACGCGTTCTCAACTGACGCCATGGGAGCCTCCGGCGGAGGGTTCCGCGGTGGAGGGGGTGGAGGGTTCCGCAGTGGAGGGGGCGCAGGGTTCCAGGGGGGAGGGTTCCGCAGTGGAGGGTTCCGCAGTGGAGGGTTCCACAGTGGAAGGTTCCACGGGGGAGGGTTCCACGGGGGCACGCGGGTCTTCATCGGAGGCGGGGGCTGGTGGGGGGGGCCTGGATGGTGGGGCCCGGGCTGGGGCTGGGGCTGGGGCCCGGGGTGGTGGGGCTCTCCATACCCTTATCCCTACTATCCCGCGCAGCCCGTGGTAATGCAGCAACCGCCTACTGAATATATCCAGCAGCAGCCCTCGCCCCCGCAGCAGGCCTACTGGTATTACTGCCAGGGCGCTGGGGCATACTACCCATACGTCAAAGAGTGTCCGGGCGGCTGGTTGCAGGTTGTCCCACAGCCGCCCCCGCCCGCCCAGTAGGGACCAGGGGGCTCTTTCCTGGGAGGGGTCCCGCTCGTCCCGTTCGGATAGCCGTGGCCTCGGCGAGCTGTGACCTTGCCGACGGGGCCAAACGTGAGAGCGCTGATTCCCGGAAGACCCTCCGAGGTCTTCCGGGGGACAGGCCCGCGGGCGGCAGCCGCGCTCATCTGAGCTCACGCCGAAGGCTTGCGACGAAGCCCCTCCTCGAGGGCCTCCCTGCCTACGATCCGGTGATGGCGTAGCGAGACAGCGTGGTCGGCCGGGTGCGTCTCGGCCGAGCGCCCAGGCGCTCAGGGTTTGCGGGTTTTCGCTTGACGCTCCAATCCGCTGCTGGTAACTTTCCTGTCATCCTCGGATTCCAGCTTGGGTTCTATCCCTGGCTCGGCTGTCTCGGCCGGCACGGCTTCCCTGTAGCTCGCCACGCCTGGCCGAGCTCCATACCGAAGTTTCTCTCGGGTCATGCAGATGCTGGTCGAGGCCGACTCGCGCGCCCGCGTGCAGGGCCTGCTGGCCGTTCGGCTACCGCTGCTGCACGGCCTGCGCAGCGCGCCCGATGCCGCGTTCAAGGGCGTGCAGCGCCGGGCGCTCGATTTCGACCCGCTGGCAGTCTGAGACATCGCAGCGGCATTTCCGCCGCGAGGATTGCGCCGCCGCGCCGTAGCGTGCTACGGTCGCGCCCACGGGCCCGGCAATAACCGATGGCCTTCGACACCGACGTCTTCATCAGCTACTCGCACCTGGACAACCAGCCGCTGACCGCTGGCTCGCAGGGCTGGGTGTCCGAGTTCCACGAGGCTCTGTGCAAGCGGCTCGGCGAGGTCCTGGGCAAGCCGCCGAAGATCTGGCGCGATCCCAAGCTGCAGGGCAACGACGTCTTTGCCGACGAGCTGGCGCAGCGCTACGAACATGCCGCCGTGCTGGTGTCGGTGATCACGCCGCGCTATGTCGAGTCCGACTGGTGCCGGCGCGAGCTGACCGGCTTCTGGCAGGCCGCCGAGCACACCGGCGGCGCCACCGTCGGCAGAAAGGCGCGTGTATTCAAGGCGGTCAAGACGCCGGTCGATCCCGGGCGTATGCCGGCGCAGGTGCAGCCGCTGCTGGGCTACGAGTTCTACCGCCTGCAGCCCGGCAGCGGGCGGCCGCTCGAGTTCAACAAGGTCTACGGGTCCGATGCCGAGCGCGACTTCTGGGTGCGCCTGAACGACCTCGCCTACGACCTCGCCGACCTGCTGAAGCGGCTCGAGCAGCCCGGCAGCGTCTCTGCGGCGGACAAGCCGGTGGCCTATGTGGCGACCACGACCTCGGACCTGCAGTCTCAGCACGACGGGCTGCGGCGCGAGTTGCTGCGCCACGGCTACGGCGTGCTGCCCGACCGCGAACTGCCACTGCTAGCGCCGCAGTTCGAGCAAACCGTCGCGCAGCAACTGCAGCAGTGCCGGGTGGCGATCCACCTCGTCGGCGCCGCCTACGGTGTGGTGCCCGAGGGGGCGGTCGAATCGGTGCCCGCGCTGCAGGCGCGGCTGGCCGCCGAGCGCGCGCGCGCCGGCGGCCTGGTGCGGCTGGTGTGGATCGCCCCCGGCACGGCGAGCGACGATGCACGCCAGCGCGCCTTTCTCGACGGGCTGCGCGACGACCCGGCACCGGGCCGCGGCTCGGACCTGCTCGAGACGCCGTTCGAGGAGCTGAAGAGCGTCGCCTTCGTGCGCCTGCAGGCCGCCCAGCCGCCGGCGCCGGCGACACCGGCCGCCGCGCCGGGCGCGGTGCCACGTATCTACCTCGTCTGCGACGCGCGCGACCTCGACGCCGTAGAGCCGCTGCAGCAACACCTGTTCGGGCAAGGCTTCGAGGTCACGCTGCCCGCCTTCGAGGGCGACGAGGCGCAGTTGCGCGAGGACCACGAGAGCCAGCTACGCGACTGCGACGCGCTGCTGATCTACTACGGCGCCGGCGGCGAGCTGTGGCTTCGGCAGAAGCTCGCCGAGCTGCGGCGGCTGGCCGCCCTCGGGCGCGCGGCGCCGCTCCGTGGCGCGGCGATCATCATCGCGCCGCCGCCGACGCCGGCCAAGCAGCGCCTGATGACGCGCGACGCGCTGACGATCACGATGCCCGAGGGCTTCATGCCCACCGCGCTGCAACCCTTCACGGCCCCGTTGCGCGGGCCCACCGCCGCTGCCTGATGGCCGCCCCGCCGCCCGCCAACCCCTACCCCGGGCTGCGCGCGTTCGAGCCGGACGAGCACGAGCTGTTCTTCGGTCGCGAGCGCGAGACCGACGAGTTGCGCCGACGGCTGCGGACGACGCGACTGCTGGCCGTCATCGGCAGCTCGGGCAGCGGCAAGTCGTCGCTGGTGCGCTCCGGGCTGATCCCCTCGCTGCACGGCGGCTTCATGGCCGGTGCCGGCACCAGCTGGCGCGTGGCCATCACCCGGCCCGGCGAGGATCCGATCGGCCGCCTCGCCGATGCGCTCGACCGCCCCGAGGTGCTCGGCGTCGCCGGAGCGCAGGCCGACATGCGGCACACCCTGCTCGAGGTGACGCTGCGCGACAGCAGCCTGGGGGTGGCCGAGGCGGTGCGCCACGCCGGGCTGCCGGCGGGCGACAACGTGCTGCTGCTGGTCGACCAGTTCGAGGAGTTGTTCCGCTTCCGCCGCAGCCGGCCATCGCAGGCTGGCGACGATGCGGCGGCCTTCGTCAAGCTGCTGCTCGAGGCGGCGCGCTGCCCGGAGCTGCCGATCTACGTGGTGCTGACGATGCGCTCCGAGTTCATCGGCGAGTGCATCGCGTTCGAAGGCCTGCCCGAGGCGGTCAACGCCGGCCAGTACCTGATCCCGCGCATGCCGCGCGATGCACTGCGCGCAGCGATCACTGGCCCGGCCGCGGTGCGCGGCGCGACGATCGCGCCGCGGCTGCTGGCGCGGCTGCTCAACGAGGTCGGTGACGACCTCGACCGCCTGCCGGTGCTGCAGCACGCGCTGATGCGCACCTGGGACGCCTGGTCGCGCGACCACGCCCCCGGCGAGCCGGTGGACGTATGCCACTACGAGGTCATGGGCACGATGGAGGAGGCGCTGTCGCGCCATGCCGGCGAGGCCTACGCCGAGCTCGACGGCCAGCGCGAGCGCGCGATCGCCGAGCGGCTCTTCAAGGCCCTCACCGAGACCAGCGAAGACGGCCGCGGCGTGCGCCGGCCGACCGCGGTGCAGCGCCTGGTCGAGGTGTGCGGCGCCAGCGCGGCCGAGCTCGAGCGTGTCATCGACCGCTTCCGCGCCCCCGGCCGCGCCTTCCTGCAGCCGCCCGCCGGCATGCCGCTGGCGCCGCAGGACATCGTCGACATCTCGCACGAGAGCCTGATGCGGCTGTGGACGCGGCTCGCAAGCTGGGTGCGCGAGGAGGCGCGCGCGATCGACGTCTACCGCCGGCTGGCACGCAGCGCCGCTCAGCATGCCGCCGGCGAGGCGAGCCTGTGGCGACCGCCCGAGCTGACGATCGGCCTGCGCTGGGCGCGTGAGACCCGGCCCAGCGCCGCCTGGGCCGGCGGCGAGGGCGCGGCGTTCGAGCAGGCGATGCGCTTCCTGCGGCGCAGCCACCAGGTGTACCGCCTGAAGGTCGGCCTCGCCGCCGCGGGAACCGCGACGGCGGTCGCGCTGGCCATCGCCTGGTTCGCCGGGCAGGCGCGCGAGCAGCGTGCCCAAGCCGAGCACCAGCGGCAGGAGAACGTGAAGCTGCAGGCCGAGGTGACCCGCCTGCAGGCCGCTACCGCCGCCAGCGCACAGGCGCGGCAGGCGCAGTCCGAGCAAGTGCAGGCGCTGCGCGATCGCAACGCCGAGCTGAAGTCGCGGGTGGCCACGCTGCAGCAGGCACGCAGCGACATCGAAGCGCGCGTGGCGACGCTTCGTGAAGCCAACCGCGCGCTGGAGGCCGAGCTCGGGCGGCTGGCGGCCGAGAAGACGCGTTTGCGGGAGCGCAGCAATGCCCTCGACGCGGCGTTCGCTCGCCTCACGCAAGAGGCCGAGGACCTGGCGGTGCGCACGCGCCAGCTCGGGCGCGTGGCGCCGATGCTGCAGGCGCAGTTGGCCGCGCTGCGTGCACAGGTCGACGCCCTGCGCGAGCGCAACCGGATGCTGGCGCGACTGGTGAGAGAGACCCAGCCGTGCGAGGAGGTGCAAAGCGTGGGGCTGCCCGGACCCGCCCCCACCATGTCCATAGAGGAGACGTTGGCACGAGCGGCCCCGGTGGCGCCGCTGGCGGCAATCCCCCCGGATCCCGCAAGCTCCGACGCGCTGCGGCGCCTCATTGACGAGCTCTCGCGCCAGCTCGCCGCGCTGCTGGAGGAAAGGGCGCGCCTGCGGGACGAGGCCGCCTGGCTTGAAAAGGAGAACGCGCTGCTCGACCGCCAGCGCGAGGCGCTCCAGCGGGAGAACGCGCGGCTGGAGCAGGAGCGCGCCGCGCTCGAGGTGAGGCAGCGCGCGCTGCGCGAGGCGGCCGCGCGCGCCGAGACCGAGCGTCAGGCGCTCGCCGCCCGCGTCGAGGCGAGTCAGGCACGCAATGAACGCAAGCTCGCCGAGGTCGAGGCGGCGCGCCAGGCGCACCAGGACCTCGAGCGGCGCGCCGTCGCCGAGGCCGACGCGATCGGCGCCGCCAGCCGAGACGCGGATCGGCTGCGCGCCGACAACCAGCGCCTGACCGGCATCATGACGCGGCATGCCGAGCGCCTGCTGCGGGGCGCGCGCAGCGCAGAGCAGCCGAGCGACCTGGCGGCGCTGCTGGCCGTCAAGGCCTGGCGCTGGGCACCCTACGACACCGACGACGCCGCGCAGCCCGCGGTCTACAACACGCTGTGGCAGGTGTTGAGCCGCATCGACGACGCCACCGCGCGCCGCCTGATCGCACCGGGCGACCCGGCCGCCGGCAAGCTGGCCACGACGCGCAGCGCGGTGCTGGCGCAGGCGCTGTGCCAGAGCGTGACGCGGCCGCTGACCGAGGCGGAGTGGCGCCGCTTCATGCCCGAGGCCGCCTGCTTCAGGCCCGAGGCCGCGCAGCCCTGCGCGCGCTGAAGCGCGCGGAGCCGCGGGCACCCGGTCATGCCCCCGGCCGCACCTCCAACAGCCAGGTCAGTGGCGAGAAGCTGGCGAAAGCCAGCGCCGCGCGGGCCATACGGAGCCCTTCCTCATGCGAAGTGACCTCAGGTTCCCACGACCAGCGACGCGGTGATCCGCCGGAGCAGGGCGATGGCGGAGAGGGCGGCCATGTAGCTGGTCTTGGGGTTGGTGGGACTCGGCACGTTTTCCATCCGGACGAAGAGCTTCCCGAAATCCCCCTCCGCCTCGATCTCGTGGACGTTCTTGTCGGAGGTCGGGTCGGCGAGGACCCGCACCTCCGTCTTGTCTCCACCGATTCCGGCCAGGCTCAGCGCGGCGGCCACGTTGACGTTGGCAGGGAACGCGGGGACCGCCTGTCTGGCGGAGCCCGAGAAGATCACCGTCGGCTCCTTCAGCGCCTTGAGGTCGATCCCTTTCTCCACGACGTACGGCGCACCCTCGAGACCTCGCGGGGGCTTCCGGGTCGTCAGCGTCACCCTGGAGACTCGGCCCGCCATTGCGCCCTTGATCGCATCCAGGCCTGCGATGGCCCCGGTGGGGACGTACAGTCGCCTGCCCTGCCGCTCTGCCAACTGCAGCATGTCGTCGGCGCACTCCAGGAGTCCACCCACGCTCATGACCATCACGTCCCTCGACCGCTCGAGGGACTGGCGGATGATCGCCGGTGCGGCCGCCTTGGAGGTCGCCTCGACCACGAGATCCGCCGCCTCGATGAGATCTGCCGGGGACAGGACGGGCACGCGGGCCTTCAGGCTTCGCGCGAGGGTCGCGGTCCTGGCAAGGTCAACGTCGCTGATTCCTATCAACGCGGCCTGCACGAGCCCACTGTCGATCGCCCGGCAGATCTCTGCTCCGATGGTTCCGCAGCCGATCACCCCCACCTTCAGCACGGACATCACTCCCCTCCGGGCCACTCCTACGGAAGCCGCGTGGCCTGCCAGGCGACCATCTGCCACCGGTCAGCCTGCTTCACGTACACGTCCGTGAAGCGCAACTGGAAGCTCAGCTGCTCGCCCTTGACCTGGACCCTGACGCGGGCCACGCCGGTCACCACGCCTGCCGTGCCATAGACACGCACCACAAGGTCTTCGGGTGCGAAGGATTCGTACTTGAGCTGGCCGGCCCTGATCTTGCCGATGAACTCGGCCTTGGTCTCGAACACGGCGTTCGCGTGGGTGTACCTGAGATCGTCGGAGAGGATGTCTTCGAGCGCCGCGACATCGCCCTGGACCATGGCCTCGAACCGGCGGGTTTCCCGCTGGCGGATCTGATGCTCGGCTTGCTGGTCGGTCATGCGCTGCCTCCGTTTTCCGCCCGCTCAACTCACGCGGGTCTGGAAGAAATGCGCCACCTTGGCGACGCCGTGAGCCATCTCCTGCATGTCGGTGTCCGTGTAGTGCTCGTAGATGTTCAGGGTGACCCAGCTCCTGAAGGCCTCCTCGGCCACGGGGCAATCCCCTTCCTTGTACACGCGGCCAGACCCATCCGGCCTGGTGAAGGGGAAGGTGCTTCCCGGGAAGGCCGAGCGGTTCTGGAAGATGTCGTACAGATACACGGGCCGTCCCCCCGTGATGAGGTGGGCCTTGTTGGGCACACCCTCGGCGTTCAGGGCCTCGGAGAATTCGCCCGTCGTGCATCCCAGTGCCTTCAGGTCCAGCTTGAACAGGTACAGGAAGTAGGCGTGTCTCCGGCCCTGGGGCGTGACCTGGGGCGAGACGCCCGGGATCGTCTTCAGGAGCGCGTCGAGGGCGGTCCCCAGCCGGTTCCGGCGAGCCACGATGTCCTGTACCTTCTCGAGCTGTGCCAGGGCCACGGCCCCCTGCAGCTCGGTCAACTGGTAGTTGGGGGCCAGGAAGAACGGATTCCGGATCCCCTCCTCGCGCTGGAAGCACTTGTCCAGGAACAGCGAGGCCCGGTAGCGAAGCTGGTCGTCGTTGGTGAGGACCATCCCCCCGGATCCACACGTGATGTGCTTGAAGTGGTTCAGGGAGAAGGCGTTGATGGCGCCCAGGGTCCCGGCCAGCTTCCCGTTGTAGTAGCAGTAGTAGGCCTGGGCACAGTCCTCGACGATGGGGAGACCGGTCTGCTTGCCGAGGGCGAGGAAGGCATCCAGGTCCGCGGCCAGACCGCTGTGGTGAACGACCAGGATGGCCCGGGTCCGCTCCGTGATCCGTTCCCGGACCGAGGCGGGATCAAGGTTGAGGGTGTCTGGCTCCACGTCCGCGAACACGGGGGTGAGGCCCTGGTAGAGGATCCCGGTGAGGGACCCCATGTCCGTGATGGCCGGGACGATCACCTCGCTCCCCAGGGGGAGCTGGAGCGCCGCCACCGCCATGTGGACGGCGGATGTTCCGCTGGAGCAGGCGATGCAGTGCTTGACCCCGTACATCTCGGCAAACCGCTTCTCGAAGGCGCGCACCTTGGCGCCCATGAAGTAGAACAGCATGTCGGAGTCGATGACCTCGGCGAGGTAGCGCTTCTCCAGGTCCCCGTGGCGTTTGCCCTTCGGAAACGGCGTCCGCTTGGCCTTGGGGCCGCCGTGCAGGGCCAGCTTCTCGGTGACATCGGCTGTCATGGTGCCTCCTCGTACCGGGAGAAGTGTAGCGTCACGCCCCGGTACTTTTCCGCGGAAAGTTGCGTGCGGTGTCCTCAGTCCTTTGTGACTCCCCTGGCGACCGTCCGGATGGCGTCGCGGAGGGCATCGGCGGTCTGTGCCAGGTCTGCCTCGGTATGAGCCAGCGACAGATAGCCGCGGAGATACCCGCGGCCGGGCCGGGGGAAGACAATCACCCCCCGCCGCATGAGTTCCAGCGCCAAGGGCGCGACCAGATGGCGCCCCGCTGCCGTCGCCTGCGTGGCGGCGGTGTGACTGCGAAACGGCCCGGTCTGCCCGCAGCGGGGCAGCAGGTGCCAGATCGGTCCGTGGGCCAGGACGCGTCCGGCAAGGCCCTCGGCCCGGAGGACCGGCTGGAGGGCATCCACCACCTGCCTCCCAAGACTCCACAGACGCTCGTAAGTTCCGGGCTTCCCGAGACAGCGGAGCGTGGCCAGCGCGGCCCGGACCGCCACGGCGTTGGCAAACTGCGAGCCGCTCACGTACACCGCTGCCGGGCCGGACCTTCGGGGATCCGCCCGGCCGAGCAGGTCGGCGGGTCCGGCCACGACCGCCAGGGGATAGCCGGCGCCCACGACCTTCCCATAAGCCGCCAGGTCGGGGACGACCCCATAATATTCCTGCGCCCCGCCCAGCGCCAGCCGAAATCCCGTCACGACCTCGTCGAAGATCAGGAGGGTGCCGTGCCGGCGGGTCACGTCTCGGAGGCCGGGAAGGAATTCCGGCGTGGGCTCCACGATCCGCTGGAGCGGCTCGACGATGACGGCTGCCAGCTCATGTCCATGCTCGTGCAGGAGGCGCTCCACGGCGGCGAGGTCGTTGAAGGGGGCGACCAGCACCTCGTCCAGGACCCGCGAGGGGATGCCGGCCGATTCGGGGGTGGGACGGGGCAGGGCGGCCTCGTGCCCGGCGGTCACGCTCAGGATCCCGTAGTCGTGGTGGCCGTGATAGGCCCCGTCGAACTTCAGGATGCGCTCGTGGCCGGTCGCGGCGCGCGCCAGGCGGAGGGCGAAATGGGTGGCCTCGGCGCCCGTGGCGGCGAAGAGCACCTGCTCGGCGCAGGGAATCGTCCGGACCAGCTCCTCCGCCAGTTCGATGGCCGCCTCGGTGAGCATGGCGAAGGCGGAGCCGGCTCGGACCTGCGCCAGGGCGGCCTCCGTCACGGTCGGGTGGGCATGACCCAGGATCAGGGCGCCGCCCCCCAGAACGTAGTCCACGTACTCCCGGCCCTCCGAATCCCAGAGGCGGCTGCCCTGACCCCGGGCGGGGACGATCTGCAACTCCGGCGGCTGGGTGAGCTCCTCCAGCGTCCCCCCCGGGATCACCCGGCGAGCCCGGTCCACGAGATCGTCTGCCCGGGCCTCAGGGGGATGCATCGCGGCCGCGCTCATCACGCCCTCTCTCCTTCCGGGGACAGCACCTCGATGATGCGGCAGTCCTCGGGCGCCACCGCCAGGCGGAGAGGCTTTCCCGCCTCCAGCGGATCGGCGACCGCCGAGGCCGCTTCCGCCCGAATGAGAACCCCCTGGACATCCACCTCCAGCAGGCTGACGGGCCCCCGGAAAGTCTTGACCAGGAGCAATCCGCTGAAGCAGTTGGCGTCCGGCGAGGCCGAATCATCCCGGGCCAGGAGGCGAACGGCCTCCGCCCGGATCAGCACGCGAACGCGGGCGCCGGTCGACAGCCGACCCGCCTCCCGCGCGCGGAAGTGGAGGTCGCCCACCGCCAGAGTCCCCGCCGCCGGGTCCACCACCTCGCCCACCACGGTTGAAGAGGAGCCGATGAAGGTGGCGGTGAAGGCCGATCGGGGCGAGCGGTACAGCTCCTGGGGACGACCCACCTCTTCGATGCGTCCCCGGTTCATCACCACGACGCGATCGCTCAGAGACAGCGCTTCCTCCTGGTCGTGGGTCACGAAGAGGGTCGTCACGCGCAATCGCTGCTGGATCCGGCGGATCTCGGTGCGCAGGCTCGCCCGGAGCGGCGCGTCCAGGGCGGCCAGGGGCTCGTCCAGGAGCAGAACCCGGGGCTCCACCGCCAGCGCCCGGGCCAGCGAGACCCGCTGCTGCTCGCCGCCGCTCAACTGGTGGGGGAAGTGGTCCGCGCGATCCGTGAGGCCGATCATGGCCATCAGCTCGGAAACACGGGTCGCCGCCCTGGCGCCCTGACCCGCCACCCGCAAGCCGAAGGCGATGTTCTCGCGGACGCGCAGGTTGGGGAAGAGGGCCGGCACCTGGAAGACCATGGCCATCCGGCGCGCGTAGGGAGGGAGCCCGGTGATGTCCTCCCCGTCGAGCTGCACCCGGCCCGCATCCGGGTCCTCCAGACCGGCGGTCATCCGGAGGAGCGTGGTCTTGCCGCACCCGCTGGGGCCAAGAAGCGAGACCAGCTCTCCCCGGTCCACCGTGAGGTCGATCCCATCCACCGCCACCAGGTCGCCGAAGGACTTGCGAAGTCCAGACAGTCCGAGAAAGGTCACATTTCCCTCTGGGCCACGCGGGACGGAACGGCTCGCAGAGCGCTAAGCGCAAAGCGCCGGGCGGTACCTCCGGCCCAGGCGCGACCGACTGGCACCGCGTACCTGCCCGGGCGGGAGGATCATGCGGCTCGCCCCTGCACCCACGGCTGCCCACGTCTGGCCCAGCCCGCCATCACATGGGTGGTCAGCCACAGGACGGCGAAGCTGATGACGGTGAGCACCGCCATGATGTGCCCATCCACCAGCATGATGCCGGCCTGCCACACCGGAAAGGTCGGCCAGCCCCCGCCCACCAGCAGGTTGGCGTAGGCAAAGTCGGTGAAGGAGAAGGCAAAGACGAAGATGCTGCCGGACGCGGCGCCCGGCAGCAGATTCGGGACCACCACCCGCAGCAGGATCTGGCGGGGACGGGCGCCCAGGAGCATGCCGGCCTCGAACAACTGGCGGATGCCGATGGCCTTCAGGTTCTCGTGGATCGCCCAGTACATGATGGGCAGGCCGCCGGCTGCGTGGGCCGCCACCAGGAGTCCGGGGGTCTGCAGCGCGTCGGGGAACGCCCAGCCGTAAAAGCGGATCAGGCCGAGGGCAACCACGACGCCCGGCAGGGCGAAGGGGATGACCGTGGCCACGTCGAACACGGCCCGCCAGCGGCGATCCATCAGGCTGAGCACGGTGAGCGCGGGGATCACCAGCAGGCCGTCGAGCCCCACGGCCGCAGCGGCCAGCAGCAGCGAGCGGATCAGGGTCTCGAAGAAGCGCGGGTGGAAGAGCGTGCCGATCACGGCGTCAAGGGTGAGCCCCTCGGGGAGGATGGTGACCACCCAGCGCGTCGCCAGGGCGAAGAGCAGGGTGGCGATGAGCGGGATCAGCAGGGCCCCGAAGAAGGCCCAGATCACGGCCCGGGTCAGGATGCGTCCCATGCGAATCCCTACGAGAGCCAGCGCCGCGCGCGCCCCGTGCACAGCCGGTGCCCCAGGGTGCACAGCGTGGCGACGATCACCAGGATCACGGCCATGGCGTCCGCCATGTCGAGGCTGTAGCCCGCCTCGCCCACGAAGAACCCGATCTGCATCGGCAAGAGGTTCAAGCGCCCGCCGCCCCCCACCAAGGCCCATGGTGTGGAGTAGCTGGCCAGGGCCACCGCGAAGGTGAGCAGGTAGCCGGCGGCCAGGGGTGGCATGAGAATCGGCAGCCCCACGAGACGCCAGAACTGCCGGGGCCGCGCCCCGAGGAGGAGGGCGGCCTCGTACAGCTCCCGACGAACCGCCCCCAGCGCGGGGAGGATGACCAGCAGCGCCACCGGGACCAGGAAGTAGAGGTACACCAGGACAAGGCCGGCGTACGAGGTGAGATCGGGCAGCAGATCCACACCCAGCAGTCGGCGGAAGACCAGGGGGACCATGCCTTGTGTCCCGAACAGGACGACAAAGGCGAAGGCCAGGGGCGGGCCGCCCGCATTGGCGGCCACGCCGGACAGCGCCGCCACCGTCTCGTGCCAGCGGCGTCCCCGCACGGCATGGACGGCAAGGGCCACGATGCCTCCCAGGACCGTTGCCAGCAGGGCGGAGGTCGCGGCCACGCCGAGGCTGTTCCACACGGCCTGGCGGTACGCCCGGCCCCCGAAGAGCCTGGCGTAAGTCTGGAACGACACCGACCCCGTGGCCGTGAGACTGCTCACCAGGAGCATTCCCAGGGGCAGCACCAGCGTGGCGGCGATGAAGGCGCCGAGCACCAACGGGGGAACCACGGCGATGGCGCCCCCCATCAGCCGGACCGCCCGGTTCCCCGGGCGGTCCGCCACAGCCTGCGCGTCATGCATCATGCCCAATGGGCGTAACACCAAGACCAGCACACACGGTTCGAGAATAGCGTTGCGGTCAAGCAGATCCCCCCAACCCCCCTTTGCCAAAGGGGGGCGAGGGGGAACTTGGCCGGACCGACGGCCGAAGTGAGCAGGATTGGCCCGAACCCGCGCGTTTCACCAACAGTCCTGCGGACGATCCGCTAGCGTGCCAGCACCTCGTTGGTCCACCGGTCCCGGATCTCGTCCACGGAGAAGCCGTCCCAGTTCTGGATGGTCCGCACCCGGCCCTTGTACAGGTCCTCGGGCAGCCAGCGGCTGCGGATATCCGCCGACACCTCGAGGTTGCCGGCGATGGATCGGATGGGGCGGGTAAGCGTCCGCGCCAGGATGAGCTGCCCCTTGTCCGAGGCCAGGAAGTTGGCGAAGGCCTGGGCCAGCGCGGCGTCCGGGGCATAGCGATTCAGGACGACCACCGAGGGGGTGTAGAGGCTCCCATCGGTCGGCATCACGATCTCCAGGTCCAGCTCCTTCTTGAACCGCTCCTTGGTGATGAGGTTCTCGTGGTCGTAGCGGATGGTGATGGGCACCTCACCCTTCTGGATGTTGGAGGTGCTGGGCGAGGTGGCCTTGACGTTGCCCGCCTGGAAGAGCTTCTTGAAGTAGGTGGTCCCGGGGGCGAGGTTCCCCGGCCCGCCGCCGTTCGCCACGGTGGCGGCCAGCAGCATGGCGACGGCCGTGCCGGACTCGCGCGGGTCCTTGAAGGCGATGGAGTTCTTGAACTCGGGCTTCAGCAGGTCCTGCCAGCTCTGGGGGACGGATTTCACCACCGCCTTGTTCACCAGGAAGGTCGGGACGCCGGCATAGACTGCGAACCAGTTGCCGTTCGGGTCCTTGGCCCAGTCCGGCAGCTTGTCCCAGGAGGTGTTCTTGAAGGGGAGCGCCGCGCCCTGCCGCGACGCCAGGGGACCGAAGAGGACGCCGACCTCGGTGGCAGTCGCCACCGGACGGTTGCGCTCGGCCAGGAACTTGGTGATGGCCTGGGCGCTGGTCATGTCGGTGTCCACGTGCTTGCAGTTGTGTTCCTGGCAGAAGATCTGGAAGATTTCCTGCCAGGGACCCTCCTCGGGCATCCCGTACGTCGCGAGGGTGCGGGGCTCGCCTGCCCACGCGGGGCCGAGGATTCCGCAGACCGCGAGGAGGACCACCATCCCGACGGACCATGTCGTGAACGCTCGGATCCTCATGGCTACCTCCTGAGCCGGCCTCCCGGCAGGCCCGTCATCGGGGTGCGCACGCCCCTTCCCGAGAATCGCGTTTCACGGCCGCTCGCCCCTGGCCAGCCGCGCGTTGATCTCTTCCAGCACGGGGAGGACATCCGAGATGCCGTCCACCACATAATGGGCGCCACTCATCGCCAGGGCCTCGCGGGCGCGATCCAGCCTGCGCGCGAGCGACGCCTCGTCCAGGGCCTTGATCTCCTCGAGGTTCAAACCCATCTCGTTGCCGGTCTTGGCCACGCCGATGGTCCAGACGCCGGCGTTGAGCCCTTCCCCGATGTCCGGCTTGGTGTCGCCGATCTTGACCACCGCCTCGGCCGGATAGACGCCCGTGTTGAGCATGTTCTGCATGACCATCCAGGGATGCGGGCGGCCGGCGGGCACCTGCGTCGCACACACGCTGCTCTCCGGCACGTACCCCCGTCGGGCCGCCTCTGCCTTCAAGAGCTCCATGGCCTCGGTGAAGTAGCCGGTGGTGGAGCCGATCCTGACGCCGCGCGCCCGCAGGGCGGCGACTGTCTCCAGCGTGCCGGGGATCAGGTCGGCGTACCCGGCCAGGCACTGCAGCTGGAGCGGCTGGAAGTCACGGAACATCTCCTCGACGTCCTGGTCCGTGACGGACCGGCCGTGCGCAGTCATCCAGGCTCCGGCGACTTCGTCCATCCGGCTGAGGGCGCGGATGTGCTCGCGCTTGTGCAGTCCCATGGGACGGCGGGCCTGCTCCATGCTGATCTCGACCCCGCGCCGCCGGTACACCTCCTGGAACACTACCGCCGGCGCGTAGCAGCCGTAGTCCATCGTCGTCCCCGCCCAATCCAGGATGACCAGCTTGACCGGGCCTCGATAGGATCGGCGAAACACGAACTCCATGGCTGGGCCTCCTCTCGTCGGTCAGGTGCGAACAGGGCACCGGCCGGGACGGAGCCGGACGCGGGCACCGCGAGGCGCATCGGGGAGTGATCCCTGTGGCGCAGGGCAAGCTATCGAAAGTGAACTTCCCTGTCAACACGAAAGCACGCACCCCTGTGCGCGGGGGATTCCCGGACGCCGCCCCGCGACATTCCCTTGACAGGGGAGGAAAAGAAAGCCATAAAGCCATCCGGCGAATCGCGGAAAGGTTGGCACCCGGCCGACTTCGGCGCAGGCTCGATCTATCTTCACGTGGGAGGAAGCGACATGGCCCAACTGAACGGAAAGGTGGCCCTGATCACGGGTGCGGCCGTCGGCATCGGTCGCGCCATCGCCGTGGCCCATGGCCGCGAGGCAGCCAAGGTGGTCGTCAATTACTCGAAGTCACGGCGGGAGGCGGAGCAGACGGCGGAGCTGGTCAAGCAAGCCGGCGGGGAGCCGCTGCTCATCCAGGCGGATGTGGCGCAGGATCAGCAGGTCAGGGACATGGTCGCGACGACCCTGGATCGCTTCGGGCGGATCGACATCCTGGTGAACAATGCCGCGATCACGGCCTTCGTGGACTTCCCGGACCTGGAGGGACTCACGGGCGAGATCTGGGACCGGCTTTACGCCGTCAACGTGAAGGGCACCTTCTTCTGCTGCCGCGCCGTGGTGCCGGCGATGCGCCGCCAGGGCCATGGCCGGATCATCAACATCGCCTCCGTCGCGGGCATGTTCGCC
Source organism: Methylomirabilis sp. (SeqCode) (assembly GCA_035455275.1). Taxonomy (GTDB): domain Bacteria; phylum Methylomirabilota; class Methylomirabilia; order Methylomirabilales; family 2-02-FULL-66-22; genus 2-02-FULL-66-22. The sequence goes on along the minus strand of DATIFO010000134.1, from coordinate 36,478 downwards.
CAGGGCAGCTCCATCGCCTACTCCGCCTCCAAGGCGGCCGTCATCCACCTCAGCAAGTGCCTGGCGCGGACCCTGGGGCCCGAGATCCTGGTGAACGCCATCGCCCCCGGCTTCATCGCGGATACACGCTGGAACGAGGGCCGGCCGAATCTGGACGCGACGCTGCAAAAGGCGGCGGTGGTGCCGCTCCAGCGGGTGGGGAGGCCCGAGGACATCGCCGATGCCGCCCTCTACCTCGCCACCCGCGGCGACTTCATGACCGGTGACGTCATGGTCGTGGATGGCGGGCGCCTCTTGAGCTGAGAGGAGATGGGGAGGATGCCCGCTCAGTCCGGCCAGCCCGCAGGGTCAGGCGACAAGTATTCCCACGACTTCGTCCTCGTCGTGGCCGTCTTCATCACGTGTCTCATCACGGCCAACATCACGGCCGTCAAGCTGGTGCAGATCGGCCAACTGATCGTCCCGGCGGCCATCGTCATCTTCCCCGTCAGCTACATCATCGGCGACGTCCTGACCGAGGTCTATGGCTACCGACCGGCCAGGCGGGTGATCTGGCTGGGCTTCCTGTGCAACCTCGTCACCGTCCTGGCGATCTGGCTGGGCCAGGTGCTGCCGGCGGCGTCCTTCTGGGAGGGGCAGGCTGCCTACGAGCGGATCCTGGGCTACACGCCCCGCCTCCTGGCCGCCTCGTTCCTGGCGTACCTGGTGGGGGAGTTCGCCAACGCCTTCGTTCTCGCCAAGATGAAGATCGCCACGCGGGGGCGCTGGCTGTGGACGCGGACCATCGGCTCCACGCTGGTGGGTCAGGGGCTGGACTCGCTGGTCTTCATCACGCTGGCCTTCAGCGGCACGATCCCCTTGGGCAGGCTGCTGTCCGCCATCCTGACCCAATGGCTGGCGAAATCGGCCTACGAGGCCGCCGTGACGCCGCTGACCTATGCGGTGGTCAGGTTCCTCAAGCGGCGGGAAGGGGTGGACGCGTACGACTACGGCACGGATTTCAACCCCCTCTCGCTTTCGCAGTGACGGCACGCCCCGGCCGGGCGTCGCGCAGCCGGATGCGTCTTTCCATTGCCTTCTCGTGGTCAATACGCTACGTTCGCGGGCGAAGGGATCCCTCTGGCACGCTCGTGGAGAATCCTTCTGCTGTCGCGTTGGGGCACAGGGAGCCATGCTGTCCATCACCAGGCGGGCCTTGGGCCGAAGCCTTTGCGGGGCGGTGACCCTCGTCGCAATCTTCCTCGTCGCCTTCGTCCAGTCCAGCGTGCCTACCCTCTTCGTGGCAGGGGTCGGCGAGGAAGGGCGCTTCCTCCTCCTTGGTCTTGAGGATTCCTCCCCTCCACTTGCAGCATTTCAACTGCCCCCTGAACGGCCGAATCCGGGACGGGTGACTCCCCCGCGCGACATGCCCGCCCACCCGCCCACTTCTGGCAGCCTGGATTCCGGGCGACCGCCACCTTCACACCTCTGACGCGCATCGCCGGTACATCTCGTTTGGCAGCCATCGAACCCAAGGGACGGGAAGGCAGTGGTCGGGTCCGATTCGTCGCCCACAGCCTTCGCGCATCCAGCAGCCCCCCGGAGGGCCGGCGGTTTCCTCATCTCATGCCCTGCCGGGCCATGGTGCCCCGGCAGGGGGAGGATCTGGCAATGCGATTCAGGCGCGTTCTCGGCGTCATCGGCGTGGTACTCGCGCTGGCCGCAGCAGGGGCCTACGCGGATTCGGAGTGGCTCAAGGGCAGCACCGAGGAGAAGCTCAAGACCCTGGCTGGCCTCCAGCCCGGGCTGGGGACGGTCATGATCGAGTACGGCACCCGCTACACCAACGCCTATTATGCCGCCAAGGGCGGCAACTGGGATCTGGCTGCCTATCAGATCAAGGAAGCGCGAGAAATCCAGGAGGTGGGCGAGACGACGCGGCCGGCTCGCGCCCAGGCCTTGAAGGCGTTCGAGAAGAACTACCTCGATCCGCTGGACGAGGCCATCAAGACGAAGGACTTCAAGAAGTTCGACAAGGCCTTCAAGGACGGCATCCAGGGCTGCAACACCTGCCACACGGGCCAGGGCTTCCCGTACATCAGGTACGAGTTGCCCAAGGCGCCCGCGTCGCCGCTCGCCATGAAACACTGAGCCGCTTGGCTCGGAGAGCAGAAGAAGACGGGCAGGTCGGCCACGACCTGCCCGTCTTCTTGTTGCGCAACCAATGCGGTGTGCGTGGAAGAGGGTCTACTCGATCGGGTCCCCCTCGGACGTGAGGGCATCGAGCAGTCGATCGTCCTCTCTCGGCGATGGGCCCTCCTTCTTGAACACCCGCACCGCCTGGAGTTCGGTCACGACGGCCAGGGCGGCCCGCACGGCGAGCATCGCGGGCACGCCGAATCCGGTGATCAGGAGGCCGGCCGCCAGTGGGCCGAACGCTTCGCCAATGCTGGACGCGGTATCGACGAAGGAGATAGTGCGCGCGCGGTTGGCCGGGTCGGCGTCCGAGATCTCTGCCAGGATGGCGCCCCAGGTGGGCCGGAAGGCGGCCTTCCCTGTATCGTCCATCGTCCGGGCGACGAGGAATCCCCAGAAGGTGGGCAGGAAGATATACAGGAGCGAGGAGAAGGTGTTGGCGAAGCTGCGCGCGCCGAGGGCGAGCTTGCGGCTCACATTGTCGGACAGCCAGGCGAAAAGGGGCCCGGCCACCAGGATCGCGATGCTGGAGGCGCTGGCGGCGAGACCGGCCTGCCCCTCCGTCAGGTGGGCGTACTGGGTAGCGATGACCGGGAAGAGCCCGCGCATCATCTCCGCGCTGCCGGCGACCATCAGGCCGAAGGTGGCATAGGGCAGAAGCGCGCGATGCGAGAGCGGGGGGCGCGGAGCGGGGGGGGTGCACGCGAGTTGACCTGACGGCGTCGATTCGCCCTCGCGGCTCTCGCGGACGTAGCGGATGACCGTCACCAGGGCCACGCAGGAGGTGCCGAAGGCGATCAGGAAGATGAGCCGATAGCTGCCGGTGCCCTGGAGCAGCAGGCCCGCCGCGGCGTACCCGAGCGAACGGCCCAGCTCCCTGGCGGTCGTGTTCCAGGCGAAGGCGGAGGCCATGCTCCGCTTGTCGCCGTGCTCGGCGATCAGGGCCGAGGCCGAGGGGTCGCGGGCGGCCGTCATGGTCCCGTGAAGGATCCCGAGCACGTAGAGGTGCCACGGTCGGGCGGCGAAGGCGAACAGGAGACCCACGACACACCGCAGGCCCACGGCGGCGACGAGTGTCCGCTTCCGGCCGGTACGGTCGGCCGCCCACCCCATCACGGGCTTCACGAGAATCGTGGTCGCGGTGCGTAGGGCGTAGAGGAGGCCGACCTGGGCGACACTCATGCCCAGGGCCAGGCCGAAGAGGGGCAGCGCGAAGCCGACCATGCTGAAGCCCAAGCGGGTGAGGAAGCCCTCGGCAGAGACGGCCACCAGCGTCGGGTTCGTCCGGAGGGTCTGGGCAAAGGCCGATGCCCCGTGCCGGCAGTGAGACCGGAACCGCTGCAGCCTGGTCATCCTCTCACCCCCTTGCCACGCGGAGGATGTGCTCGGCAAGGCGGCGGGCGGCATCCGGCACCCCGCGATACCCCGGGAAGTAGTTGACGTCGATCACGTAGGGGCCGTCCTCGCTCTCGGCGATGTCCAGGCCGTACAGCCCGAGGCCGAAGGCCTCACCGCAGCGCCGGGCGATGTCCTCCACCTCCGGCGACAAGGGCGCAGGCGCTCCGGCCCGGAGGAAGCTGTCCGGGCTGTAGGCCTTGCGGACGCCGAAGATCTCTTCACCGATGGCGAAGATCTTGAGATCTTTTCGGGCGTGCGCCAGGTACGTCTGCGCGAAGACCAGGTCCGGGTAGGCGGTCTCTTCCGGGAGGGCCTCCGGGGTTTCGGCCACCGTGATGCCCACCCCGTGGTAGCCGCGATGGGGCTTGAGGATCAAGGCCTCGGCCGCGACCGCGGGGGCGAGTGCGGCCGGCCTCCAGGCGACCAGCGAGCGCGGGGGCAGGATGCCCGCGTGAAGCAGGGTGGCGGCCGCCAGCACCTTGTCCTTCGCCAGGAGGCAGGCGCTGGAGGGGTTGAGCACCTTGCCGCCCAGGTGCTCCAGGGCGATTGCCAGGCTGAGGGCGAACTCGGTGTCGGACTTGAGGAGATAGAGGTCGGCCTGGACGGCCAGGGTATCCAGCCGGATCAGCTCTTCCTCGGGATAGCGCACCGTGACCTTGACCCCAAAGGCTTCCAGGCGGCTGAAGACTTCCGCCATGATGGGATTCAGACGGGGCGGGGAACCTCGCTCCAACAGGAAGCACACTCTCACGGAATCACCCCTCGGAGCCATGGCGGGCGCTCATCGCCCGCCAGTACAGATAGTCCGCGAGGACGCGCGGAGCGTCTGCCACTCCTTTGTATCCCGGGAAGGCATTGACATCCACGACGTAGAACCGGTCCCCTGCGGCCAGGAAATCCACCCCGTACAACTCGAGTCCCAGGGCCCGACCGCAAGCCAGGGCGGCCGCCCGGACGTCGGACGGGAGCGGAGCAGGTCGTCCTGCCTTCTCCTGGAGCGTGCGCGCGGGAAAGGGCCGACTGACCGCCCAGACCTCCTCGCCCGCCACGAAGACCTTCAGATCCTGGCCACCGGAGGGTACCTCTCGCTGGGCGAACAGGGGCAGCGGGAGGCCATAGGCGTCCGCGAGCGCATCCTCCGCGTGCAGGGCGGATGGCTCGGTCGCGCGGCGGACCCCCGTGCCCCCTCGACCGCGCTGCGGCTTGAGCCACATGGGGCCCTCGGCCAGCAGCGGCCGGAGCAGCGCCGGCTGCCCCGTGGCCCAGGACGGGGGAACCGGGACGCCGGCCGCGGCCAGCACGGCGGTGGCTGCGATCTTGTCCCGCGTCAGGCTGCAGGATCGGAAGCTGTTGACGACCGCCCCCCCGGCCACCGTCAGGGCCCCGGCCAGGCTGAGGGCCAGGGGGGTCTCCGACTTCAGCACATACAGATCGTGCCGGGGACGCACGTCGGCCAGATCGAGCAGTCCATTCTCGGGGACGAGGAGATCCACCAGGACATCGCGGCCCACGAGGCCGGCGATGATCTCTTGCGTGAGCGCGCTCACGCGAGGGGTGCCGGTCTCCGCCGCCTGCCCCTGCAAGAGGAAGCCGACGCGCACCCGGCCCGGGCTAGACATGGCCCCCTCGGTTCAGAGTTGTGGAGGCAGGAGGCAGGCGTCGCAAGGCGTCGAGCAAGATCGGGTGGAGACGGGGCCCGGCGGCGACCATGCCCATGGGCTGCTTCAGGGCCGGCCGGTTGAACCAGATGTCCTGCCCGTCCAGCAGCGTTGCCCGGCCGCCGGCTGCCAGGACCAGGGCCACGCCTGCGCAGGTGTCCCACTGCTTTCGCTGGAGGAGCGAGAACATCGCATCGTCCAGACCCGCGGCAACCCGCGCCAGCTTGTAGGCGATGCTCGCCACGGGGCGGACGGGGAGTGTAGCGGCCAACCTGTCAAGCCCCCACCGCCACTCCCTCCTCGAGACGATGAGCCGGGTGCGCCCGAGATCCGTCACCTCGCTGACCCGCGCCGCAGAGCCATTCAGCGTGACGCCCGCACCAAGATACCCTGCTATCAGCTCGTCTCGAGCCGGCTCGTAGACGACACCGAGCACAGCCCGGCCGTCGTGCGAGAGACCGATGGAGACGCTGTACTCGTTGCCGGGCTCCGTGAAGTTGCTGGTGCTGTCCAGGGGATCCACGATCCAGACCCGGGCCCGTGAGAGCCGGTCAGGCGCGTCCGCCCCTTCCTCGGAAAAGATCGGATCTCCCGGGAAAGCCGCCTGAAGCCCGGCCCGGATAATGGCATCGGCCTCGATATCGGCGGCGGTGACGATCTCGCCCTGCGCCTTGTGACGAATCTCGAGCGGGCCTGCCTGGCGGCGGCGGAGCGCGGCTCCGGCCTCCAGCGCCAGGCGGGTGGCCATCTCGAGTTCACGGTCGAGTCTCAGGCCTGCAAGCGAAACGGACACGGCCATGGGTCTCCTGTACCCCGGCAGGGAGAACCTGACCCCGCCGATGTGGGATTCTTCCACCAAGAAAGAGGGCCTTCGGAGCGTCAGGGGTTCATCGGAGACTCACTGCGCACTCCGCAGCGCCCGCGTCACGACCTCCAGCAACTCCCGGGCTCGGAACGGCTTCGTGACGTAGCCGTCGGCGACCAGGCCCGCGGGGCGTTCGTCCACGATCGTGACGAAGACGATGGGGATGTTCTGGGTGGCAGGATCGGCCCGGAGCGCCTGGAATACCGCCCAGCCGTCCAGCGGCTGCATGAGGACATCCAGCGTGATCAAATCCACACCGCCGGTCCGGGCGAGGGCAAGCCCCTCCGGGCCCGTCGCAGCCCCCAGCACCCGGTACCCGGCCCCCTCGAGGTGCCCCTTGATGACCAGGAAGATCGGCCGGTCGTCCTCGATCACCAGCACGGTCTTTGGTGGCGAAGGCATAACCATGTTCAGTCTCGGAGAAACCCGTCGAGGTCGCTCAGCAGGCGTTGCGGGCTGAACGGCTTCGTGATGTAGGCATCCGCCCCGGCTGCGGCGCCCCGCTCGAGGTCGTGCCGCTGGGCCCGCGCGGTGAGCATGACGACCTTGATGCCGGCCGTAACCGGATCCTTCTTCAGGGCGGCACAGACGGCGTAGCCGTCCGGCTCCGGCAGCCCCACGTCCAGCAGGACCAGATGGGGGCGCTCGCTCCGTGCCAGCAGCAGCGTCTCGGCCCCGCTGGCGGCCTCCAGGATTCGCAGCGGCCTGCCCCGGAAGGTCGCTCGAATGAGCTGCCGCAACATGGTTTCGTCGTCGGCGACGAGAACGGTCTTTGTCTCAGCCATTCTCCTTCCCCCCGCTGGCGGCCGGCAGTTCGACGTGGAATGTGCTGCCCTTGCCTGGCCCCGCACTGTCCGCCCAGATCCGCCCATCCTGGAGCTCGACGAGCCGCCGGGTGATGTAGAGGCCGAGCCCGGTGCCGGGAATCTGTCGCCGGGTCTCATCCTGAACCCGGTGGAACCGCTCGAAGAGACGCGGCAGCTCATCCCGTGCTAGCCCGAGCCCCTGGTCTGCCACGCTCACGCGGACCGTGCCATCGGCGGCCGTCACCGAGATCGTGATAGCCCCCCCCTGGGGCGAGTACTTGATGGCATTGGAAGTCAGGTTCGTGAGGATCTGGGTCAGCTTGTCCGGATCCGCCAGGACCGGCGGGATGGCTTCCCCGCAGCGCTGCTCCAGGCGGTGCGCCGGGGTGTGGACCCTGAAGTCAGCCAGCACCAGGTTCACGGCGGCCTTCACGTCCACCGGCTGTGGCTTCAGCTCGATCCGTCCGTCTTCGATCCGTGACACATCCAGCAGATCCTCGACCATCTTGGTCAGCCGCTTGGCGGCGGCGTGCATGTTCTCGGTCCACTCCCGTCGCTCGGCCTCATCCACCGGCTGCGTGAGGAGCAGCTCGGTGAAGCCGACCAGCGCCGTCAGCGGCGTCCGCAGCTCGTGGGAGACGATGCTGACAAACTCCGTCGTGAGCTTGTCCACCACCCGACGGGCCTCCACCCTTCCCAGTTCCTCAGACTGCCGGCGCAGTTGCCGAGAAGCCGCGCGCACCACCCCGAAGAGCGCAAGGTAGAGGATACTCAGCCCCGAGCCCAGGCCGATCCAGAGGAGCCGCTGCGTATTGGCGACCATGCGCAGGATCCCGTCCACCCGACGATAGACTTCATAGGCACCCACCACGGAGCCGCCGCCGATTCGAACGGGGACGTAGATCTCCATCAACCGGGTGAAGCGCGCCCGCTCTTTCCGATTCTCCTCCCTGCTGAGGTCGCTGATATCCATGCCGATCTCGCCCTTCAGTGCGTCGGCGAGCTCCGCGTCGATGGGAAACTGCCGGCCGACCAGCGAGCTGTCGGTTGAGTAGACCACCATTCCGCTGGGATTCCAGAGGTTGATCTTCACGACGCGTCCCTCGCGGAGGGTCTCGCGGACCTTCAGGTCAATGGCCTGAAGGCGCTCGGGCGAGGGCACCCCCGCAAAGTCCTCTGTGCGGAGAAACGGGTCGATCTCGACTCGGACGGTCTCACCCAGGCTCTCGGCCGCCAGCTCCAGAGATGATCGCTCGAGTTCGTAGCTGACCACGCCGCCCAGCACTAGCCCGATGGTGAAGGTGAACAGGAGGCCGATCACCGTGAAGCGCGTCAGGAGGCTGGCGTGGCGCCAGACTCTCACCAGCCGCCGGTCCTGCTCCCTGCCCGATGCGGCTGCCGCCCGCCAGAGACGCCAAGATGGCCGTGCCCCGCCGTGTGCGTGGCTCATGGCCGGCACCTCCAACGATGGGGCGACGTGTGTGTCACGAGATTGGCAGACGCGCGCCGGGCGGGTGCCTGGGTTCTGCTGCCGGCTTCCCGCGTCCGCGCCGAGCTGCCCCGAGGGGCCGCGCGAATGAGTTCTCGCAGCATGCGTTCGTCCTCGGCAGCCAGCACCGGAGGGTCAGCCAACCTCCGCTTCCCCGCTGGCGGCCGGCAGTTCGACGTGAAATGTGCTGCCGTTACCTGGCCCCGCACTGTCCGCCCAGACCCGCCCATCCTGGAGCTCGACGAGCCGCTTCGTGATGTAGAGGCCCAGCCCGGTGCCGGGAATCTGTCGCCGGGCCTCGTCCTGAACCCGGTGGAACCGCTCGAAGACGCGCGGCAGCTCATCGTCCGACAGCCCGAGCCCCCGGTCGGCCACGCTCACGCGGACCGTGCCGTCGGCGGCCGTCACCGAGATCGTGACGGGGCCACCCTTGGGCGAGTACTTGATGGCATTGGATATGAGGTTCGTGAGGATCTGGGTCAGCTTGTCCGGATCCGCGAGGACCGGTGGGATGGCTTCCCCGCAGCGCTGCTCCAGGCGGTGCGCCGGGGTGTGGACCCTGAAGTCGGCCAGCACCAGGTTCACGGCTGCCCTCACGTCCACCGGCTGTCGCTTCAGCTCGATCCGTCCTTCTTCGATTCGTGACACATCCAGCAGCTCCTCGACCATCTTGGTCAGGCGCTTGGCGGCGGCGTGCATGTTCTCGGCCCATTCACGCTGCTCCGCCGGCTCCGCCGGCTGCGTGAGGAGCAGCTCCGAGAATCCGACCAGCGCCGTCAGGGGAGTCCGCAGCTCGTGGGAGACGATGCTGACAAACTCGGTCGTGAGCCGGTCCAGCATACGGCGGGCCTCGAGCCTGCCCAGCTCCTCGGACTGGCGGCGCAACTGCCGGGACGCGCCGCGCACGACGCCGAAGAGCCCGAGATACAGCGCGCCCAGGCCCAGTGCCAGTCCGATCCAGAAGAATCGTCGTGTGGCGGCGATCGTGGGAAGGAGCGTTTCCACGTCGAGATAGACCTCGTATGCGCCGAGGACGCGGTTGGCGCCAAGTCGGATCGGGACGTAGATCTCCATCAGTTGGGCGTACTTGCTGCGGTCCTGCCGATTCTCCTCCTTGAACAGACTGGTGATGTCCATGCCGATCTCGCCCCCCAGGGAGTCCTTGAGCTCGTCATCGACGGGAAATTGCTGGCCGGTCATCGTCGGATCGGTCGAATAGACTATGATTCCGGCGGGGTTCCAGATCTTGATCTTCACGATCCGTCTATCGTGCAGGCTGTTGACGACGTGTAGATCGATCGCCTGGGTGCGTTCGGGTGGGGGCACACCCGCCAAGTCCTCCCGGCGGAGAAATGGATCGATCTCGGACCCCACGACCTCGGCGATGCGCCCTGCCTCCTGTCTCAGGGCCGCGATCTCGAGCTGTCGGCCGACGGCCACCCCCAGGACCAGCCCAATCAAGACGGTGAGCAGGAGCCCGATGACGCTGAAGCGCCAAAGGAGGCTGGCATGGCGCAGGAGTCTCGCCAATCGGCTGGCTCGCTTCCCGCCGGCTGCCTCCGGTGCAGGCGCAGCGCGCGAGGGTATCTGGGTCTCGCCCTCTCTGGTCATCACTCCCGGTACCGCCGGCGAAGGAGCGCCTCGAGCGTCTCGAGCCGCTCGATGATCGCCGTGCTGCTGCGTCGGCGCTCGGCGACCGGGATGTCCTCCTGGCTGAGGACCAGCTCGACCTCGCCCCGGATGATGGTCATGGGCGCGCGGAGGTCGTGGTCCAGGTCGTCGAGACGCTGTTCGTATTCCCGGATGAAGGCGCGACGTTCCGCGCTGGAAGCCGCGCGCCCGGCCAAGGCCCCCGCCGCCAGGCCGGCGAGCAGGATGCCGCCGCCAAGCCCCAGCCTGGCCGGGGTGGTCTCGAATGGGCCAGCCCCGGAGATCATCACGAAACAGGCCGCCACGGTCGCCACGGCCGCCGGGAGGAGGTAAGCGGCGGCGGTCGAGACGGGGCGCCTGCGGGTGAGTGACGCCAGGGCATCGACCGGGGCCGACGCATTGGTTTGGCATCCCTGGGGCTGGGTGCTCATCCGGTCTGCACCTCAGGCGGTGGCGCGATTCACGGGTCGAATGGGCCTGTCACCGCGAGACCCCGCCGTGATCTCACGATACTCCTCACAGATCAGCCTGGTCAGCTCCTCCTGAGGATCGAGCATGCTGACCGTGGCGAGCACTTCCGCGGGACCGAGCAGCTCGAGTTCCCGTTGGAGATCGCCGGCCTGCCGATCGGTGGACTCGCGATAGGCCAGCGCGGCGGCGGCGCCATGGGCCAGAGCGACCGGGCGGAGGCCGGTGGCGAGGCTGGCCACGGCCGGGCCGATGAACCGATCGCCGGCCGCGAGCTTCCGCCGCGGTTCCCGCCCGACGCGCGTCACCGGGTCGCCGAGGCCGGGGTCCGCGTAGCGAGCGAGGATCCAGTCGAGCGGACGCCGCCGCACAGGGGTTGAGCCGGGACTCGCCGCCTGGCGAAGCTGGAAGACCTGCTGCGCTTCGCCCACGACGCCCGCGACGGCCGTGCGGATGTCGGGATGGGCCATCGCCTCGTCGATGGTGGCGCAGCCTGCCCGCCAGCCAAGGTATGCGGCCGTGGCGTGTCCGGCGTTGAAGCCCCAGAGCTTCTCGGCCATGTACCACTCGAACGGCTGCACCGGTTCGAGCCCGGGGATCGAGCCATCCATCGGTGCGGCGCTTGCCAGCAATGCGGCGCCATCCACGTAGCAATCCGACACGTCGTTCACATGGAACCGCACACCAGCGTCGGTCACCTCGCGTCGCGAGACTGTCCGCCAGGCCGCCGCGCCGCTGATCCCCAGCCTCCGGCCCACGACGCCCGCCAGGCTGCCGTCCGCCTCGAACAGGCCCACGGCGAGGAGTTCGGGCGCCCGGCGGTGGTTCTCGAAGGTGATGACGTTGACGGGCGCGTTCGAGGCCTCCAGGCGCGCTCGGAGCAGCGGGGCCAGCAGTCGGCCCACCGCCTGGAGGGAAGCTGGCCCGACCGACGTCGCGAACAGGTCCGCCCCGGCTGCGAGTCGCCGCAGGCTCGGATCGTCCAGGGTGAGAGCGCCGATGCCGCCGAACCAGCGGTCTTGCGCGGGGTCGCCCGCCTGACGGAGCCACAGGCCCCCGGCCTTGTCGATGGTGGCGCAGATCACGGGGTCGCGGCCCGCCAGCACCACCTCCCAGCCCGCCGCGCCGAGCACCGGCGCGACGAATCCGCCGGCCAATCGCCCTACCCCGATCAGCATACACCGCGGTCGGCTCATGGCACCGCTCCCGGGACCGTTGACGGGTCGATGGGGCAACCCGACGCCCTGCTCACGTCGGCCTCCGCACGATGGAGGACAAGCGATCCCGGCCCAGCTCCTTTTCCACGGCCCGGATCTGGACGAGGGACAGGACGTGCCGGGCGATCGCGGCCCCTGCGCCCCGCACCGCCGAATAGGTCGGGAAGTCGTTGACCTCGATGACCCGGGGACCAGCGGGCGTCATCGCCACATCGACCCCCCAGAGTTCGAGCCCGCAGGCCCGGCCGCAGGTCAGGCCGATGTCCCGGAGCTGGGCGTCAAGCTCCACCAGTTCGCCCCCGCGCGAGGGCGTGACGCTTGCCGGCCCGGGCTGGCGCAGGCTCACCGGCGAAGGCTTGCGGACTGCCCAGACCTGGGTGCCGATGCCGTAGAGCTTCAGGTCCCATCCGTCCGTTTCCAGGTACTCCTGCGCGAGATACAGCGACCGCCGGCCGTGGAGCGGCGGCAGCAAGCCCACGTCGTCCGGTCGGGTCAGCAACGCAAGACCCCGCGACCCGTCTCCGTCAAACGGCTTGACAACCAGCGGAAAGCGATTCCGGGCGAGCCCACGGAAGACGGCCGGGGTATCCGCGAACCACGTCTTCGGCAGCGGTAGCCCGTGGTTCAGCAACACGGCCTGCATCGCGATCTTGTTGCGGACCACGTCGATGGCCTGGGGGCTGTTGATGGCCAGGACGCCCAGCGCCGAGGCCGCCGCGAGGATTCCCAGTCCGGCGAGGTCGCGACCCCGGCTCAAGGCCGCGTCCCAGGGGGGCGCCGCGGTTGGGACCTCGAACAATTGATCGCCGCCCGGGACCACCAGGGGCACCGCACAGCCCGCGGCCTCGAAGGCGGCGCGCGCCTCGGTGAGCGCCGGATCTTGAAGGTGGCGCTGCTCGGCCACAATCGCGATGGTCGGGGCAGAAACGGTTGATTGAGACCCCATCGGCGACCTATCTCACCGGTTTGACAGATCTCGAACGGCGCAACAGTGCGCGGACGCGTGCTTCGAATTCGAGGAAGCTGAACGGCTTCGTGAGATAGTCGTCGGCCCCGAGGTCGAGCCCCCGCGCCTTGTCAACGTCGGAGTCGCGACCGCTCAGGAGCATCACCGGAACCTCGCTGGACTCCCGGATGCGGCGGAGCGTCTCCCAGCCCGACAGGTCGGGCATCACGACATCGAGGATCACCAGCTCCGCGGGAAACTCGCGGAGCTTGGCGAGGCCCGCCGTCGCGGTCGTGACCGTCTCGACGTGTATCCCGTGCTTGCTCAGGGCGAGCCTGGCCAGCGCGAGCAGCTTCTCGTCGTCATCGATGATGAGGACCCCGGCAATGCCGGTTCCGGCTTCGGAGGAGTCTCCCATGGTGTTCGATGCCTTCTGCTATGGGTGAGGAGTTGAGGGTGATGGGTGACGAACCATACACATCACACGCGCATGCCGTCAGGGCGCGATGAGCATTTTCCACGTCTTATCGGTGGGGAGATATCCCGTCTCCTCCAGGTGTGCCATGTAGCCATGGAGCAGATCGGGATGGGCCCGCTCCATCTGCAGCAGCTTCAGGAAAAACTCCTTGAGGGGCTGGCTCTCGGTCTCCGAGTTGGCCTCTCGGTAAAATTGGCAGAGGAAGTCTTCCATCTTCGCGGAAAGCTCGAGGGACCGGATTTGATCTGTGTGTTCGGCCACTGCGGCTCGCGTTCGCTGCGTCACTTCCTGGAGGGCAGTCATAAGCTTCGCCCGGAACTGGGCGGCGCGTGCCGGCGTGTCGGCAGGAAGCGGCTCGCGCTTGGCAGTGGATTTCTCGATCTCTCTCGATCCGTGCGATATGCTCCTGCTCCTGCCGGGCCAGGAAGAGGAACGCTCTTCGGCCTCCCACACCCCGGGCCTCCTCCGAGCGCCCGGTGTAAAGGTTGCATCCTTCACGCTCCAGATCCAGCGCCACATGCAAGAGTGGAAGACTCATGGTTTACCTTCCTGTCCAGGCGCTTGCAGGCCGGGAGTCCTCGCCAGGCTCTCTGCAAACCGGTCGAACCGCTATCAACAAAATAGGCGCATATGGAGGGGAATTAAATCCGTAAGTCTACGTATTTCGTGAGATACTTCTCCTGAATTTCTGGTTCATCCTACACACTCGCGTGGTTGGGAGAGCCTGGACACCCATCTGTTGCTGCCGCAGGTCGGCTTCAACAGGAGGGGAAACCAATCGTCGGGCAGCTCGAGGAGTGCAGAGACATTCTCGGCCAGGATTGACGGAACACGGGGGACGCCGGCCTTGCTCAATGCCATGGCGATATCGGCTTTGCTCCTCACTTTCTGGATGGCCGCTGGCCGGTTGATCGTCAGGATTCCTGCGGCCCCCCGTAGGCGAGCATGGCCGGGCCCAACCCGTTGCGGCTTCTGGAAACCAGGACGTCGTAACAGTTCAGGTCGAAGTGATCGCCCCCTTCCGACATGAAGACCCCTGTCCCGGGGTCGAGGCGGCCGCCCTGGGGACAGAGGGTGTCAACGTCAATCCCCTCAAGATCCGTGCTTCACGCTTCAACTAGTAAGCAAAGGCAGTGCCAGCAGGAAGGGCGGGTCTGGAGTTTCCAGAGCAGTGCTCTTGCTTGCATCGGGAGACCCGTTCTGTATTCAACGCGTTACGGTCGTGTTGGAGTGGGAGGAATCAAGATCTTCTTTCGTGGAAGGCAGGATGTGTTTGGAGGGTCAGGATGGGGATTTGCACTCAGCCGGGGTATTGCCCATCACAGCGGGCGGCCACAGGAGGCTCAACTCCTGTTCTCCGACAGGAATTGACCAATGCATCCCGCGGCCCGAGGGGCGCCCCTCGGGCCGGGAATTCGTCTGCGGGATTCCGATTCACCATGCCACCTGCCGCTAGCCTCCGGCAGACTTCTGCTCCTCCCCGGGGACAGCGTGCCCGGGCGGCCACCAGCCGGTGGGGCGCGTCCCCTTCGGGTCTATCCAGGAGAGGTACCGGACGATCCATTTGGGGTTGATCAACGACGGGCAGCTTCCCCAGCGTTCCAGCGGCTCGATGCCGAATGCCAGCAGGTTGAGGTGCTGAGAGTTGCGAAAGTCTCCGCCGGGCTCGTCGCCAAAGAGCCTGCGGAGCGCCTCGATGTCCGCCAGCTTCCCGGTCAGGAACAGCCAGCCAGGCTTGACCCCGAGCCGCGTGGCGTACTCCCGGAGCACCGCTGGCGTGTCGTGCTCGGGATCCACGCTGATCGAGTACATGAAGAAATCCCGTCCTACGCGGGACCCCATGGCCTTCTGCACCTGGACGAGGTTGGCGGTGGCGATGGGACAGTCGTCTGTGCAGCTCGTGTAGAAGAAGCTCACCAGGACCGTCTTGTCCTTGATCAGGTCGTCGTAGAACCGCACCGTCCTGCCGTCCTGGGTCTGGAGGGGGACGTGGAGGAATCGGCTCCGCCGTCTCTCCTCCGCGGTCGTTCCCTCCACGCGCTGTTGTCCCTCGGTCCCAGAGGGGGCCGGAGAGGCCGCCAGGGTGGCGCCGGCCAGGGTGAGGCCCAGCGCCCCTCGAAACACGTCTCTTCGTTCCATCGTCGTTCTCCTCCTCACGGAACAACCTGAAACCGGAGCATCATGGCATGGTCCTCGTGGATGGTGTTATGGCAGTGCATGGGATAGTCGCCGAGCCAGTCCCGGAACTGGAGAAACACCCGGGCGTCGGAGTCCTCAGTCCCGACCGAGCCTTCCCCGATCCGCACGATGTCCTTCCGAGATTTCTCCTCGACGGGGACTCCCTTGTCCCGGGAGAGGATCTGGAACTCCTCCATGTGGATGTGAATCGGGTGCTGCCAGCCTCCCCCGGACTTCAGGCTCCAGGTCTCGGCCGTGTTCTGCTTCGGATCGGCTCGGATCTCCTCAGGGTCGAAGGGCCGGTCATTGATCACCCACATCCCGCCGTCGCGCTCGAACTCCCACTCCCGATTTCGGACGCTGGGAGGGCGGGCGGGAAGATCGAGGAGCGTGGCAGGGATCTGACTGTCATCCTGCGCGTCGCCCACCACCCGGAACTCGACGAGGTTGGTCGGGGCGACGATCTTCCCCGTGGGCCCGCGGCCGTTATCCTGCTGCAGTCGGTTCTGGAGGTAGATCCTGTCCCCCGCCTTGGCGGAGGAGAAATCCACGATCAGGTCTGCCCGCTCCGCCACGCTCAGCCGGACGCTCTTGCGGGTGAGCGGCCGGGGCAGCAGATTCCCGTCGTTTGTGATCTGGATGAAGGGTTGTCCGTTGCTCAGGAAGAACTCGTAGACGCGGGACGGCCCGCCGTCCAGGAAGCGGAAGCGGTACTTTCGCCGCCTGACCTCCAGGAATGGCTGGATCTTCCCGTTCACGGTGTACTTGTCCCCCAGGATCCCGTCCAGGTTGAAGAGGTCGAAGAAGAGTTGCCCGTTGGTCGGGTCGAACACCTTGTCGGCGAAGACCATGGGGATGTCGAAGGGGCCGCTGGGGAGGCGGAGGCCGGTCGTCTCGTTGCCGGTGTCCAGGAGGATATCGTCGCTGAACAGCGTGTAGAACGAGAGCAGCCCCTTGTAGACGTTCTGCGCGGTGAAGTCGAACCGGTGGTCGTGGAACCAGAGGAAGCTCATGGTCTCGTGGACGTCCCCGATGACCGTCCGGCCGTTCAGGCTGCTCGTCGGATGGGTGCTGGAGAAGCCTGCCCGGGCATTGGCGTAGTGGAAATCCTTGAACTGCCCGAAGTCATAAAACTGGATAGGACCGCCATCCGACTCCGACGCGGTATGCCCGTTGTGAAGGTGGGTCGACGTCTGGTTGATCCCGAACCCCTGATTGGCGGCCGGGAGGGAGTTGTGGATGCGCACGACGATGGGCTCGCCATACCGGGCCTGGAGCCAGAGGGGGCCCACGGCGTTGCTCTTCGCGTCCACGAACGTCCAGATGGTGCTGGACGAGACCTTGTCAACGGCCGGGTAGAAAGCGTGCTGGACCTCCTGTTCGAGGATCTCGTACATGGCCCCCGTGAAGCCCGGCGAGGTGTCGCTCGACCCGCCGAACTGCGTCCAGCGCTGGTGGGCCGGCCGGCTGGTCTCTGTGAACCCCGTGAGCGCCGAGGCCAGCGTGGAGTTCGGAGGGATGGGGCCCGGCCCTGGAGCCGGGTCCAGCGTGGTCTTGTGCATGACCGCCGGGACGGGCAGCGGGTCCACAAAGGGGGTATTCGGCGGACTGGTCAGCCGAAGGTCTCGCCCTTCACCGTCGTCTGCGTGGGCCCAGTAGGGCCGGAAGTTCCGCATACCCTGCATGGCCGCCAAGCCCGCCCCGCCCATCGCCAGACCCATCCTGAGAAGCTCTCGCCGGTTGAAGCCTCCCTTGACGATATCCCTGATCTCCTGCATGTACTGGGCGATGCGCTTTTCCTTGCTGCTTCGATCGCCCTTGAGAATCTGGATCGCCATCACGCTACCTCCGCACTTGCCTTGGTGCTGCAAGAAGAGGCCGGGGCGTACCCCGGCACTCGAGTTTCCCTCGGGTGGCCGGCCGACGTGAGACACCAGCCCCGCTCGGAGCCTGGAACACCATGGACTCCCGTGCGGCCGGAATCTTCGGGTGCCCTGCACGAGTCGTCCCGACTCATCGAGACCGATCTGCTGGCTCCCTGCTGATCAGGTCATTCCCGCGGCACGCAGGTCTGTATTCCGCGATCAGTTCGTCTTGCCGCGTCAGGCGAGCCTCGGCGGGCGTGAGCTCGTATGCAAACGAGGTCACGTCGTGGGTGATGATGCAGGCATCGGGGCCGTTCAAATGTCTCAGGAGGCGAAGCTGGATGTTCTCGGATTGCCCGACGTACACCCATTTCCTGCCTGCGTAGAGGGCATAGACCCCGGACTCGGGTGGGGCCTTCTCCAGAACGGTGAAGGTTCCGAGGGGGAACTTCTCGGTGCCGTTCCAGGACATGGACGTTCTCCCTCCGATCCGCGCCGTCAGGCCGACAGCCCGCGCTGCCCCGTTTGGCGGCAGATCCTTCTTCGTCCCGCAATCTTCCCGGCCGTTGCCTATCTCCTGCCGCGACTCTGTGCGGCGGCGTGCGCGCTACTCGGATTGCACCGCCCCGCCGGGGGATGGTCGCTGGAGTGTCCTCCTTGCATCCACGTGCCAAGGGCTAATGTATCCCTCGGGGGGTCAGAGGCACCATCGGGGGAGTCCTGATTCTGCTGTCAGGGAATCTCTTACGCGAGTGGGGAAAGACCTATGGCCGGGGCGTCAGGAGGACAGGTCTGTCGGGGGTCCCACCTTCGGATTGCAGTCAACTGGGGGCCTGCCTCCAGGATTCATGGAAGCAATTTGCCTCAAATGGACGTTGTGCATATATAATCAAAAAAACTGGGAGGCATTGACGAGGAATGGGAAGCCTCCGACACCGTCCCCGTTCGCCTTGGGCCTCGGTCTCATGGGAGCGACTGGATGGCCGTCCGAATTCTCTTGGCTGACGATCACCAGGTCATGCGACAGGGGCTGAAGGTTCTCCTGGAGCGCGAGCGATTCGAGGTGGTGGCAGAAGCCTCGGATGGCCTGGAGGCTGTCCGGCTGGCCCGGAGCCTTCGACCCGATGTGGCGATCCTGGACCTCGCCATGCCTCTCATGAACGGGCTCGCCGCCGCCGGGGAAATCGTTCGGGACTGTCCGCAGACACGGACGATCCTCCTGACCATGTACACGGAGGACTCCCAGGTTCTCGGGGCTCTCCGCCATGGGGTCCGTGGCTACGTCGTCAAGAGCCAGATGGCCGACGATCTCATCGTGGCCATCCGGGAGGTGTCCCAAGGGAAAATCTACCTGAGTCCCTCGATCTCGGATACCGTCGTTCAGGCTTTCCTGAGCCATGCCGACGTTTCCTCTCAAGCCACCCTCTCTCCCCGCGAGCAGGAGATCCTGCAGCTCTTTGCCGAAGGGAAGACCACGAAGGAGACCGCGGAGCTGCTCGGCATCAGTGTCAAGACCGTCGAGACCCATCGGTATCGGATGATGCAAAAACTGAACATCCACGATATCGCGGGGCTTGTCCGCCACGCCATCCGCCTGGGGCTGATCCAGCCCTGACGATCTCCTGGCAAGGGGGTGGGGTTTTCCGATCACCCTCCGGCGGTGTTGAGGATCCGGAGGTGACCTTGCCGGCACACGGGACACCGGGTGGGGTTCCCGCGATCAGCCGGAGCATCGGGGCGGTACCCGTCTTGGGAGTCGCGCTGCCAGCGCTTGACATCCGTGGTCGGTTTGCGTAGGCTCCTCGCCGGACAACCCGCGGAGGGCGGATCAGGATCGCGGGTAGGGTCGAGGAGACGAGGTGAACCGGGAGCGTTTCCAACGAGGGTGAAACCACGATGGCTGATGACGTGAAGACCCTGCATCACATGATCGTCGTGTGGAACGGCTTCGCCACGCCGACCATCATCCCCCCGCAGATGGTGCGGAGCCTCGCCGACTACCTGGTCAATTTCCTGAAGTCCGGCGAGGGGGAGCGACTCCTCCGCACCCTCGGGTACGTCCGGGCCGAGGCCGGCGTCAAACAGGGCTGACAGCGGGGCTCGCGAAAGCCGACACGCCTTGCGGGACCATGCGCGCAAGGCGTTTCCCTTTCTTTGCTTCCCGGATAGTCCCGCGGACCCGATCGCCTCCCGACGGCGCGTCTGCGTTGACCCTGTGTCGCGAGTCGGGTAGCATGAGACCCTCATGCGCATCGTCAGTCGCCAAGGCCTGGTGGTGCTCCTGGCCGTCGTCGGGGTGACGGCCATCCTCGCCTGGGAGTTCCTGGCCCCCTCGAAGGTGGAGCACCCGGTCGTCGCCGGCCCACCCGACGGGCGGGCCCTGTATGATGCCCACTGCGCGGTGTGTCACGGACAGACCGGGAAGGGCGACGGGCCGGGCATGCGGGTCGTGCGCCAGCCCCTCCTGGACTTCACCGATGCCGCGGCCATGCAGACCCGGGACGATCGCTTCCTGGCCGAGATCATCAAGAAGGGCGGCTCGCAGTTCGGCCGGTCCAACGCCATGCCGGCCTGGAGCATGAAGCTCTCCGACGAGGAGATCCACGCCATCGTGGCGTATATCCGGTCCCTGGCGCGTCCCACCGCGGCGGCCGCCTCCGGAGCGCGTGGAAAGGAGACCCCCTGATCCCTCGCGACCTGTCCCAGCGGCTCCTCCCCTGCGTGTACGTCCTGTTCTTCCTCTCCGGCGCCACCGGCCTCATCTACGAGGTGGTCTGGGCGCGGATGCTCACCCAGATCTTCGGGAACACCACACACGCCATCGCCACGGTCCTGTCCGCGTTCATGGCGGGGCTGGCCCTGGGCAGCTACAGCTTCGGCAAGCTCGTGGACGCCCGCAGGAACGCCCTGCTGGCCTACGGCCTCCTGGAAGGGGGTGTGGGGATCTATGCCCTGCTGGTCCCCAGCCTGCTCACCCTGACGCAGCAAGCGTACACGCGCCTGTACGGCCTGGTGGATGTCTCCTTCGCCGTCTTCAGTCTGGTGCTCTTCTTTCTGTCTTTCCTCGTGATCGTGCTCCCGACGGCCCTCATGGGCGCGACGCTGCCGGTGCTGAGCCGGTTCTGCGTGACGCAGTTCGCCTCGCTGGGCCGGCGCGTCGGAGACCTGTACGCCGTCAACACGCTGGGGGCGGTGCTGGGCTGCGCCTCCGCCGGGTTTCTCCTGATCGCCAACCTGGGCCTGCGGGGGACGGTCCGGCTGGCGGCCGCACTCAACCTGGCCATCGCGCTGGTCATCGTCGTCACGGTGGCCTGGACCCGAGCGCGCGGGGCCGCGCCGGGCGCGCCACCGGAGGACAGGGCCCTCCCGGCGGCGATGGGTCGCTCCCGCCTCGACGCGGCGTTGCTCGCGGGGTTCGCCCTGTCGGGGGCGGCCGCCATGATCTATGAGAACGCCTGGACGCGGGCCCTCACCCTGGTCATCGGCATGTCCACCTATTCCTTCAGCGTGATGCTCACCACCTTCCTGGTGGGCCTGGGCCTGGGGAGCTTGCTGTACGCCCGGTGGTGGGGCGGGCGGGAGGTGGGGGTCGCCGGGTTCGGGTTCCTGCAGCTCCTGATCGCGCTCTCGGCCCTGACCACGATCCCGCTCTTCGAGCGCCTGCCCTTCCTGTTTCTCCGGCTGCGGCACGGGTTCGGGGACTCCTTCCAGCAGTTCCTCACGATCCAGATGCTGCTGTCGGCCCTGGTGATGCTCCTCCCCACGATGCTCCTGGGAGCGACCTTCCCCGTGGTGGCCCGCATCTACACGCAGAATCTCTCCCGCGTGGGGAGCGGCGTCGGGACGGCCTACGCCAGCAACACCCTGGGGGCCATCGTGGGAGCCTTCCTGGGCGGGTTCGTGTGCATACCCCTCATCGGCGTGCAGAACAGCATCGGCCTGGCGGTGGTCGTGAACGCGGCGGTGGGCGTCCTGCTGGTGGCCCTGGACGCCCAGGTGGGGCTCGGACGGCGGCTCGCAGCCGCGGCGGGGATGCTGGTCCTCTCCACGGCGGCCCTGCTGGGATTCCGGACGTGGGACAAGGGGGTCATGACCAGCGGGGTGGCCATCTACGCGGGAAACTACGCGAGCCTGCCCACCGACGGGCTGCGGCGCGAGTGGATGATGCGGGACGAGCTGCTCTACTACCGGGAGGGCCTCACCGCCACCATCAGCGTGCACCGCTCCTCCGGGTCCGACTACCTCTACGAGAAGACCAACGGGAAGGTGGACGCCTCCTACGGCGACACCCCCACCCAGCTCATGGTGGGGTATCTTCCCATGCTGTTCAACCCCGAGGCCAGGCGGGTGCTGGTCATCGGGATGGGCAGCGGCATGACGGCCAAGGCGGTGGCCGCCTTCCCGGTGAGGCGGCTGGAAGTGGCCGAGATCGAGCCGGCCGTGATCGAGGGCGCGCGGTTCTTTGCCGAGAAGAACGGCCGGATCCACGAGGACTCTCGCGTGAGGTTCATCTCCGCCGACGGGCGCAACTATCTGCTGGCGGCGCGGGAACGCTACGACGTCATCATCTCGGAGCCGTCCAACCCGTGGATCGCGGGTATCGGCAACCTGTTCACCCGGGAGTACTACACACTGGCGCGTGATAAGCTTGCCGACGGGGGCGTCTTCGGGCAGTGGATGCAGACGTACGCCATGGCCCCCGAAGACCTCCGGATGGTCTATCGGACCTTTGCCGAGGTGTTCCCCGACGTGTCGCTCTGGGCGGTCAACGACAGCGACATGCTGCTCCTCGGGACGGTCCGGCCGCAGCGGCTCCGATACGCCGACCTCACGCGGGCCCTGGCGGACCGGCCGGTGGCCCAGCGGGACCTCCGCGAGCTGGGGTTCCGGAATCCCTACAGCCTGCTGGCCATGTACCAGATGCCCAGGGCGGCCCTGCTCAGGATGGCGGGTGAGGCGGAGGTCAATCTGGACGACGTGCCGCGCCTGGAGTATTCGGCGCCCCGCAACCTGGGCCGGGACACGACGACCTTGAACAGCCGCCTCACCAAGGACTTCGTCGTGCCCCCGGCGGTGGAGGATGCCGATCCGGAGCGGGATGCCAGCGGGCGCCTGTCGCTGTACCTGGCATACGGGTACAAGGCGGTCCGGGACCGGGAGCAGGCCCTCACCTGGGTCGAGCGGGGCCTCCAGAAGAACCCCGCGGATGTGGAGGCGCGGCTGCTGCGCGCCACGCTCTTGGCGGAAGATGGACGAAGCGTGGCGGCGGCCGAGGAGCTGCGGAAGGTCGAGGGGGGACCGATCCGACGGCTGGGGGATGTCCTGGATGTGGCGAAGTCGCTGGATCCCGATGACGCGATCCCGCTCCTGCGCCGGATCCGGCAGCGGGAGCCGCGACTGGTGGAAGCGGGCCTGGCGCTGGCGGATGCGCACTTACAGGCCGGGCAGGCCCGCCAGGCGCAGAGCGAGTATCGCGAGGTCCAGCCGGATCGCCCGATGGATCCCCGCGTCCTCTTCGGCCTGGGGAAGGCCCTCCTGACGGAGGGTGACTACGCGGACGCGCTGGCGGCCCTGGATGGGGCGGCCGCGCTCGGCGAGACCAGCGCGGACCTCCAGGCGCGGCGCGGCGAGGCGCTGATGTGGCTCGGGCGGTATCAGGAAGCGGTCGCGGCCTACCGCCAGGCGCTTCGAGGGGATGTGGAGCGGGTGACCTGGCGGTTGAACCTCGGGATCTCGCTGACCCAGCTCGGACCGGACCACCTGGGTGAGGCGGAGCGGCGGCTGCGCGAGGTCCTGGCCGTGGACTCCGCGAACACCCGGGCCTGGCAAGAGCTTCACAAACTGGGCAAGCGCTTCTAAGGAAGAATGACCAAATCCCAATGACCAATGACCAAACGGGTGTCTGCGTCTTGCGGCGTCGAGTGGGATCGGGGAGCAGGTTCGAGTCCCCATTGGTATTTGGGAATTGGACATTGGTCATTTGACTTTCCGGAGGGGGAGGAGGTGGGAAGACCTTGACAGTCCAGCCGATGGAGGACTACCTCCGGGATCGCCTGACGGTGGAGGCGATGGGGGGCGATGGACTTCGGGCTCGGGTGAGCTTTCCTCCCGACCTCCAGGGGCCGCCGCAGGCCGGTCACGGCGGGGGGATCACCGCCATGCTCTTCGAGCTGGTGCGACTGCTGGAGGGTGAGCGGTGGGGCACGCTCCGCGTTCCCCGACCGGTGCGGCTGGAGGTGGCCCTGCATCGCGAGCTGCCTCTGGACACGGCGCTGACGGCCGAGGCGGAGCGGGCGGCTCACGGCTGGCGCGCCCGGATCCATCACGCAGGGCGGCCGATCGCGGAGGCCGAGGTGCGACCCATGCCAAGCCCGCTGGCCCCGCCCCCGGCCGAGGTTCGCCGGGAGTGGGAGGTCTCACGGGGAGACGCGCACGAGCTTCCCGGATACGAATTCTGTCTCGGGTGCGGCCTGTCCAATCCGCGGGGTGCGGCCGTCCGGTTCGACTACAACGAGAAACTGGTGTGGAAGCGCCTGACTCCCCAGGCCCACTTCCGCTCGGCGGACGGCAGTCTGTTTCCGGGCTACCTGTGCATCGTGTGCGACGAACTCGGGTGGTGGCTCGGTGCCCTTCGCCAGGGGGAGTGCGGCCTGTCGAATCGGGTCACGATCTGCCTGGGAGAGCCGGTCGCCTTCGACGCCCCCCTGCTGGCCGTCGGCTCCCGATCGGCCGTGGCGGCCTCGGACAGCAAAGGCAGGGTGTGGGGGACAGCCCTCGCCATCGTCTCGCCGGAGTGGAATCCGGTGGCCACGGCCGAGGTGCAATTCGTCGGGAGCCGAGCCTTCACGAAGGTGATGCTGTCGCGATTCCTCCCGGGCAGCGACCTGTCCGCGCTGCGGCGGGCCTTCCCCAGGTATGTCGATCCATAGCCTGGCCGCCTGACGGAAAAAGAGCGGGGGGCCACCGATCCGGTGGCCCCCCGCTCACACACAAGTCCCTTCCCCCGTCAATCTCGCGCGAGGGTTCGTCGGACACACGACTCCCCCCGCGGCCGCCGGGACCGCGTGCCACACGGGAGTCGTGGCAGGTCTAGATCCGGCCGCCGCGAATCTTTGGGACGATCAGGACCTGGTCGCCGGTGGCCAGTTGATACGCCTTTTCCACGCTGGCGCCGTTCACGCGAACGTCCATCTGCCCGTTCACGCCGATCTCGTGGAGCAGGGAGCCGAGGGTCAGCGGCTCTTCCCGGACGAAGTTGGTGACCCCCTTCCCCATCGTCACCACTTTCACCGTCACCGCGTTCTTTCTCTCCAGCATGACCGTACTCATGCGTCAACCTCCTTGGTTGCCAGAGTAGCAAGAGCCCGGGTGTGGGCCCCCCGCGGGTTGCCCGGGCCGGGGGGCACCCGTGTGTCAGGGTGCCACCAGTGTGAGCGTCTTCAGGTCGTAGAGGACCTCCCGTGCAATCGGCTCACCGGTCGCGAACTTCTTCACCTGATCGGCGATCAGGCTGGCCATGGCGAACCCGGTGTAGATGACGGCGGCCGCCGTGCACGGGAGCGGCGCCGCCTGCCCGTCGTCGTAGAGAGTCTGCTCGTAGCACCGGATGTCATCGGGATCGGCGGGGCGGATGGAGTAGAGGCGACACACCTCGGCTCCCAGCCGTCCGTCCAGGTACAACGGGATGCCCGCCCGGTGGCGGACCACCTTCCACCAGAGACTCTTGCGTGTGGCCATGCTGTCCACGCCGCTGACCACGATCCCCTGAAGTCGCTCCATCTCCACCCGGTGCAGGTGCGGGAAGGGCCGCGTCCCCGTGAAGGCCTGCAGGATCTCCGCCAGCGCTTCCACCTTGGGGCGGCCGACATCGGCGAGCCGGAAGAGTTGGTTGGGAATGTTGTGCTCCTCCACCCGGTCGTCATCGTGGAGGTGGAGACGGGAGCACCCCAGCTTGCCCATCGCCAGGGCCGAAAAAGAGCCGATGCCCCCGCAGCCAACGATGTGGATCGGGGTTTCCAGCACGTCGGGGCTCACCAGATCAAGCTGACGCAGGAACTCCACGCAGGACCTCACCCTCGGCTTCAGGCCAGCCATGCAGGGGCTGCCGGCAATCCGCCGGGTTCACAGTCTTCAGGAAGTCGATCAGCACCTCGGTCGCGGCCGCGAACTGGGATTCCCCCAGGAGCTTGGCGATCCCCTCGCGGATGCTTCCCAGTCGGGGCCGCCCCTGCCAGATATGGGGGTGATCGCATGCACCGATCCGGTGCGAGAGATTCGTCATGCGGATGTCCCCGTCCAGAGAGAGGTCGATCTGGAAACTCCCCAGATGGAATATCCGCCCCTCGAAGCCGATCAAGATCGGGAAGGTGGTCACGCGGATCCGGCCGTCCAGGATCCGGACCTCGCGCACCTCCGGGAGGTCTTTGAGCCGTTCCAGATCCCCCTCGAACGGGTCCGCGCACCCCTGCCCCTGCAGTTGCCCGAGGCGCCGGCGCCCTTCCTTCATTCGGCGGCTGTCGGCGGTGATCCGCCGGGCGATCTCCTCCACCCCCTCCTCCAGAAAGGCGATGTCCGCTTGCAGGAACCGGATCTCGTCGGAAACGCGCTCGCGGCACTCCCTGGTGTATGCCTTCCTGGCTTCCCCGTGAAGGCCCTGACGACCGACGTGAACCAACGCCTCGGTTTCCTCCCGGAGAAGGCGCAGGCGATTCGCCCAGCCATCAGCCGGCATCCTGGCATGGCCCTTCAGCGCCGGGAGAAGATGGGGAAGGCCGGTATCCAGTTGGCGGCGCGCGAGCAGCGGAATCCAGACCGGATCCTGCCCCAGAAGATCGAAGAGACAGTAGAGATTGGTTCCGACATACTCCCCCACCGCGTACCCATCATTGTCCAGGAGCAAGCGGCCTCGCCCGAGCTGCGCCCCGGATGCCATGCTCCAGCGGGCACCCTCCCGCAGGGGGACGCCATGCACGAACGGGATGGGAACCAGCGGCACTCGCGGCCAGAATCCGAGGAGACTGGCGGGGGTTGGTACCGCGAAGGCGTGGACGTGAAGCGCGTGAGCAGAATCGGGCCGGGAATAGCGGCCGACCTGGGTGCGAAGGCTCACGGGTACCCCGAGGACTGATGCGTAACGGGAAAGAACCTTTCGGATGGCCTCAGCGTGAGGGCATCCAGCTTCCTCGTCCACCGGGTCCTTGCCAGGCACGCCCCAGATGGGTCGGGGGGCGGGCTGGCCCCGTGCCCATAAGGGCTGGGTCACCCAGTCCAGGAACGTGTGCCAGATGGCTCTGAGCGGGGAAGTCCTCGGGGGACTCGAGCCAGTGCGTACTGTCTGGTTCATTATGAGAGGGCCGTCTTCGATCGCTTGAGGAATCGGAAGCCCGTCCAATACTGCAGACACTTCTATGCCACGCTGTCAAAACCTTGTCAAGGACATTCGGACTGTTACGGTCGTCTTTCTCCGTGACCGAATCCACTTATTTCACAATGAGTTATCACATGGACAAACTTCTGGGAGGGAAGCTCGCAAGAAAAAAGGCAAGGCGGAGAGCCTGCGGCGAGTCGCGGGTTGGGATCGCCGTGACGCTTCGGAATTGTTCAGTCCAGATTTTCCGGGATATCCTCCAGCGGCTTTCGACCGGCAAACCCTTCCTCGAGCCCGTGCCAGTAAGAAATCCGTGACTCCCCCAGGCGCCAGCAGAGCAACACCTGCTCCCGGCCTCGCCGGGCTGGGAAGTCCACCAGGCCGATGTCCAGGTCCTTGACCTGGCAACCCAACGATTCGACCTCCCGGATGCCCTCCGAGAGTTCGGCCGCGAGCCTCTGGACCTCTTGCTTGGCTTGGGTGAACCGGCCTCCGAGGAAGGCCCCGCCGTTGCCGGCGGCTCTCCGGCGGAACTCCTCCACGACCGCCTGGTGCCGGCGGAGCTGAAGGCGGTTCTCCATGAGCCGCCGCACCAGGGGCTCCAGGGTGGGCAGGAGGTCGTTGGCCTCAGCTACGGTGAAGAGTCTGGGGGGCACCGATGCCTGTCCTCGGGTCAGCGTTGCGGTGGTCGGGGATCGAATACCGAGCTCAGGACCTCCAGGATCGTCCGCGCCGCCAGCAGGGCCGTGCGCCGGGAGGGATCGAGATAGGGGTTCACCTCAACCAGGTCCATCCCCCGGAGACGCAGGCGGGCGGTCAGCACCCGGACGAGGCCAACCACATCGCGGAACATGAGCCCTCCCGGCTCCGCGAAGCCGGTGCCGGGGGCCGCCGACGGGTCGAAGGCGTCGATGTCCAGGGTGAGGTAGGCGTCCCCGGAGAGGTCGGCCCACCAATCGCGAGCCGGCGCCTCCAGGGCCTCCAGCGTGGTGACGATGCGGTTCCCCGCCGAACGGGCCGCGGCGTAGTCCTCGAGTCCGGACACGATGCTGCGGATGCCGATCTGGGTGAGGCTCTTCACGTGGGGCAGCTCGCGGGCGCGGCGCATGGGGCTGGCATGGGTCGCCGCGGCCCCGGCCAGGCTGTCCACGAAGTCCATGTGGGCGTCGATCTGCACGAGGTGGACCGGCGTGTCGGCGAAGGCCGGCAGGATGGCGGCGGTGATGCTGTGGTCCCCGCCCAGACAGACGGGGAAGATCCCCCGCTCGCGGAGCGCCTTCACCGCCCCCGCGATGCGCAGGGCGTTCTCCGTGAGGAGGGTGGGGACGATGTCCACGTCGCCGGCGTCCCGGAGCTCCAGACCGGCCAGCATCGGCCGGTCCCGTTCGGGATCGTAATAGCCGCGACCCCGCTTGTAGTACGGGAACTGCGTGGAAGCCTCCCGGATCGCCCTGGGGCCGTACCGGGCCCCGGGATGCTGGGTTGTCCCCTCGTCGGTCGGGATCCCCAGGATGGCGGCATGGGGCGCGGGCGCCGCCGGATCGTACAGCGGCACCCTGGCGAAGGTGGCGATGCCGGAAAAGGGGAGGGTCACGCCCGGGTCTCCGCCAGCAGGCGGGCCAGGAGGGCCCCCTTGAGGTCCTCGCGATTCCGCTCCGTGAGGCGATAGAGGTCCACCGCAGGTCGCCGCTTCAAGGCGTCGGTCCACGGGTGAGGGGCCTGGAGGATGGTCCCCAGGATGGGCTTGGGCGACAGGAGCGCCGCCTCCAGGGCAGCCATGAACCGGGTGGAGCAGAGCTCCATCTTGCCGATCTCATCCACGACGATCAGGTCGGCCTCACGCGTGGCCGCCTCCAGTGCCTCGACGCCCACCGCCTCGAAGCTCGCCACGTCCACCCGGTAGCGACCGACCCTGGGCCCCTGGACTGCCTTCACATGGGCCAAGGTCCCCGTTCTCCCGTCCAGGGCGCTCACCCGGAAACCGACGCGCGCTCCCCCCTCCCGGATCTCGTCCGTGAGGAATCCGCCGGGCCGCCCGGGCACCTCGGCGACCAGGGCTCGGAGGAGCGTGGTCTTGCCGGATCCGGGGGCGCCGGTGATCAGGATCGCGGCCCCCATGACGGTTCTCCCTGACCCACTGGAGCCGGCCCGTCGCCCCCTACTTCAACTGGGGCTCCAGCACCTGGATGTTGTGGGCGGCCGCCGCGGCCTTGGGATCTGAGGGTGCAGACTGCTGGAACAGCCGGAACTGCTCCAGCGCGAGCTGGAGCAGCCCGTGCTTCTCCTCCATCCGGCTGACCTGGGCCTTCTGGATGTATGCCACCCCCAGGTTGTAGTGCGCATCCGCCTGGCTCGGGCGCAGCTCGACGGCCTTCCGGTAGGCCGCCACCTTCTCGTCCATCAGCGCCCGGATCTTCTGCCCGACGACCTCGCCCAGGTAGAAGTGGGCGTCGGCGTCGTCGGGCCGCAGGGCCACGGTCTTCCGGAACGCCTCGATGGCCTGGTCGGTCTCGCCGAGGTCGGCATACAGGAGCCCGAGCTGGAAGTGCACCGTGGGGTCGCCCGGGGCGAGACGTGCCGCCTCGCGGAACTCGCCGGCGGCGAGGGCAGGTTGCTTGGTCGCCCGGTAGAGGTCGCCCAGGGCCTTGTGCAGATGGGGGTCGTCCGGCCGCTTCGGCAGGACCTGGGTCAGCTCGGCGATGGCCCGCGGGAGGTCGCCGCTGGCGCGATATGCGAGTCCCAGCCCCAGGCGCGCCTCCACATGGTCCGGGGCGAGCTCCAGCGCCCGACCGAAGGCCTCGGCGGCCGGGACGGGCTGCCGCAGCTCCAGGAGGGCGATGCCCAGATTGTGGTGGGCCTCGACCATGGATGGGTTGAGGCGCGCCGCCTGTCGGAACTGGTAGAGGGCGTATTCCAGGTCCCGCCGCTGCAGCGCCCCAACCCCCGCGTTGTAGCGCTGGATGGCCTCCTGCACCCGGGGGTCAGCGGGAGGAGGCGCCTCGGCCGCCCAGACCGGAGCGACCGCGGCCAGGAGTGCGATCAGGAGAGCCACACGACGCGTCATGGCGCGCCTCCCTTGGTCGCCCCCGGGCCCCCGGGCCGGGGCGACCGGGCAAAGGCCTTTTCGGCCGCCAGGACGGGCGCGTTCTCGCGGAGCGCGAGGGCGATGGCATCGCTGGGTCGAGAATCCAACGTGATCTCCTGTCCCTGGGCCTCCAGGACCAGATTGGCGTAGTAGGTGTTGTCCTTGAGCTCCGTGATGACCACTCGCTTCACCTTTGCCTTGAGCCGGTGCAGCGCCTCCACCATCAGATCGTGGGTGTACGGTCGCGGCGGCGGGGCGCCCTGCAAGGGAAGAATGATGGCCTGGGCCTCGAAGGGGCCGATGAACATGGACAGCTCGCGCTTGTCCTGCTTGCCCCGGAGATACACCAGGGGGGTCCCCGACGCCGGATCGGGCGCCACGCCCATGACCTCCATCTCGTACAGCGGCTCCGATCCGGTCTGCGCCTCCGCCGTCCCGGCTGGGGTGAGGATACCCACCAGGACCAGCGCCAGGGTCGCGAGACTGCACACACCACGCATGCTCAAGCTCCTCGGTCCCATCCCGACCCTCTGCGGGGCCTAGAAGAACTTCACGAGGACCCGCTCTCCCTTTTCCACCAGGTCCACGTTGGCCGGGATCTCGATGTAGCCCTCGGCGTCGGCCATGGAGGTGATGGCCCCCGACTCCTTGAAGACCGGGACCACCTCCCCGCCCTGGACACGGACCGGCAGGTACTGGTGCCGCCCGATGGTCGAGGTGTAGCGGCGGGACATGGGCAGCTCGATCCCGCCCGCCGGCACCTCGGGCTGGCCCGCCAGCTTTCGCAGGACCGGGACCAGGAGGCCGTAGCCATTGGTCAGGCACGAGGTGGGATAGCCCGGCATCCCCAGGATCAGCTTTCCCCGGATGACCCCGCACAGCGTCGGCTTGCCCGGCTTGACCGCGATGCCGTGGAACTTGACCTCGCCCAGACCCTCCACCGCCTCCACCATCACGTCCCGCTCGCCCACGGAGCTGCCGCCGGAGATGGTGATCAGGTCGCAGGCAAGCGCCTCGGTGAGCGTCCGCTGCACGTCCGCCAGCGTGTCCTGCATGATGGGGAAGAGGGTCGGGACCCCCCCGTGCTCCCGGATCAGGGACGAGAGGGTGTAGGAGTTGATGTCGTAGATCTTCCCCGGCACCAACGGTTCGCCGGGCCGGACGATCTCGTTCCCCGAGGGGATCACGGCCACGCCGGGCCTGGCGATCACGGAGACCTGGGTCAGGCCGAGCGCCGCCAGGACGCCGATCTTGCTCGGGTCCAGTCGCGTGCCGGGGGGCAGCACCTCTCGGCCCGTCCGGATATCCTCCCCCTGCGGGGAGACGTTCTGGCGGGGATAGACCGGCTTGTACACCTTGACCTTCCCGTCCGCGGCGGTCTCGCCCTCCAGCTCGGTGTCCTCCACCTGCACCACGGCGTCGGCCCCCGCAGGGATCGGGGAGCCCGTGGCCACCTGGATGCAGGTCCCGCGGCTGACCGGCTTGCCTGCGATGTCGGCGGCGTGAACCACCTCGATCAACTGGAGGCGGACGGGGTTGAAGTTCCCGGCGCCGAAGGTGTCCTCGGCGATGACCGCGTACCCGTCCATGGCTGCCCGGGGAAAGGGCGGCACGTCCATGGCCGCCACGACGGCCTCGGCCAGGATCCGGCCGGTGGCCTCCGGCAGCTCAACCCGTTCCGTGCGGCTGAGGGGTGTCACGGCCCCCAGCAGGATGCGCATTCCCTCTTCCAGGGAGATGAGGGCCTTCATGGGCTTCATGACCATGGCATGTCTCCGCAGACACGAACGCCCCGGGCAGGAGCGCCTGGGGCGGGTTCAGCACGTCCTCCCCGCCCCCGTCCCTGGCTCGGTCGTGGGTGTCGGGGTGGGTGCCGGCCTTCCGGCGGTCGGGGCGGGTGACGCACAGCCGGCTACTAGGGATTGATGCAGCGGACCAGCCGCCACCCGTTCATCAGATTGACCCGGTACAGTTGCTCCGGGGACAGGGCGACGCGTTCCAGGAGCGGCTTCAGCTTCAGATCCGTCTTGAACCCGATCTGGGTGCAGACTGGCGCCAGCATCTCCTCGAAGGCCCCGATGACCGGGTTGTCGCTCTTGAAGTGATTCAGGATGACGAGGTGTCCGCTGGGCTTGCACACACGCCGCATCTCCAGCAGCGTCTTCACGGGGTCCGGGACCGCGCTGATGACGTAAGTGGCGACGACCCGGTCGAAGCTGTCGTCGGGGAACGTGAGCTTCGAGGCGTCCATCAGCTCCAGCGTGACGTTTCCGATGCCGTACTCCTGCACCCGCTGCCTGGCCTTCCGGAGCATCTCCTCGGAGATGTCGATGCCGGTGACGCTGCAGTGCTTCGGGTAGAGCGGAAGGTTCAGCCCCGTGCCGACCCCGATCTCCAGGACGCGATCGCCTGGCTGGATCTCCAGCAGGTTGATGGCGGCCACCCGCCCAGGATAAAAGATCTTATCGAACAGGAAATCATACACCGGCGAGAGGATGGCATAGGCCCGCAAGATCGTTCGATAGTCCATCATCGCTGCGCGCACCGCCTCCCTTACCCTGCGTGAAGATTCTGTGCTTCTGGCGCCTCCTTACCCGTTCCCATCCCTAGGGCAGCGCATTATATATGAATCCACCCCCATGCAATAGGATTTTTTCGCCGAACCGCACCGGCAGTCTGGCGGACCGCCCCTGGTAGTCCCGGTAGAGCAGGTAGCCGTGGGTGCGACCGAAGTCGAAGAGCCGCCGCGTCAGGTCCACGTCCGCCTTGCAGTACTCGATCACCTTGTCCACCTCACCCGCCTTGAACCAGGCCAGGCTCTGCAGGCCGTCGGCCAGCTTGGGGGCGCCCAGGGTCTCCTGGGCCAGGTGGCTCAGGCTCAGGCGGAACCCCAGGCTGCTGTGAACCTCCTCCAGGATATCCAGGGTCGGCAAGGCCCCGTAGTCCAGGGCGCGGTACCCCGAGAGGACGGCGAAATCGAACCGCCGCACGTTGAAGCCGATGATGCAGGCGGCGGCGAGGAGCTCGTCCAGCAGGGCGTCCACCTGCTCTTCGGTGTACACGCGGCTCTCACCGGTCGCGAGATCCGCCGTGACGGCCACGGCCAGACCCATCCGGTCACTCCGATCCCAGCCCCCGACCTCCTCGGCGCTCCGCCGGGTCTCCACGTCCAGCACCAGGATGCGCGGGCCGGCGGGCAGCGCGGCCGCCGGCCGGGGGGGGGCGAGGGCCGCGGGGTGGCCCGCTGCGAGCGGGACGGGCAGCCCGGCCTCGATCGCCTCGTCCGGTACCTGGATCAGGCCGAGGAGCCCCTGGAGCGTGAGGACGGCCGCCGCCTTGTCCAGCGGCTTGTTGCCCGACCCGCACTTGGGCGAGTGGATGCACGAGGGGCAGCCGGCCTCGCAGGGACACTCCTGGAGCAGGCGGAGGGTGTGGGCGAGCAGGTCGTCCAGGACGCGGTAGCAGCGCTCGGCCAGGCCGATCCCCTCGGGGTAGCCGTCGTAAAGGAAGATGGCGGATCGGCCGACCTGGGGGTGAAACGTGTAGGAGATTCCCCCCACGTCCCCCCGGTCGCAGAGGGCGAAGAGGGGGAAGAGGCCGATCATGGCGTGCTCCACGGCGTGGATGCCCCCCATGAAGTGGAGGCCGCCGCCCCCCGAGCGCTTCACGTGATCGCGGAGCCGATCCGGGATCTCGAGCCAGAGGCCCTGGGTCTCGAAGGTGTGGGGCGGCAGGTCAAGGGGATAGCTCCCGATCCGGTCCTGGCCGAAGATCCGCCGCTTCTCGAAGCCGGTGATCCGCTCCGTCACCTTGAGCCGCCCCAGGCGGGCCACAGCCCCCTTCACCTGGCGGAACTCCTGGCAGTGGAGGATCTCGGTCTCCTTCTCGCCGGTGGTCTGGGTGTAGTAGTCCACCTCCACCGGGCGGGCCCGCACCTTCCGCTGGGCGAGGTCGAGGTCCGTCACCTCGAACTGCCGCCCCTGGTGCAGGTAGACGGCCCCGGGGTGGCACTCGTGGATGGCGCGGTACGTGTCCAGGCTCCCGATGGTCTTGCCGGACGGGTCCAGGATGGCGAAGGGCTCGCCGATGGCGCGGATGCTGATCTCGCGCGCCGGGTTCCGGCGGCGCGCATACCATTCCCGCCCGTCGGCGCTCTGGACCAGGCGCCGCTCGGCCTGAAGCTCCGCGATCCGGTCCGGCAGGTCCCTTCCGTAGCGGGCGGCCTCGGCGACCGTGAGCGGCAGCT
Source organism: Methylomirabilis sp. (SeqCode) (assembly GCA_035455275.1). Classification (GTDB taxonomy): domain Bacteria; phylum Methylomirabilota; class Methylomirabilia; order Methylomirabilales; family 2-02-FULL-66-22; genus 2-02-FULL-66-22. Next base: position 2,587 of record DATIFO010000134.1, on the reverse strand, counting down.
CCGCCGCGGCCGCCACCAGATGATCCAGCAGGATGCGGCGGTTGCCGGGATCGATGACCGCCGCCTCGGGCGTCCGGGCAAAGAAGTCCCGGGGGTGCCGGATGAAGTACTGGTCCAGGGCGTCGGGGAGGGCGATGAGGATGATCAGCGCCTCCTGCCCGGCCCGCCCCACGCGCCCGCCGCGCTGCCAGGTGCTGGCGATGCTGCCCGGGTATCCCACCAGCAGGCAGGCGTCCAGCCCGCCGACATCGATCCCGAGCTCCAGGGCCGAGGTGGACACGACGGCCAGGAGCCGTTCGTGGAACAGACCCTGCTCGATGGCCCGCCGCTCCTCGGGGCGGTAACCGGCCCGGTAGGCCCGGATCTTGGCCCGGAGCTGGGGGGCCGCCTGGTGGGCCCACATGGTGATCAGCTCGGCGATCTTCCGGGCCTTGGCGAAGGCGATGGTCTTGAAGCCGGCCTGGATGCAGTGGAGCAGGAGGTCAGTGGCCTCGCCGTACGGGCTTCCCGTGGGGTTCACGAGGACGAAGCGCTTGCCCCGGGCCGGAGACCCGTCGTCGTCCACCCGGGCGAAGTCGCGCGCCGCCAGGGTCCCGGCGAATTCCGACGGGTTGCTGATGGTGGCCGAGCAGGTGATGAAGCCCGGGCGGCTCCCATAGAAGGCCGTCACGCGGTGGAGCCGCCGCAGGACATGGGCGATGTGAGAGCCGAAGATGCCCTTGTAGGTGTGCAGCTCATCCAGGACGACGTAGCGCAGGTTCTCCCAGAAGCCCTTCCAGGCGGCATGGTAGGGGAGCAGGGACAGGTGCAGGATGTCCGGGTTGCTGATGAGGATGTGGGGGAGCTCTGCCTTGAGCTGCGCACGGCGATGGGCCGGCGTGTCGCCGTCCAGGATCTCCGCCCGGATGCCCGATCCCCAGGGGATGAGCTGCTGGAGCGATTTCAACTGGTCCTGCTCCAGCGCCTTGGTGGGGAACAGGAAGAGGGCCCGGGCCTCCCGCTCGCGAAGCAGCGTCTCCAGGACGGGGAGCTGGTAGGCGAGGCTCTTCCCCGAGGCGGTCCCCGTGACGACCAGGACGTCCTTCCCGCTGCGGGCGTGCGCCAGGGCTTCGACCTGATGGGTGTAGAGCCTGTGGATGCCCGCGTCGCGGAGGGCCTGCCGGATCGGGGCGGGGAGCGGAGGGTCCGGCTCTGCGAAGCGGGCGGCCCGGGTGGGGATCACCTCGACGTGGACCAGGTGGCCGCGGCTGGCCTCGCGGTGGAGGATGTCTTGCAGGAAGCCGTCCAGCGTGTCGACGTCCCCACCCCGGGTGGGAGTGCGCAAGGACGGATGGGTCACGCCCGTTCCAGCCGCACCCGCGTGCCCGATCCGACCGCCTTGAAGACGGTGGCGTCTCCCTGGACCCGGCCGATGATGTTCACCGCGCTGGCGGCGCGCGGCCGCTCGTCGGTGCTGGCCGGGGTCCGCCCGAAGAAGATGCAGAAGGCGGTCCCCGGGGGCCAGTAGCCCAGCTCGCCCACGGCCACGATGTCGCGGGCGTCCTTCTCCTGCTTGGCCTACACCGGGATGGAGAAGTAGATCTCATCCCCCCAGGTGTTGCCGCGCTCCTCGATGGGCAGGGCCTCCCAGATCTTCCCGGCCGTGGGCGAATCGTTCAGGGTCGCCTCGGCGCTCACCTTCCCGGCGGTGATCCGGATCTTGCGCTCGGTGGCCATGCAGCAGTCCTCCTGGTTGGGAGCCTGCGCGGAATCTATCGCATTCCCGGGAAAGGGTCAAGCCGAACGCCGGATGTCTCCCACATAGACCAAGCTGCAAAAAAGCCTCGACGGCTGGTGCGGCGTTGGTATACTTGGGCCCAGGGGAGTGGACCTGCGCGGGAGAGGGGGACGGGGGAACGGTCATGGACATCGCGTGGGAGAAGGCCGAGGTGAGCTGTCCGAACTGCCTCGAGATCCTCGTGCTGCGCCCGGGGCTGGAGGAGATCTGGTGCCAGCGGTGCGAGGTGGGCTACGACGTGATGGAGAGTCCGAATCCGAGGGACCCCGAGCGGACGGTCCTGGTGCTCTCGAAGAAGCGGGAGATGCGCGGGCGGGCATAGGCTCGACAGGACGAAATCGGGAAGCCTGGTGGCCCCGGTCTCATGCCGGGGCTTTCTTTTGCGGTGAGACCGATCTCAGGAGAAGACGGGGCGAGTGGCATGAAGCGGTGTGAGTGGGCTCAATCCGAGCCGAGCAGCGCGTATCACGACACGGAATGGGGGGTCCCGCTGCACGACGAGCGTGCCCTCTTCGAGTTCCTGATCCTGGAGGGGGCGCAGGCCGGCCTGAGCTGGGAAACGATCCTGAGGAAGCGGGACAATTACCGGAAGGCCTTCGACCGGTTCGACGCGCGCACCGTCGCCGGGTACGGACCGCGCAAGCTGAAGGCGCTGCTCGCCGATGCCGGTCTGGTCCGCAACCGGCTGAAGATCGAGGCCGCCGTCACCAACGCCCGGATGTTCCTCGCGGTCCAGCGGGAGTTCGGGACCTTCGACGCCTACATCTGGCGCTTCGTCGGCGGCCGGCCGAAGATCAACCGGTGGCGGAA
>DATIFO010000133.1:0-9323 GCA_035455275.1 Methylomirabilis sp. (SeqCode) | reverse complement strand
AGTTGCCCACTCCCATGGGACGGGGCCTCGGAAGCCGAGCGTTGGGTGGCGACAGGTGAAGTTTCCTTGTAACCTTCGGTTTTCTCTGAGCCTCACGTCTGGTGTCCTCGGTCGCGTCCTCGATTCATTCGCCTGGATGCCAATGGCACGGGACTTGATCAAGTATTCTCCAATAAAACCTTGAGTTAATCCCAATCTAGGTCGGAGGTCTTCTCCGAGAGCGAGATGAAAACGAGATGAATACTTGGAGCAAGGGGGGGGAATGAATAGTCCTGGGCCTCACAACCCATTGATCACGGTCATCGGTGAGGATATCCAAGGAAGGAACGGTAGGGCCTCCGCTACCGGCGGGGTCGATTCCACCCTTGTGCGGCCGAGGATCGAAGGCAAGTTCTTGTATCTTGGACCCGAGAAGCTCTTCATCCGGGGCGTGACGTACGGCGCTTTCCCACCCAACAGCCATGGGGATCAATTTCCGGAGCCCCATGACGTGGCCAAGGACCTGGCACTCATGCAGGAGGCCGGCATCAACGCGATCCTGACATATACGGTCCCCCCTCCATCTCTCCTCGATCAGGCGCAGGCCCACGGCATACGAGCCATCGTAACGGTCCCATGGATGGAGTACGTCTGTTTCCTCGAAGAGCGAGGACCTCGGAAGGAAATCCGCCGCCAGATCAAAGAGGGCATCGCCTCATGCCGGCGGCATCCTGCCGTGCTGATGTATTGTGTCGGGAAGGAGATTCCTCCCTCGATCGTCCGCTGGCACGGTCGTAGGAAGGTGGAAGAGTTCCTGCGGGAGCTGTACCAGGCCGCGAAGGACGAGGACCCGGATAGCCTTGTCACCTACACCAATTTCCCAACGACGGAATACCTGGAGCTTCCCTTCGTCGATGTCTATACGTTCAACGTCTACCTCCACCAACGCCTGGACTTCTGCGCCTATCTCTCCAGGCTCCAGCACCTTGCCGGCGAGCTCCCCTTGGTCCTGACAGAGTTCGGCCAGTGCAGCTACCGGCACGCGAGAGAGGGGCAAGCGGCGTTCCTGGATTGGCAGCTCGAAGAGATCTTCGACCACGGACTCGCAGGAGCGGTGATCTTCGGCTGGACCGACCCCTTCTTCCAGGACGGTTGCCTGGTCGATGCGTGGGGCTTCGGGCTGGTCGACGCCAACCGCTGCCCCAAGCCATCCTATGATGTCGCCAAGCGCCGCTTCACAGCAGGCATCCCTTTTCCCGCTGATCGGCATTTGCCCAAGATCTCCGTGGTCGTCGCGGCCCATAACGCTGCCCGGACCCTCGACGATTGTCTCAACTCGCTCCGGAACCTTCGCTACCCGGACTATGAGGTCATCGTCGTCAATGACGGGTCCACGGATAACAGCGATGCCATTATCCAGCGCTACCCCTTTCGGGCGATCACCACCCCGAAGGGCGGTGTCAGCGCCGCTCGAAACGAGGGGATACGAGCCGCCACGGGCGAGATCGTCGCCTACATCGATTCGGACGCCAGGGCGGATCCTGAGTGGCTGTCTTACCTCGTGGCGACGTTCCTGGAATCCGACGTGGTTGGTGTCGGCGGCCCGAACCTGGTCCCCCCAGAGGACAAATGGGTGGCGAAGTGTGTCTACCGTTCGCCGGGGGGCCCCACCCAGGTGATGCTGGATGACCGATCGGCGGAACACATCCCCGGCTGCAATATGGCCTTCTGGAAATGGGCCCTGGAGGAGATCGGGGGGTTCGATCCGATCTTCCAGAAGGCGGCGGATGATGTGGACATCTGCTGGCGCCTCCTTGAAAGGGGCCACCGGATCGGCTTCAGCCCCTCCGCGGTCGTCTGGCACCATCGGCGGTCGTCCGTGAATGCCTACTGGCGGCAGCAAGTCGGCTATGGGGAATCAGAGGCCCTCCTGGAGCGCAAACACCCCAATAAGTTTAACCCATGGGGTCACACCTTCTGGGCCGGGCGCATCTATGCCCCTTACCCATTCTTTCGCCCCTTTGGGCGACCCGTGATCTACCACGGCCTCTGGGGCTCCGCTGGATTCCAGTCCATGTACGACCCCGGGGGGGGAGGCATCCTCAACTTCCTGCCCCGGGCCATGGAATCGCACTTCGCCCTCGTTTTCCTCATGTTCTTGGGGATCTTCGTCCCGTGGGTCCTTGCGCTCTGTGCGCTGGGACTCGGGTACATGGCATGGTATTGTTGGGCAAGCGCTGCTCTTGCAAAGATCGATGATCTCGTTGCGACCGATGGTCCTCCGACGTGGGCCCGCCGGCTCCGCTGGCGGGCGATGATCGCCTGGCTTCACTTCCTCGAGCCTCTGGCCCGGGACTGGGGACGGCTCAAGAGTGGGCTCACCCCGTGGCGAAGCGCGCTGCAGGGGGCCCGGCCAAGACCTTGCGCGAGTCGGTGGTGGCAAAGGGTTCGCCCGCTTCGGCGCAGGGTGCACTGGTCGTACCCCGGGGACCCGGCGTGCGAGAAATTCACCTTCCTGGACCGCTTGACCCGGAACCTGGTCGCCCGTGGGTGTGCGGTGGGCTGGAACGCGGACTGGCAGGACTGGGACCTGAAGGTCAGGCGGGGCGTGCTGGGGGAGGCTCAGCTCCGGATGGTCGTCGAGCACCATGGGGGACCGCGGCGGCTGGCCCGACTCTCTACTGTCATCAGGTCGGCGAAGCCGCTCACGTGGTTCCAGGGGGCTCTGGCCGCCTCGGCCATGGGGCTGGGCTTCCTCGGCCACTATCTCCCCCTCGTCGTCCTCGCGGTCGTTCTGGGACTCCTGTGGGTTGCGTGTCTCGTGGAGGCGGATCGTCTGGAGGTGGCGGTGCGATCGGCGGCCGACGAGGTGGCCGATCGGTTGCTGTCGCCCGAGACCAGACGGGGATGATCGCTCATGCGTGGATGTGAGAGGATGGATCCAGCTTCCAAGTCCGCCGCGATCCCTCTCCTCCGGCGGCTCCTGAAGCAGGTGCGGCCCTATTGGCTCCAGATCGCGGGCATCCTCCTGCTGGATGTAGCGGCCACTCCCCTGGCGCTGCTCACCCCGCTGCCCCTGAAGATCGCCATTGACAGTGTGATCGGGTCGGATCCGTTGCCCGCTTTTCTCCAGGTTCTGGTGCCGGGGCTCGTGACGGGATCCGCCTTGAGGTTGCTTCTCGCGGCGGCCAGCATGCAGGTGCTCATCGTTCTCGCGATCCGGCTTCGGGACCTGTGCAGCTACGTCTTGCGCACGCGGACGGGGGAGGGGCTGATCCTGAGTTTTCGCACGCGGCTCTTCCGGCATGTCCAGCGCCTCTCGCTTTCGTTCCACGACTCGAGGGGGACGGCCGACGCAGTCTATCGGATTCAGTATGACGCCCCCTCCATCCAGGGGGTGACCCTGGACGGCATCGTGCCGATTGCCTCGTCCGGGCTGATGCTGGTGGCGATGATCTGGGTGATCGCTCGCATCAACGGAAAGCTGGCCCTGGTGGCCCTGGCCGTCTGTCCTTTTGTGTTCCTCCTGGGGCACACGTACGACCGGCGCATGGGAGGCCGGTACATGCACCTGAAGGAACTGGAAAGCCGCGCCCTGAAGGTCGTGCATGAAGCATTGACAGCCGTCCGCGTGGTGAAGGCCTTTGGGCGAGAGGACGCCGAGGAGGAGCGCTTCGTCCACCGCTCCCGGGAAGGTGCCCAGGCGCGGATTCACCTGGCCTTCGCCGAGGGCGCTATCGTTCTGGCGGTGAACCTCGTGACTGCGATCGGCGCAGCAATGGTTCTCTTCATCGGCATCCGGGACGTCCGGTCGGGGCTCCTCACGCTGGGCGAGCTGCTCATGGTCGTTGCCTACCTGTCGCAGCTCTATGGACCGCTCGAGACGATATGCAGCCGGTTTGCAGGCCTGCAATCCTCGATGGCCGGCATGCGACGGGCATTTGCACTCCTGGAGGAGGTACCCGAGGTGGTGGAGCGACCGCAGGCTCTGCCGCTCAAGCGCGCGGCGGGTGCGATCGAGTTTCGAAATGTCTCCTTCGCCTACGAGCAGAGGAACTTGGTGCTGCGCGAGGTCTCGTTCGCTGTTCCTGCCAGAACGCACCTGGGCATCGCGGGCAGCACGGGTGCCGGCAAGACCACCCTGGTGAGCCTGTTGACCCGCTTCTACGATCCGACGGTCGGGCAGATTCTGGTGGACGGTGTGGACCTGCGGGAGTATCGGCTGGCGGACCTGCGCAACCAGTTCGCCATCGTCCTGCAGGAGCCGGTGCTGTTCTCGACCAGCGTCGGAGAAAACATTGCTTACGCCCGCCCCGAGGCGAGCGAACAGGAGATTGTGGAGGCTGCAAGGCTGGCCAGCGCCCATGATTTCATCATCCGCCTCCCGGAAGGATACCAGACTCAGGTGGGGGAACGTGGCATGGCGCTCTCCGGCGGCGAGCGGCAGCGGATCTCCCTCGCCCGGGCCTTCCTGAAGGACGCCCCTATCCTGATCCTCGACGAGCCCACCAGCTCCGTCGATATGGGAACGGAAGCCGCCATCCTGGAAGCCATGGAGCGCCTGATGCAGGGACGCACCGCCTTCATCATCGCCCATCGCCCGGCCATGCTGGCTGCCTGCGACGCTCTGCTGACGGTCGAGCACGGACAGGTTGTCGCTATGGGGTCGGAGGCGCTCACGGTGCCCAGGTGAAGCGGTTCCATGAGGGAGCGCGTCAGACGGTTGTTGACCCCGCCGGTGCGGGCCTATATCCGATATGTTCCTTTCGGCATGGGAAAGCGTGCCTTCTGGAATCGCGTGGTAGAGCCCAACTTCGCCTGGCACCCGCACCGGTTCGTGGCCTCAACCGTCTTCGGCAGCCGGATCGCCGGCGACACGAGCGACATCATCCAGCAGTACATCTACTACTTTGGAGTATGGGAGCCGCATCTCACCCGCTGGATCGGGCTGCGGCTGGCGCCGGGAGACACCTTCATTGATGTGGGGGCCAATATCGGCTACTTCTCCCTGCTGGCCTCGAAGCTCGTCGGCGACTCCGGGGTGGTGGTCGCGATTGAGGCCTCGCCGAGGACCTTTGGCCTCTTGCAGGCCAACCTGGCTCGGAACCTTGCGCAGAACGTGCGGACCGTGAATGTGGCTGCTTCTGACCGAAAAGGAAGGGTAGGCCTCTTTCGTGGGCCGGATGATAACATCGGTCTGACGACCGTCCTCGGCGATCCACGCCTCGCTTTCGAGTGCGAGGTGGATGCCGCCCCCCTCAGTCATCTCCTCAGGCCCGAGGAGGCGCAGACCGCCCGCCTGATCAAGATTGACGTCGAGGGGGCCGAGTGGTCAGTTGTCGCGGGAATGGACTCGCTCTTGCGTGCCGGCCGTCGCGATTTGGAGGTCATCGTCGAGGTCACTCCAGAACACCTGGCGCAGCAGGGGAAGCGGCCCGAGGATCTTGTGCGGGTATTCCGGGACGCAGGCTTCCAGGCATACAGGCTCGAGAATGACTACTCGCCGCAGAGCTACCTCCCTCCGTGCGCCGAGAGGAGGCCGGAGCGGATTCGGACGCCGATCCAGTGGCAGACGGATGTGGTGTTCTCCCGCCAAGACTCGGAGCTGCTCTAGGCCCGATCCGATACGTGAACCGGATCGTTGCGCATAGGGTCCGAAGCGACGTGCCGCCGGCCAAGCGGGCGGGCACGCCCGGAGAGGAGCGGTGAGCAAGAAACTGCGGCTGGCTGTCCTGGGCATCCTGGGCCGGACGCCATTCGCGGGCGTCGCGTGGCAGGTGATGCATTACCTTGAGGGTTTCCGCCGACTGGGCCATCACGTCTACTACGTCGAGGATACCGGCGACTGGCCGTACGATCCCGAGCAGCGCACAGTCACCGCCGACTGCCGCTACACCGTCACCTACATCGCCCGCCTCATGGCCCGGTGCGGCCTGGCTGATCGCTGGGCCTACCGTGCAGGCGCGCAGGGCGGCCGCACCTTCGGCCTCTCCGATACCCGGCTCTCGTGCCTGTTTTCGGAGGTCGACGCGCTCATCAACCTGACCGGTTCGACCCAACTGCGCGACGACCACCTGCGCGTTCCCGTGCGCATCTATCTCGAGACAGACCCCGTCCGTCCCCAGATCGAGGTCGCGCAGGGGCGTCAGTTCACCATTGACCTGCTCAGCGCACATACCCACCATTTCACCTATGGTGAGAACTTCGGCGCGCCGGATTGTTGCGTTCCCCTGGGACGCTTTCACTACTTCCCGACGCGTCAGCCGATCGTGCTCGATTGGTGGACGTCGACTGCCGGCCCGCTCCCGGACGCGTGCCCTCATTCCCGAGCGGCCAGTCGATTCACGTCCATTGCGAATTGGCAGCAGTCTGGTAGGGACCTCGAGTGGAACGGCGAGACGTACTCTTGGAGCAAGCACCTCGAATTCTTGAAGTTCATCGATCTCCCTCGCCGGACCGGGCAGTCGCTGGAGCTTGCCCTGGCCTGTGAGGACCCTGAGGCCATCCAATTACTGGCGTCCCATGGCTGGCGGGTCGTGGATGCGGTGATCTTGTCAAAGGACATCTTGCCCTACCGCGATTACATTCTCGGGTCGCTGGGCGAGTTTACGGTTGCCAAGGATCAGAACATTCGCCTGCGCAGCGGCTGGTTCAGCGACCGCAGCGCCTGCTACCTGGCCGCCGCCAAACCTGTGGTCACCCAGGAGACAGGGTTCGGCAACGTACTTCCCACCGGCAAGGGGCTGTTTTCCTTCACCACCATGGAGGAAATCGTGGCCGCTCTCGAGGCGATCAGCGCAGACTGTCAGACACACAGCCGCGCGGCCCGGGCGATTGCGGAAGAATACTTCAAGGCGGAGACCGTCTTGTCGAGAGTCCTCGGGGAGGCGGGGCTGTGATCTCGGAGGCCAGTCAGAGGCATTTGATCGTCAACGCCGATGATTTTGGCCACAGCCCCGGCGTGAACCACGGCATCATCACGACACACGAGCTGGGCATCGTGACCAGCGCCAGCCTCATGGTGCGCGGGCCGGCGGCGGCTCAGGCTGCCGCCTACGGGCGGGAGCGTCCGAGCCTCAGTCTTGGACTCCACGTGGATCTCGGGGAATGGAGGTACCGTGAGGGAGCCTGGGCGCCTCGTTACATAGTCTGCCGGTTGGATGACGCGGGACTTGTGGCGGCCGAGGTATCCCGGCAGCTTTCCACGTTCCGGTCACTCGTCGGCCGAGACCCGTCCCACATTGACTCCCACCAGCACGTCCATCTCCGCGAACCGGTGCGGTCCGTCCTGCTCGAAGTCGCCCGCCCGCTCGCCGTTCCCCTGCGGCACTGGACGCCGGGGATCCACTACTGTGGGAAGTTTCATGGTCAGAGCGCCGAGGGCTCGTCCCTTCCTGATGCCATCAGTGCGGAGGGGCTGATCAGCATCCTGGAATCGCTGCCGCCCGGCCTGACGGAGCTCGGGTGCCATCCCGGCGCAGGGGATGACTTCGATACGCCATATCGGATTGAACGCGAACACGAGACAAAAACTTTGTGTGATCCTCGCGTTCAAGCCGCCCTCCGTGTCCTGGGGATCGCGCTGTGCTCGTTTGCCGATCCTCCGGTCAGTGCCCTCGGGCGCGGCTGCTCCCGGGCTGACACCTGAGAGCGTACCTCACCTTTGCGCCGGCACCCGGCGGCCCTCAGCCTTCGACTCTTCGTCTCTTCTACCGCCCCAGGAACACCTGGGCCTGCCTGACCCAGATTCGCCCCCGTAGCCCCGCATCGTTCTCGCGAAGTAGGCCTCAACCACCCCGCCGGTGCGCCAAGATGTCACCGTTGAGAACCGGGCCAAGCCATCCCGGCAAGCCGCAGAACACTCTTGACAAAACTGTCCGCGTGGGAGAGCGTTTCACGCCACGGCATGCCATCAGGAGAGGAGGCCCATGAAGATCGCCTCGGTGGAAACCTATGTATTGCGCTACCCGGTGGACCCGTATCGGTACGGTGCCTCATCCAAGGGATGGATCCGCGACCGCAGCTCGCTCCTGGTCCGGATTCGCGCCGACGACGGGGGCGAGGGGTGGGGAGAAGGCGGGCAGACGGGGCCACCGGAGCTCACCAAGGTGGTGGTGGATCACGCTTTGGCCCCGCTCTTGATGGGGGAGGATCCCTTCGCGTCCAGCATGCTCTGGGAGCGGATGTACGATGCGACCCGCGACTACGGCCAGAAAGGGGTTACCGTCGGCGCCATCAGCGGCGTGGACATCGCGCTCTGGGATCTGAAGGGCCGCGCCCTGGGGGTTCCGGGTTTCACACTGCTGGGCGGCCCGTTCCGGGAGTCCGTGATCCCCTACGCGACCGGGATGTACTACAAGCGGGGTCGCGACCTGGCCGAGCAGTTCCACATTCTGGAGGAGGAGGCCCGGGGCTACGCCGCCCAGGGTTTCTCCGCCATGAAGATGAAGATCGGCTTCCTCCAGCCGAAGCAGGACATCGCCCTGGTGGGGGCCATCCGCAAGGCCATCGGGCCGGACGTTCGTCTGGCGGTGGATGCGAACCACGCTTACAATGCCTACACCGCCATCGAGGTCGGGCGCGGGATCGAAGAGCACAACATCGCCTGGTTCGAGGAGCCGTGCCTGCCCGAGGATATCCGCGGCTACCTGGAGGTGAAGGCCCGGCTCCGCATCCCCATCAGCGGCGGCGAGGTGGAGTACACCTCCTTCGGTGCGCGGGAGCTGATCGCCCAGCGGGCGGTGGACATCATCCAGCCGGACACCTGCGGGTGCGGCGGCATCACGGAATGCGTCCGCATCGCCGCGCTGGCGCGGGCCTTCGGCGTGCAGTACTTCCCCCACGTCTGGGGCTCGGTCGTGGGTCTGGCGGCGTCGCTTCACCTCATGGCGGCCCTGCCGCCGTGCCCGCCCACGGGTAACCCCTCGCCCTACTACCAGGAGCCCCTGCTGGAGTTCGACCGGAACCCCAGCCCCCTGCGGGACGAGCTGGCGCGGGAGCCCATCCGGTTCGAGAACGGGGCGGTGGCCGTCCCCCGGGGGCCCGGCCTGGGGATCTCGCTCAATCCCGACGTGGTGGCGCGATATCGAGTGGCGTGAGCGTCGGAGGGCGGGAGCCCTTGACAGGATTTCGGGATGCCAGCACGAGCAGTCTCGGAGACCCAAGAGGAGGAGACGCATGCGGCTCGTGACGTTCGAGTTTCAGGGGAGAACCCGTCTCGGCGCGGAGCAGGACGGCGGCGTGGTGGACCTGAACCGGGGTTACATGCTGCTGCTGGCCACACGCGGGGTGATGGATTTCCGGGAGCAGGCGGATCGGGAGCTGCCGGCAGACATGCTCGGGTT
>DATIFO010000132.1:0-10776 GCA_035455275.1 Methylomirabilis sp. (SeqCode) | reverse complement strand
CAGATCTGGGCGGAGCTGGAGTATGCCCACAGCCAGTTCGGCCGGGCCGGGTGGCCGGTGGTGGACGTGACCGACAAGTCCATCGAAGAGGTCGCCGCCGAGGTCCTCCTGTTCACCGGGATCGAGCGGCCCTCCGCGCCCCGCTCGGCCGCCCGCAGCGACCGCCCCTCCACCTGGCGCCGGACCTCGGAGTAGGCGAGACCCGATCCCTGGACGCCGGAGACGCATGCGAGAGGAGGCTGGCCATGGCGATCAAGGCCTACGTGTTCATCGAGACCACCTTGGGGAAGGCGTCCCAGGTTGCCGCCGCCATGTCGAAGCTTCCCGGGGTGAAAATGGCGCATTCCGTCACCGGGTCCTATGATGTCATCGCCTTCGTGGAGGCCAAGGATGTCGTGGCCCTGGGCGAGTTCATCAGCACCCGTGTGCATCTCCTCCCCGAGGTGCAGAAGACCACCACCAACGTGGTGGTGGACTGAGCCCGCTCCACGGAAGCGTCGCCGGTACCCGCGGCGGTGGCACCGTCGCGGGTCGTTCCACGTGAGCCACGAGGAGGAGCCGTGAAAGACTCGCGCCTGCGCAAGGACCCCGTCACGCAGCACTGGGTGGTGATCTCGCCGGGGCGGGCGGAGGTCCCCATGCCCGGCTGGCCGCCGCAACCCGCGGGCCTGCCCCCCGAGGCCTGCCCCTTCTGCCCGGGGCGGGAAGACAAGACCGGTAAGGAGATCCACGCCGAACGGGAGCCGGGCAGCTCCCGCAACGGGCCCGGCTGGTGGGTCCGGGTGGTGGCGGACAAGTATCCCATCCTCCACATCGAGGGGGGACTGGAGCGGAGCGCCGAGGGCATGTACGACAGCATGAACGCCATCGGCGCGCACGAGATCCTGATCGAGACGCCGGTGCACGAGCAGCACTGGGCCACCCTGGAGACGCTGCAGATGGAGCGGGTGCTCCGCGCGGTGCAACAGCGGAGCGTGGACCTGCGCAACGACAGCCGATTCCGGCACGTCTTCTGGGTGAAGAACCACGGCCTGGCCACCAGCCTGTTTCACCACCAGCACTCTCACATCCTGGCGAGTCCCTTCGTGCCCCGGGCCATCGACCAGGAATTGAAAGGGTTCGGCGAGTACGCCCGCTGGAAGGAGCGTTGCGTCCTCTGCGACGTGGTGAAGCAGGAGCTCCGGGATGGCCGCCGGATCCTGCTCGGCGAGGGAGCCATCGTGGCCTTCGCGCCCTTCGCGCCGCGATTCCCGTACGAGAGCTGGATCGTTCCCACCCGGCACGAGCACGACTTCGGCACCGCCCCTGCCGCAGAGCTGCGCGACCTGGCCCGCGCGCTGCAGGGGACGATCCGCCGCCTGCGCAGCCATCTCAACGATCCTCCCTTCTCCCTCGTCCTGCATTCCTCTCCGCTGGGCGAATTCGTGAGCGAGGAGTACCACTGGCACATCGAGCTGGTGCCGCGCTTGTTGCTGGACCCGGGGCTGGAGTGGGGAACCGGGATCTACATCAATCCGGTTGCGCCCGAAATCGCGGCCGAACGCCTCCGCGCCGCTGTCACCTAGCTCGATTCGGAGATTCATGACCGCCAGGACGCCAGGGCCGCCAAAGAGGCTCGCCTTCGCCGCCACGAGCCACACGCCGCCAGGAGCCAGTTGACGCCCACCGACTCGTACTGTAGGCTCCTCCCCGCGGGTGGCGAACCCGCGCGATGCCCCATGTGGAGTCAACCTGAATCCAAGCCTTCCGTCGGTCGCAACGGGGCCAGCCTCGAGGCCATCGCCTCCATCCTCGCGGAGTACGCGGACGCCCTGGGGGTGCCGGTGCGTCTGGAGGTGCCTCGCGGCCTGGTCGCCCGACCCCGGGGTCGGCGGGGCTGGTGGCTGCATCCCTTCGCGCTCCCGGGTCGCCCGGGGTGGCTGGGGATGGGCCCGCAGGTGCGTCCCATCAGCCTTCCGGCTGTCTGCGGCTTTCCGCTGCCGCCGGAGCGGCGCAGCGCCTGGGGCGTCCCCGCCCGGGACGGCTGGGGCCGCCCGCTGCGGGACGTGGACGGCCAGGCCATCGGCCTGCTGCGAGAAACGGACGTTTACATCCTCTTCGATCTCCTGGGACAGGAGCCAAAGCTCGCCTGCCTCCTGACGCGGTCGATCCTGGACCTCAGCCTGGAGACGGGGCGGCTCCTGCTGCCCATCCTGACCGGCCTCGGCCCCGCCACGCTGGAGGCGCGGCTGCGACAGCTCCGGCAAACGACGGAGGTCGAGGCGTTCCGCGCCTCCGCGGCCTGGCGAGCCGACCGACCGGAGCAGGGCGACGCCGCCGGGGGCGAGATCGAGGCGCTGGCCGATCGCCTGCACGAGCTGGAGCGGGATCTCAGGACGTCCGGGCGGCAGCTGCAAAGCCTGGAGCGGAGACTGGCGCTGGCGGAGCGACGGCTCACGGACCTGGGCCACCTCCAGGCCTCGGAAGAGGCCCTGGCTCGGGACTTCGACCGATTGGTGGGACTGCCCGGCGTCACGGATGTGGAGGTCAGGGACGGCGTGCTGCGGGTCTTCACGCACACCGTGGTCGTCACCTACGGGGGCCGCCAATACCGGATGGGACGCTTCCGTCTGGACCTCCACTTCGACGGCCGGGTGTTCCTGCGGAACCTGACAGACCGGTACGAGACCTACGATCACCCCCACGTGGAGAACGGCCGACCGTGTCTCGGGAACATTCAAGAATGGATGCAGCGCCTGCTGGCCCAGCGGGAATTCGTGGCGGCCTGCGAGGTGTTGTTGCACTACCTCCGAACGGTGAATCCGGGGGATTGGCGCAAGGCGGTGACGTTCTGGCCGGAGATCGGCGAGTGACCCCGCCCCCCGCCCCCGTGCCGATCCGCATCCGGCAGCATGCCCTCGCCAAGCTGCTGCTGTATGCGGAGCGATGCCCCATGGAGATCGGCGGCCTCGGGTACGTGATCCGGGACGAGGCAGGGCTGCTCATTCCGGACCTCTTCATCCTGCCCCAGAAGGTGTCCGCCTCGGACACAGAGTTGGATTCCGACGCCCTGTGTGCGTTCCTGGGACGGATGGTGCGAGAGGATGCCGATGTCTCCAGCCTGTGCCTCTGGTGGCACAGCCATGGGGACATGGACGTGATCTGGAGCGAGACCGATTGCTCGACCATCGGGGCATTCCCGGGCGAATTCTGGGTGGCGATCGTGGTGAATCGTCGGGGCGAGATCCGCTGCAGACTGGATGTGTTCGAGCCCGTGCGCCAGACGTGGGAGGTTCCGCTCGTGGAGGTCCCGGAGGAATCTCCGGGCGATCCGGAGGCGCTCCGCGCCGCCATCGACCGCGAGATCGTCGAGAACGTCCGGGCGTACACGACGGTCCAGGACGTGTTGGTCCTGGAGTGAATCGCGAGGCAGGGCACGGGATTTCTCATGCTCCCTGCGCTTTAACCCCGCACGAGCGGCACGGGCCGAGCGGGGCAGGCAGAGAAAGGCGAGGCCGGTATGCGACAGTGGGTGGTGGTGACGACGACCCTGCTGGTGGCGGCGCTGGCGGGCGTCGGCGCCGAGGGGGCGGCTCCGACCAGCGGTGAGGCGGAGGCGGACCGCGTCGTCGCGCGGGTGAACCAGGTCGAGATCAAGTACGGCGCGTTCAAGACGCGTCTGGACGAGATTCAGCAAGAGCGGGGAGCGATCCCGCCTGAGCGGCTGGGGGAATTGCTGCGGGCCCTGGTCCGGGAGGAGGTGCTCTTCCAGGAGGCGACCGCCGGTCACCTGGAAGAAGATGCGGCGGTCAAGGCCAGGGTGGAGACGGCCAGACGCCAGGTCCTGATCCAGGAACTCCTGCGGCGCCGGATCGCGAAGCTGGGTCCGGTGACCGACGAGGAGGTCCGGAAGATGTACGAGGAGAACAAGCCTCTGTTCACGACGGACACTGTCGGGGCCAGCCACATCATGGTGAAGACCCAGGCGGAGGCCGAGGCCATCCGCCAGGAGCTGGCGGCGGGGAAAGACTTTGCCGCGCTCGCCAAGGCGAAGTCGCAAGATACGGGGAGCGCGGAGAAAGGTGGCGACCTTGGCACGCTCGGTCGGGGTCAGACGGTTCCCGAGTTCGAGGCGGCGGCCTTCGCGCTGAAGGAGGGCGAGCTGAGCCCCGTGATCAAGACGGAGTACGGCTATCACATCATCAAGGGCGGGGCCCACCAGCAGGCGATCCAGCCCTTCGACGAGGTGAAGGGCCGCCTGCACGACCAGATCGCACAGCAGCGACAGCGGGATGGGGTCATGGCGTACATCGGCGATATCGAGCAGCACGCCAAGATCGAGCTGTTTGAAGACCGGTTGAGGTGATCGCATGCGAGGCTGGCGTCTGTGGGCCATGCTTCTGGCCCTCCTGGCATTCGTCCTGGCGGCGGCCGCCTCGGGCCACGTGAGCCCGGACAGCTTCGCGGGCCGGCTGCTCGGCGCGTGGCTGCCCCGCATTGGCAGCACGGCCTTCTTCTGGGCAGGGGTCGGGTTGTTCCTGCTGGCCGTGTGGGGGCGGGGGGGCACGTGAGGGACGCGCTGCCTGTCGGCGACAGGTGACGACGAGCGGTCGGGGCCGGGGGGCCGTTGACTTCGAAGCCTCCGCCAGCGGTATCATCCTGCCGAGTGCGTGAAGGCTCCCCGACGTCGGACACGCGCCCGGCGTCGCGTCCGGGATCGCCGACAGGCGCCGGCACCCGTGGGGCGAGAAGGACACTCCGCCTCCGTGAGTGCGAGGATGCCCGGCGATTATCCGATGGAAGGCGATCGGATCCCCTTCACTGATCGCGGCTGACGCTCCAGCATCCGAAGTCTCCCCGTCTCTGGTACCCCCCTTTCCCAGCCCGTCATTCCACGGTAGGCTCCCCGCCTCTGGCTGTCCCGCCTCGTGGTGAAATGCCAGGCCTGGGCGAATCCCCATGGAGAAATCCTGGTGAATTCGACGTCGAGTGATCGACGGACACGCGTGTGAACTGGCCGCAGGCTTCGCATCCGAGTGATTTTCAAGGGGTTGTGTCATGCCCTGGCCGCCTCACTCAGGGCGAGAGAGTTGCTGGCACCAGCGTTGCAGCCTATGAAGGTCAAGTCGCGACGAACACAACAACACAATGATTCGGTCGGTATCGGGAGAGACAAGACACTCAGAGGCAGCAGTATTCGACGCGGACCATTGATCCGCGCAGGAGGATAGGGTCATGAGGCAGATCGTGCGACATCTGGGGATTCTGCTGTTGGCACTCTTGGTTGTGCCGTTCCTGGCCGACCTGCAGACGCCGTTCGGGCACGGGAAGGTCGGTGTCGCCTACGCGAAGGGTGGCGGCGGTGGAGGGAACGGTGGAGGGAGCGGCGGTGGCAGCGGCAGCAGTGGCAGCGGTGGTCACGACGGGGGCCGCGGGGGTGACGGTGGGCGCGACGGGAGTCGCGGGTCCGATAGCGGACATGAGGGCCGCGGGGCGGGCGATGGCGGTCGAGGCCATGGGCATGGGGCCATGGGCGCCTCCATGGGCCGCGACGGCGAGCGGGGTCAGCATCGCGGACCTGACGATCGCGGGCGCGACCAGAATCGCGGCCGGGATCGCGATCGTGGGATGGAGGCTCGCGATGTGAATGAAGCCGCCAGGGAGGCGGCCGAAGAGGCCTCCGAGGACCGGGGGCAGGCGCGCGGGCGGGCCGCCGAGGGGGAAACCCCGCGCGGTCTGGATAATGCTCAGGATCGAGCGGAAGCGCGCGGGCGGGCCGCCGAGGGTGAGGGGCCGCGCGGTCTGGATCCACGCTAGGAGGTTCGGGCGATCGACCCCGCGTGGCGGGGGCCGGGCGCCCCACGAGATCGCGAGTGACCTGGAAGGTCAGTGACACGGAGGGGGCATGACGGCGTGCCCCCTCCGTGTCTGTTTCCCGCAAGAGCTGCTTTCGGCGGACCTGCCGCCGACGTGTTGAGACTCCGGCGTTAGTGTGCGACACTTCTTTCGAAATACCAAGATGGTCGAATCCCCACGTGGCGGCGGACTCGTGCCGGCCGGACCCGGGCCGGGGTCACGGGGGCTACACGATCGGGGTCGTCGAGACACTGGGTCTTGATGTTGGAGGATGGCGGTTCATGATAGGCCTGCATGGAGGACCCTGGGGGGTATCGAGACGGTGGCGGGCGGTCCTGCTCGGTCTGGCGCTCGGCATGCTCCCGATATCCGGCGGCATTGCGCCGGCCCAACCCGTGACGAAAGCTCAGCCGAACGTCCAGGCTCAGCGCAGCTACCAGGATGGCCTCGACCGGTACCGGGCGAAAGACTACAAGGGCTCCATCCCGCTCTTCCGGAAGGCCCTGGAGTTCGAGCCGACCTTCGACGACGCGGAGGCCTATCTGGCCTGGAGCTACTATCACCTTGGAGAGTATACCGAGTCCACCCGCCACTTCCGGCAGGTGTTGGTCCGCCAGCCCAAGTGGGAAGGATTGTACGACGGGCTGGGGTGGAGCCGGTATCAGGTGAAGCGGTACCAGCTGGCCTTGGACGCATTCCAGCAGGCGCTCGCCCTGGACCCCCGCTACCGGGATGCCGCGGTGGGATTCGCCTACGCCTTGTTCGAGCTGGGTCGCTACGCCGAGGCGCTCCCCCATCTCGAGCGCCTCACCCGGGAGGGGGAGGGAAGCGGGCCGCAGAACCCGGAGGCGGACGTGGATCAGGTGATCAGCCGCTATGCCTGGGCACTCTTCTATCTCGGGGACTACGTGAAGGCGCGAGAACAGTTCCTGAGAGTGCTCTCCACCCGACCGAACTGGGCGGGGGTCCACAACGGGCTCGGCTGGACGCACCTGAGGCTGGGCGACCGGGCCAAGGCGCAGGAAAGCTTCCGTCGCGCGCTCCAGATCCAGCCTGACTTCGCCGACGCCAAGGATGGGCTCGCTCTGGCAGGTCCATGAGAGGCGGCCCGCGGGGAACTGGAAGGCCGGGGCGGCGTGGCCCCGGCCTTCGTGTTTCTGAGGGGTACGGGGGCAACAGTCCGCGCAGGATCGCGTGCAGGACCTCCCGGCGGGGGGAGGCGACAGGCCGCGCGTCAACCCCGATCCCGAACCGGTGGGGTTTCGGTTGACTCGATCGGGGTCGTCTCGTATGCTCTCGGCATGAGAAAAATGTGGAGCCATCCGCAGGGGCAGACCGGCACGGCCCTGAGTCGGCAGTTTGCCCTGCTCAGCCTCGCCGTCATCGGCCTGATCACCCTGGCCCTGTCCGCCGTCATCGTCTATTCTCTCCGGAGCGACCTGCTGGAGCGGGAATGGGGGATCACGGCCGACTTCATCCGGACCGAGTCGCTGCAGGTCCTGGCGCCCGCAGATTTCGCGGCTCCCGCGACGGACGCGGCCCAGACGCACTTCGAGAGATTCTACCAGCAAACCGTGATGATGCCCGAGATCGTCCGCGTGAAGATCTACGACGCCAGCATGGCCGTGGTGTGGTCCGACGAGCCGCGCGTCCGGGGCCAGCGCTTCCCCGATAACCCGCACCTCGTCCGGGCCCTGGGAGGGCAGACCACCGTCAATCTGAACACCGACGAGTCGAAGGGGGAAAACGTCTACGAGCGCACCGAGTTCTCGCAGCTCGTGGAGGTGTACGTGCCCATCGTCTTCCCGGGGACCTCGCGGGTGGTCGGCGTGGTCGAGACCTACAAGATGCCCAGGCAGGTCTTCGCCAGCATCCAGAAGGGCCAGCTCACCGTGATCGGGACCGCGCTCATGGGCGGGGCCTTCCTCTACCTGTCGCTCTTCTGGATCGTGCGCCGGGCCGGCCGCCGGATCGAGGAGCAGCACGGGGCGCTGGAGCAGCGTACGCGCGAGCTGTCCTCCGCCAACAGCGAGCTGCAGGCGGTCCAGGCCCAGCTCCTGGAGGCCGAGCGGCTCGCGGCCATCGGCGAGGTGGTGACCGCCGTGGCCCACGGCATCCGGAATCCCCTCGCCAACATCCGCGCAGCCGCCCAGGTGGCGAGCCTGGACTGTGGTGAGTGCGGGCCGTCCGCGCTGGCGCCGAAGAACTTGGGCAACATCATGTCCGAGGTGGACAGACTGGAAAGCCGCTTGAAAGAGTTGCTGCAGTTCGTCCGGCCCGCCAGCCGGCCGAACGAGCCCCTGGACCTCAACACGGTGCTCCGCGAATCCCTGCAGATGGTGGGGGGACGCCTCGCCAAGAGCCACCTCGCCCTGGAGGAGCGGCTTGCCTCGGGCCTGCCCCCGATCATGGGAAGCTCCATCCTGCTGGAGCAAGTGTTCCTGAGCCTGCTCGGGAACGCCATCGAGGCGATCCCCAATGGCGGCGGGACGATCTCCGTCCGCACCGGCAGCGACCGGGACAGCGCGGGGGCCACTTCCGTCTTCGCCGAGGTGCGGGACACGGGGGTGGGTATCCCTCCCGAGCAGCTCTCGAAGATATTCGAGCCGTTCTACACCACCAAGGCGCAGGGCACCGGTCTGGGCCTGGCCATCGCCAAGAAGTTCACCGAGGCCCACGGGGGAACCCTCGGCGTGTCGAGCCGGCCCGGCGAGGGCACCGCCTTTCGCGTCATGTTCCCCGCCGTCACGGAGATCTGAGCCGTGCCTCCCCTCGTGCTGGTCGTCGAGGATGAGACGATCCTGGGTGATTCCATCTCCCTGTATCTGGAGCGCCACGGACTCGCCACGGCCCTGGCGCGCTCGGGGGAGGAGGCCCTCAAGCTGGCCGAGGAATCCGGCCCCGACGTGGCCGTCATGGACGTGCGGCTCCCCGGGATCACCGGCGTGGAGGTCCTGCGGAAGCTCCGCGACCTGTCGCCCGGCACGGAGGTCATCATGATGACGGCCCACGCCTCCGTCGCCTCCGCGGTGGAGGCGATGAGGCTCGGGGCCTTCGACTACCTGGCGAAGCCGGTGGACCTGGATGAGCTGCGGGTGGTGGTGGACAAGGCGCTGAATCACCAGCGGCTGCGCCGGGAACTGTCCTACCTGAAGGCACGCGAGGAGACGGGCGGCCACCTGGCGGAGATCCTGGGCGAATCCCCCTCCATCCGGACCCTGCGGCAGCAAGTCGAGCGGATCGCGAGCCTGGAATCCCCCGACGGGACGAGCGCACCCACGGTGCTGATCCTCGGCGAGACCGGGGCCGGCAAGGAGATGGTGGCCCGGGCGATCCACTACGGCAGCGCCCGGGCCAAGGGGCCGTTCGTGGAGATCAACTGCGCCGCCATCCCGGCCTCCCTCCTGGAGGCGGAGCTGTTCGGCCACGAGCGGGGCGCCTACACGGACGCCCGGACCGCCAAGGCGGGCCTCTTCGAGGCGGCCGACGGCGGCTCCCTGTTCCTGGACGAGATCGGACACATGGACGTCGCCATCCAGGTCAAGCTGCTCAAGGCGATCGAGGAGAAGGCCATCCGCCGGGTGGGAGGTCTGCGGACCAAGACCTTCAACACCCGGATCATGGCGGCCACCAATCGGGACCTGGATGCTGCCATCGCCGAGGGCGCGTTCCGGGCCGATCTGTACTATCGCATCAAGGCCCTGACCATCGAGATCCCCCCCCTGCGGGACCGCGGCACGGACGTGATGCTCCTGGCCCGGCACTTCCTGGAGCGATGCACCCGCCAGTACGGACTGCCCCCCAAGGTGCTGACTCCCGAGGCAGAGGTCCTGCTGCAGGGCTACGCCTGGCCGGGGAACGTCCGCGAGCTGGCCCACGTCATGGAGCGCGCGGTCCTGCTCCACGCGGGGAGCAGGGTGCAGGCGGAGCACCTGGGCCTCAGCGAGGGGAAGGACAAGGCGGCAATCGTCGTGGGGGGTGGCGGGGTGCAGGTGGATTTCGCCAGCGGCGCCATCGTCCTGGACGAAGTGGAGCGGCAGCTCATCACCGGGGCGCTTCAGGAGGCGGGCTGGAACCGCGCCAGGGCGGCGCAACTCCTGGGCATCTCCAAGGAGACCCTCCGGTATCGCATGGAGAAGTTCCAGCTCCAGGGCCCCTCGGCTGGACGAGATTCATCTTGAGCGAGGTGCGTGAGCACCGCGTCGAAACCCGCCAGAGCGCAGCAGGCGCTCTGGCGGGCGGCCATGAGCGAAGACACCGTCTTCGCGAATGATCCGGGCTAGTCAGGCGAGCCTGCGTTGGGCGAGAGGGGGGACGGGGGAGGCGGCTCAAGAGGACGGCCTCGCCGAAACCAGGGGAAATGCAACAGGCCGTGACGGAAGCGTCACGGCCTGTGTCGCCAGCCTGCTGGTGCCGAAGGGGAGATTCAATCGGGGGGTGTTTTCGTCGGTTTCACAATTTCACAGGGTTACGCGATTTCCTCGCAATTCCAGCGAGTTTGCCCACAGAGCATGAATAAGCACACGTAACCAGGAAGAACCACGTTTGAGCCAAGCTGTACTCCCGATCTACTCCCGTCGGATTAGGCGGGGCAAACTTGGTTCTTCGGTCAGCCTCCATCGTATGGGCCCCCCTACACCGCCGGCGCGGCGGCCTCCGCCCACAGCCGGTTCAACTCCCGCGCGAATGCGTCAAACGCCTTCCTGGCCTCCCGACGACGGGCAACGGCGAGCTCCCACAGGGCCTCGGCTCGCTCGCGGGAGAGGATGGGCTTAACCACGCCCCCGGTTTCCCGGACAAGGTACCGCCGGAGGAAGCGGAAGAACGCGGGCTTTCCGCCCAGACGGGCCCGGGCCCACAGGTGCCCGGCGAATTCCAGAAGGGTCGCTTCCTCGCGGTCCGCCGGCGAGAGGTGAGATATTCAATCAAGATGCGATCGTT
>DATIFO010000131.1:0-58608 GCA_035455275.1 Methylomirabilis sp. (SeqCode) | reverse complement strand
CGCCGCCTTCCTCTTCACGCATAGCGGGGCAGGCATCCATCACGAAGGAGTCCTCGCCCATACCTTCATCAACGAGTTCTATCGGGTCAAGATCAACGGACAGACTGTGGGCGAGCTGCACATGAACGCGGCCCTGGCCGGATACTACGGGGTGCCCGTGGCGCTCGTGGTGGGGGACGCCCAGACCTGTCACGAGGGACGGGACGCCCTGGGAGAGGTCCTCTGCGTGGAGACGAAGCGCGGCCTCGATCGATACGCGGCGATCCTGAAGAGCCCCGAGGTCACGCAGCGGGAACTGCGGGAGGCGGCCAAGGAGGCCACCCGCACCGCGTCCAGGTTCCGACCCTACCGCTTCACCTCCCCCGTGGAGCTGGAGATCGAGTTCCTGGCCGTGACCGCGGCCACCGCCTCCAGCTTCATCCCGGGAGTGGAGCGCCTCGGCCCGCGCAGCATCCTCTACCGCCACGACGACTACCGGACCGTCTACCACATGAGCTGGATCTTCCAGTTGATCGCCCAGGGCAATTACGTCCATCAGGATCGTCTGTAGCGCCAACCCGCGGCACAGAGGAGGTGCGCAATGAGATGGCACTGGGGGAGGAGATTCACGACCCTGTTCCTCGTGGCCCTGGTCTTGCCTGCGGTGCTCGCCCCGATCTCGGACGCCGGACAGCCCAGGGCCGGCGGGACGATGCGGTTCGCCCTGGAGGGCGAGCCCCCGACGCTGGACCCCCAGTGGACCACGGCCACCGTGGTCATGACGGTCGGCTCGCACTGGCTCGAAAGCCTGTTCACCCAGGGGGCCAAGTACGAGATCATTCCTGACCTGGCGGAGGGCTACACCCTGAGCAACGATCTCAGGGTGTACGAGATCAGCCTGCGCAAGGGGGTCCTCTTCCACAACGGCAAGGAGATGACCTCGGACGATGTGGTGGCCTCGCTCAACCGCTGGGGGCAGGTGGCGACCGACGGCAAGAATCTCTTCCGGAACGTGGACAAGGTGGAGGCGGCGGACAAGTACAGGGTCCGCATCACGCTGCAGAAGGGATCCGCGGTGGTGCCCGCCTTCCTCACCTGGACGGGGCGGGCGTTCATCTATCCGAAAGAGGTGGTGGACGAAGCGGGCACCAAGGGGCCGGTCAAGACCTACATCGGCACCGGGCCCTTCCAGTTCGTCGAGCACAGGCCCGACCGGCACATCCGCCTCAAGCGCTTCGACAAGTACGTGGCCCGCAGCGACAGGCCGAATGGCTTCGGCGGCAAGAAGGTCGCCTACTTCGACGAGATCCTGATGATCCCGGTCCCCGAGCAGGCGCAGCGCGTGACCATGGTGCAGACGGGGGAGCTGGACTTCAGCGACTGGATCAGCCCGGACGCCTTTGATCGGCTCAAGGCCGACCCCCAGATCACCACCCTGGTGGTGAAGCCCAAGGAGTGGATCATCGGCGTCCTCAACAAGAAGAAGGGGCTCTTCACCAGCAAGACGATGCGCCAGGCCGTGCAGGCGGCCCTGTCCATGAAGCCGATCATGACCAACGCGGTGGGGCGCCCCGAGTTCTATCGCCTCGACCCTTCCATCATGTTCCAGGAGAGCGTCTGGTGGACGGACGTCGGGAAGGACCTCTACGACCAGGGCAACGCCGAGAAGGCCAAGCGGCTGATGCGAGAGGCCGGGTACAAGGGCGAGACCATCCGCTGGATCTGCACCAAGGAGTACGAGTGGATGTACCAGTCCGCGGTCATCGGCGCGCAGCAACTGAAGGAGGCCGGCTTCAACGTGGACCTGCAGGTGATGGACTGGGCCAGCGTGGTCCAGCGGCGGACCAATCCCGACGCGTACGAGATCTTCACGACGGGACAGGGCATGCCCGCCGACCCGGCCCAATTCATCTCCCTGACCTGCGGCTGGCCGGGATGGGCGTGCTTTCCGGAGCTGGACGAGCTCATGCTGAAGGTCGCCTCCACCGCCAAGGTCGACGACCGGGCCAGGATCTGGAAGCAGGTCCAGGCCTATTTCTACGAGAACGCCGTCAACATCAAGATGGGTGACTTCTTCACGCTGCGGATCCACAAGAACTACGTGAAGGGGTACACCAACATGAACCTGGCGTTCCTGTGGAACACCTGGTTCGAAAAGTAGCCCGGACCTCCCGGCGGGCGGAGTGTCGCCCCCACCTCCGCCCGCCGGGTCCGACCCTTCGCGAAGCGAGGCCCCTCACCGGTGCTAGCCTACCTGCTCAGACGGCTCGTTTACCTGTTTCCCGTGATGCTCATCGTGGTGAGCATCGTCTTCCTGCTCATCCACCTGATCCCCGGCGATCCTGCGGCCGTCATGGCGGGCGCGGACGCCAGCCCCGAGGTCGTTGCCGGGATGCGGGAGTCCATGGGGCTCGACCGCCCGCTCCACGAGCAATACGGGCGGTGGCTGTTCCGGACCCTGCAGGGAGACCTCGGGCGCTCCATCTTCCTCGAGCGCCCGGTGACCACCGCCATCGCGGAGCGACTGGAACCCACCGCCCTGCTCACCGGCCTGGCGCTGCTCGTGGCCGTGACCATCGGCATCCCGGTCGGCGTGCTCTCCGGTGTCCATCCCAACACGTGGCTGGACAAGGGCCTGATGGTCGTGGCGATGCTGGGCGTCTCGATCCCGGCTTTCTGGCTCGGCCTCAATCTCATCTACCTCTTCTCCTACAAGCTCCGGATGTTCCCGCCGGGGAATTACGTCTCGCTGTCCACGAGCGTCACCACCGGGATCTACTACATGCTCCTGCCCTCCTTCTCCCTGGGATTCGGGCAGTCGGCCCTCATCGCTCGGATCACCCGGTCCTGCATGCTCGAGGTCCTGGCCCAGGACTACGTTCGCACGGCCCGGGCCAAGGGGCTGTCCGAGGGAGTGGTGGTCTACATCCATGCCCTGCGCAATGCCCTGGTCCCCACCAGCACCGTGATCGGCATCACCATCGCCGTGCTGCTGGGGGGGGCGGTGATCACCGAGACGGTATTCAACATCGCCGGGGTCGGCCGCCTCGTGATCTCATCCGTGCTCCGCCGCGATTACCCGGTGATCCAGGGCGTCATCCTGTTCATCGCCCTGGTCTATGTGGTCATGAATCTCCTGGTCGATGTGCTGTACTGCCTGATCGACCCCCGCATCCGCTACGACTGATGCGCCGGGGCGGGTCGATGGCCGAGAGGATCCGCGGGTGCGAGGCACGGCCGCGCAATCACCGGACCGGGTGAGATCAGGAGAGCGTGCCCCTCTCCTGACGAGGCACCGCTGGCTCCGCCGGCTGCTTCACGACAAGGGAGCCCTGCTCGGAGGGGCCATCATGCTGCTCCTGCTGGCCCTGGCCCTCACCGCCCCCCTGCTCACGCCCATGGACCCCATGCGCATGGATCCCCTCAACCGACTCAAGCCGCCGTCCGGCGTCCACCTGTTTGGCACGGACAGCTCCGGGAGAGACGTCTTCAGCATGGTCATCTACGGGACGCGCATCTCCCTGGTCGTGGGTCTGTCGGTGATGCTGTTATCCTCCCTGGCGGGCGTGCTCCTGGGGCTGCTGTCGGGCTACTTCCGGACGCTCGACAATCTGATCATGCGCATCAACGACGGCGTGATGGCCTTCCCGTCGATCCTGCTGGCCATCGCCATGATGGCCGTGCTCGGACCCCGGGTCTCGAACATCATCATCGCCCTGGGAGTGGTGTACACGCCCCCCATGGCCCGCCTCATCCGCAGCGTGACCCTGTCGTGCAGGACGATCGCCTACGTGGAGGCCGCCACCGCCCTCGGCGCCCGGGATCTGGTGGTGGCGTTCCGGCACATCTTCCCCAACTGCGTCCCCCCCATGATCGTGCAGGGGACCTTCGTCTTCGCCTTCTCGGTGCTGGCAGAATCGTCCCTGAGCTTCCTGGGCGTCGGGGCCCCTCCCTACATCCCGAGCTGGGGCAACGTCATCAGCATGGGGCGGCTGGTCATGATCGAGGCCCCCTGGATCTCGCTCTTTCCGGGACTGGCGATCCTGTTCACGATCCTCGCGCTGAACCTCCTCGGCGACGGCCTCCGCGACTCCCTCGACCCCCGCATGCACAAGCTGCTCTAGCCAGAGCCCGGTCTGAGCCGGGACCCGTCGCCATCCCGTTGCCATCGCTATGGGTTTTTCCGGGGGATTCTGGGTGATCCTGAGGGCCGGGTTTGAAGTCGCAAAACAGAAAGCGCCCGAAATCTCTAGGATTCCGGGCGCTTCTGCTTAGTGGCCCTATCGGGATTCGAACCCGAGTTTCAGCCTTGAGAGGGCCGCGTCCTAGGCCGGGCTAGACGATAGGGCCAAGCGTGTTCAACTGAATTGGCTGCGGGGCAGGGATTCGAACCCCAATAGGCAGATCCAGAGTCTGCTGTCCTACCGTTGGACGACCCCGCAATAGGATTGCACCGGGGGGTGCCGCGCCCCTCGAGGATCAGGGCGAAATGCAAAATCCAAAGGCATCGCCTTTGGATGGGCGGAGTATCGGCCATCCCTCCCCGTTTGTCAAGGGCAAACCCGCGGAGGGGCGGAGGCGGTGAGGGGCGCTCAAACCGGAAAAGGGCGGGCACAGACGATCCCGATACCAGGGCAACCCTGTCCTCGTGCGCCCCGGCGTCGCCGCTCCGCTCAGCTCTGGATGCTGCCGCGTAGCCCGAGATCGTCCGCAATCCCCTGCATGGCCTTGATGACGAAGGTGATGTGCTCGTTCAAGTCCACGCCAAGCAGCTCCGCCCCCCTCACGATGTCCTCTCGCTTGACCTGCCGGGCGAAGGCCTTGTCCTTCATCCGCTTCCGGACGGAGGTGGCCTCCAGGTCCAGGATGCTCTTGGTCGGGCGGATCAGGGCCGCGGCCGTGAGGAAGCCGCAGAGCTCGTCGCAGGCAAAGAGTGTCTTCTCCAGCGGCGTCTCACGGGGCACGCCGGAGTAGTCCGCATGGGAGAGCACCGCCTTCACCACGAACTCCGGGTAGCCCTTCGCCCGCAGCACCTCGGCCCCCTTGAATGGGTGGCCGGCCTCGGCGCTGGGATATCGCTCGTAGTCGAAGTCGTGGACGAGGCCGACGACGCCCCACACCTCGGGGTCCTCGCCGAACTTCCCCGCGTAGGCGCGCAAGGCCGCCTCCACGGCCAGGGCGTGCTTCACCAGACTCTCGTTCTTCGTGTATTCGCTGAGAAGCTCCCACGCGGCCTGCCTATCCATTCGCCTCCTCCGTCTCCTGCGCCAGCTCGTCATGCAGGGTGAGCAGCTTGACCAGCTCGCATCGCCGGGACCCGTTGGGCGTCCGCAGCTCGACCAGGTCCCCCTCCCGTTTCCCGACGAGGCCCTGCCCCACGGGTGAGCCGGGGGAGATCCAGCCCCGCGAGGTATCCACCTCTTCCGAGGCCACCAGCCGGTACACCTGCTCCGCCCCCGTCTGCTCGTCCACGAGGTGGACCGTGGACCCGAAGGCGACGCGGTCGCGCGGCACCCGCGAGAGATCGATGCTCGACAGCTCGGCGATGCGCCGCTGCAGAAACCCGATCCGCGCATGCAGGAAGCCCTGGCGATCCTTGGCGGTCTCGTACTCGCCGCTCTCCCGCAGGTCGCCCAGCTCTCGGGCGTGCCGGATCCGCTCCGGGATATCCACGCGTAATTCCCGTTCCAGACCGGCCAGCTTCTCCTTCAGCCGGTCCACGAGGTTGTTTATCGCCACCCCGACACCTCCCGCTTGCGGAAATGAAACGTCCGTTGAGGCTGCGGGCGCTCGACACGCCCTTCAGGTAGTCGAGCGATCTCTCAGGAAATCCTCGCCCGCGCAGCTGCCCCCATCCGGAACACCCGGTCAGCCCGGTCTGTTTGCGATCGCTTCGTATACCACCCCGACTCGTTCAAATGCCGTGCTTGGAGGCCCTCAGTCCAGTCAAATCCCCCCTCCGCCCCCCTTTGGCAAAGGGGGGGACGGGGGGATTTTGCCGAGCGTGACGCCATTCTCGAACCTTCTGTGAACGGCAATGGGTCAGCTCTGGCCGAGGAGCTGCGCCAGGCGGTCCAGGACCTCCTCGCGTCCCAGCAGGACCATCACGGGAAAGATGGGTGGGCTGACGGTGGTGCCGGTCAGGGCCACCCGGATGGGCTGGGCGTACTCCACGAGCTTCTTGCCGCGCAGATCCGCGAGCCGCCGCACCGCCCCTTCCAGCGCCTCGGCGGCAAACTCCGGAGCCTCCACCACCGCCCGCCGGACCTCACCCAGGTACCCGAGATGCTCCGGGTCCAGGAACTTGGCCGCCGCCTTGGGGTCACGCTCCCGCGGGGGCGCGAAGACAAACGCCATGGAGCGGGCCAGCTCCAGGAGCGTCCGCGCCCGCTCCACGAAAAGGGGCACCGCATCCGCGAGCCACTTCGGCCCGCGCGCCTCGATGGCCTCCGCGGCCACGCCGGCCGGCCCCCAGAAGGGCTGCAGGAGGCCGACCAGCTCCTCCGCCGGCGTCTGTCGCAAGTAGAAACCGTTCAGCCAGTCCAGCTTGGCGCGGTCGAAGATCCCGGGAGAAGCGCCGACCCGCTCCAGCCGGAAGACCTTGATCAGCTCCTCCCGCGTGAACACCTCCTGATCCCCGGCGGCCCAGCCCAGTCGGACCAGGTAGTTGACCAGTGCCTCCGGCAGGTATCCCTGCTCACGATAGGCGTGCAGTGCCACGTCTCCATGGCGCTTGGAGAGCTTCTCCCGGTCGGAGCCCAGGACCAGCGGGATGTGCCCGAACTCAGGCAGGGGATAGCCCAGGGCCTCGTACAGGAGGATCTGCTTCGGCGTGTTGGGGATGTGATCCGCCCCCCGGACGACGTGGGTGATGCCCATCATGGCATCATCCACGACCGCGGCGAAATTGTACACGGGCGTCTCGCCCTCGTCCGATCGCAGGATGATGAAGTCGTCGATCTCCTCAGCGGCGACCTCGATCCGGCCGTGCACCAGGTCGTCCCAGCCCACCCTCCCCGTCCGCCCCACGTGGAAGCGGATGGCCTGCCTGCGTCCGGGCTGGGGACCGGCCTCCCGGCACGGGCAGAGGCCGCGCACCGCCTGCTTGGCGGCGCGGGCGGCCTCGCGGCGCCCGGCCAGCTCCTCGGCGGTGCAGGTGCAGGCATAGGCCGTGCCCTCCCGGACCAGGCGGAGCGCGTGCTCCCGATGCCAGGCGTAGCGCTCCAGCTGCCGGTACGGGCCAGCGGACCCCCCCACGTCCGGTCCCTCGTCCCAGTCCAGGTCCAGCCAGCGCAGGCCGTCCAGGATCGCGGTCACGGCCCCCTCGGTGAATCTCTCCACGTCCGTGTCCTCGATGCGGAGGATGAAGGTCCCCTGCCGGCCCCGGGCCATGAGCCAGTTGTACAGGGCCGTGCGGACTCCCCCGACGTGCAAGTAGCCTGTCGGACTGGGGGCAAAGCGTACGCGCAGCTTCCCGGAATCGAACGGGGCCATCCCTTGTCCTTGATGTATTGGGGTTGGCGTCGCCTGGTGGCGCTCGGTGGTCGCACTCGAGGCGAGGCCCATTCTTGCGCACCTGGGGAGTGCGGTCAAGCAGAACCCTCCGCAACCACTGGCCTGTCGGCCCCCGGGGCAGGCGGGATGCGCGGGGTGGCGCAGGGGGTGCCGTGCCCCCCGAGGCCGCACGCCATTGAGATTTCTCTTGCGTTAGCAATCCAAGGTTTCATAGAATGAGCCTCAATTCTCCCGGGCCCCGTGGTTCGTGTCCCACAGCCCCCGAAACGCCGCACCGACGCCGGCCCGGGTGGGGGCGGTGGGGCAACCCGTCCAACCCGCTCGCAGTGAGCAGGCAGGCCAAAGGAGGCGTGCGAGGACCATGGCTCAGGTAACGCTGGAAAACGTGACCAAGATGTTCGACCAGGTGGTAGCGGTGCGCGATGTCAGCCTCACGGTGCAGGACAGGGAATTCGTGGTGCTGGTCGGCCCCTCGGGCTGCGGGAAGTCCACGACCCTCCGGATGGTCGCGGGCCTGGAGGAGATCAGCTCTGGCACCATCAAGATCGGCGAGCGAGTGGTGAACGACGTGCCGCCCAAGGATCGCGACATCGCCATGGTCTTCCAGAACTATGCGCTCTACCCCCACATGTCCGTCTACGACAACATGGCCTTCGGACTCAAGCTGCGCAAGTTCCCCAAGGCCGAGATCCAGCAGCGCGTGCAGGATGCGGCGGAAATCCTGGGCATCCAGGAACTCCTGGCCAGGAAGCCCCGCGCCCTCTCCGGCGGTCAGCGTCAGCGGGTGGCCGTCGGCCGGGCCATCGTCCGCAAGCCCCAGGTCTTCCTCTTCGACGAGCCCCTCTCCAACCTGGACGCCAAGCTGCGCGTGGCCATGCGCGCGGAGCTGAAGAAGCTCCACGACCGGCTGCAGGCCACCGTGATCTACGTGACCCACGACCAGGTCGAGGCCATGACCATGGGCGACCGGATCGTGATCATGAAGGATGGGCTGATCCAGCAGGTGGGCGCGCCGCTGGAGGTGTATGCGTTTCCCCAGAACCAGTTCGTGGCCGGGTTCATCGGATCGCCGGCAATGAATTTCATCCAGTGCACGGTGGCGGCGCAGAACGGCGGCCTGTTCTTCACGGCCCCCGGGCTCCGTCTCCCCGTGCCCGCGTCCAGGGCCAAGGCGATGGCCGCCTACAAGGACAAACCGGTCACCATGGGCATCCGCCCGGAAGATATGCACGAGGCCACGCCACAGGATTCCCCGGCCAGCATCTTCGAGGCCCACGTGGAAGTGGTGGAGCCGATCGGCCACGAGATCTATCTGGACGTGAAGCTGGGAGGCGCGGGGGAGGTTGTGGCCCGCGTGAGCCCCGACACCCCGGTCAAGGTCGGCCAGACGATCAAGCTGGCGGCCACCGTGGAGAAGCTGCACGCCTTCGATCCCCAGACGGAGCGCGCCATCGGTCTGGCCTGAGGACCGCAGGACCGTCTCACACTCGCCCCGGGTCTGGGTCCCGATGCGCCGTGATTGCCAGCCGGCAGTCCGGAGCATCGGGACTCGGCTTTTCTGGCGAGGCGTGAGGCCCCGCCGGAACGGCACACTCCCTGGCGCCCTTGGCGTCCTAGCGGTTCAGGTCTTTTCAGGGGACCGCAAAGCCCGCGGGCATCGCCACGGTCCCCGCGCGCCCGCGAATGGGGAGCAGGACGACCTCGGCGACGGGGATGGGATCTCCACTCGCCCGCACCGCCTGCGCCAGGGCCTCCAGCGGGACGCAGGTCACCCCATCTTCCAGCAGGCCGGCCAGGAGTCGCCCTGCCATCCCCTGGTACCAGATCCCTTCCAGCTCGGCGTGCAGCGTGAGCACGCTCCAGGTCTGCCCCTGCAAGCCAGCCCGCACGAGGGTGACGAAGTCGTCGGGCCCCATCCGGTCCAGCCCGAGGACCTCGTCCAGCGTGGGGGACGTCGTCGGGAGCTGGAGCGTCCGGAATTTCTCTCCGGCCCCGCTCGGAAAAAAAGGCCGGGTCCCCCGGGTATCGCTGGCATACTCGAAGCCCGACTCATCCACGGCCCGCAGGCTGGCCGGGCTCGCCTGCCAGCCCGGCGCCCCGAAGCCGCGTGGGGCCTCCCCCGTCACCTCGCGATAGACCGCGGCCGCCCGACCGATCTCCGCCCGCACCTCCCACGCCTCCATCCGATGGAGTCTATCCTGCCAGCGGCGGTGGTTGTAACCGTGAATGGCCAGCTCGTGGCCGGCCGCGATCACCTCGCGGAGAAGCGGCGCCAGGCCCCGGCCCATGTGCCGCGGCGGGAGGAGCGTGCCCGACAGGACGGTGCGCAGCCCGTAGGTCCGGATGGCCCGCGTCCGCCACATCTTCGCCAGGAACCCCGGCCGCAGCGCCCGCAAGGCGGCTCGTCCGGACGTATCCGGTCCCATGGCCACAAAGAAGCTGGCCGTGATCCCGTGCGACCGGAGCAGCCGGAGCACATGGGGCACCCCGAACCGGAGCCCCCCGTACGTGCAGACGTCGATCTTCAGGCCGAGGATCATCGGAGCTGACCCTGTCCTCCCTCCTTCCCGTTCCCCGCCCGGAACCACTCGATGGTCTCGCGCAGCCCCTTCTCCAGGGGCGTCTCCGCCCGGACGCCCAGGATCTCGTGCATCTGCCGGAGCAGCGGGACACGGCGGGGAACGTCCTCGTAGCTCGCCCCGTACACCTCGGCCTGGGGGACGAAGACCACCCGGGAGGGCGACCCCGCGATCCGGATCATGCTCTCGGCCAGCTCCAGGATGCTGGTCTCGACATCGGTCCCCACGTTGAAGATCTGGCCCACCGCCCGCTCGTTGAGACCCGCCTCCACGGTGGCCCGGATGGCGTCGCTCACATAGGTGAAGCAGCGCGTCTGCCGGCCGTCGCCGATCACCGTGACCGGCTGGCCGCGGAGCACCTGCCCCATGAAGATGGTGATGACGCGGCCCACGTCGATCCTGTCCAGGCGGGGACCGTAGACGTTGAAGTAGCGCAGGATCACCACCGGCAGCCCCAGCCGGTGGTAGGCGAAGCAGAAGTGCTCGCCCGCCGCCTTGGAGGTGGAGTAGCACCAGCGATCGATCCGCGTGGAGCCCAGCACCCGCTCGTCGTCCTCGGCGAAGGGGACCTTGGGGTTGCGCCCGTACACCTCCGAGGTGGAGCTGAAGACCACCTTCCGGCTGTGCTTGTATGCCAGCTTCAAGACGGCCTGGGTGCCGTTGATGTTCACGTTGAGCACCTCGTAGGGATCGCCCACGTAGTGCTCCACCCCCACCACCGCGGCGAGGTGGTAGATGAGGTCGTGCTTGAGGATCAGGCTCTCCAGGATCTCGGTGTTGAACACCGAATCCCGGACGTAGTGGAAGCGGGGATGCCTCAGATGGTGGCGAACCTTGAGGTCGCCGATCACATCCAGGATGGTCACCTCGTCGCCCCGCGCGAGGAGGGCGTCGGTCAGGTGCGATCCCAGGAAGCCCGCCCCGCCGGTGATGAGGATCTTCACTCGCACCCCCCGCTGCCCCCCCGCGCACCGCGCGGGGCGAACGAAAATCGAGCCCCCGGCATGTCCTGGACGGTCGCGGAGAAGTCGGCGCCGTCCTGCTCGGCCCCGCCCTCGGGTTGCAGGCGGAGCACCTCCAGGATCCCCTGACCCGTGGCCACCCGGAGGCTCCCGCCGGCCCCCGTTCCGAGGAGGGTCCCCGGCAGACCCGGCGATGCCTCATCGCCGGGCGCTCGCGCCGACCACAGGAAGATCCGCCGGTCCCCCCGGAAGGTGAAGGCCCCCGGGAAGGGGTGGGTGACCGCGCGGATGAGATTGTAGATCTCCCGGGCCGATCGTGTCCAGTCGATCAGGCCGTCGGCCGGTCTGCGACGGCCGAAGGACGTCGCCGCGGCGTGGTCCTGGGGAACGCGCGGCGCGCGCCCCGCCGCGATCAGCGGGTACATCTCCGCCAGGAGCTGGCGCCCCGCAGCCAGGAGCTTCCGCCAGAGGGTCAGGGCCGTGTCCTCGATGGCGATGGCCACCTCCCGCTGGCCGACGATGTCTCCGTGATCCGCCCACTCGTCCATGTGGTGCAAGGTGACGCCCGTCCTCTCCTCCCCGCGCAACAGCACCCAGTTGAGCGGCGCGCGCCCCCGGTACTTGGGCAGGAGGGATCCGTGCAGGTTGATGGCCGCGAGCGTCGGCAGCGCCAGGAGGGCCGGCGACAGGAGGCGGCGATAGTAGAATGAAAAGATGAGGTCCGGTCCGAGCGCCCGCAGCCTTTCGACGATCGCGGGGGCGTTGGGATCCCCCGGGGTGAGCACCGGGATCGCGCGCTGCCTGGCCAGGTCGGCCACCGACCCGAACCAGGAGGCCTCGGTCGGATCGTCCGCGTGGGTCACCACGGCCACGACGTTCGCCCCCTGGTGCAGGAGTTCCTGGAGGCACGCCACGCCCATGTCGTGGTAGCCGAACACGACCACACGAGGGAACCCGCCCGGCTCGGGATTGGGGTCCGGCCCGCACAGACACTCCGGCCTGTCCACGGGATATCCGGTCAAGGGCACGCTGGAGCGGGGAGGCCTGCCGCCTGGCTACTCATAGATGCGCTGGACGACATAGCGCGGCCTCCGCCGCACCTCCATGTAGATCCGGCCGATGTACTCGCCGATGAGGCCCAGGGCCAGGATCTGGATGCCCACGAAGACGAACAGGATGGCGAAGAGCGTGAACAGCCCT
Organism: Methylomirabilis sp. (SeqCode); assembly: GCA_035455275.1. Classification (GTDB taxonomy): domain Bacteria; phylum Methylomirabilota; class Methylomirabilia; order Methylomirabilales; family 2-02-FULL-66-22; genus 2-02-FULL-66-22. The sequence continues at coordinate 46,373 of DATIFO010000131.1, read as the reverse complement.
TCCGACTCGGGCCCCAGCCACAGGCGCCGGACCATGAGGAAGCCTCCGAAGCCCAGACCCAGGAGGGAGATCCCGATGCCCGCAAGGCTGACGACCTGGATGGGGAACAGGGAGAACCCCGTCATGAGGTCGAAGTTGAGGCGGATGAGGCGGAACGGGCTGTACTTCGAGTGCCCCTGGTTTCGGCGGTCGTGCCTGACCGGGACCTCGGTGGGCGATCCCGCGAAGGTGTTCGCCAGCGCCGGGATGAAGCTGGAGACCTCGCTGCAGCCCTTGAGAACCTCCACCACCTCTCGCCGGTAGGCCCGGAGCATGCAGCCATAGTCCCGCATCCGGACCCCCACCAGCCTGGAGGTCCACCGGTTCACCACCCACGAGAGCACACGCCGCAGGGCGTGGTCCTGGCGGTCCTGGCGCCAGCCGCCGACCACGTCGTGGCCCTCGGCGATCTTGTCCAGCAGGCGCGGGATCTCCTCGGGTGGGTTCTGCAGGTCGGCGTCCAGCGTGACGATGACCCCTCCCCGGGTGTGGTCCAGCCCGGCGAAGACGGCGGCGTGCTGGCCGTAGTTCCGGTTGAGCTGGATCACGCGGAACTCTTTGTGCTTCTCCTGCAGCCGGCGCAGGATCTCCAGGGACCGGTCCCGACTGCCGTCGTCCACGAAGATCACCTCGAAGGGGCGGCCGACCCCCGTCAGGACCCGGTGCAATCGCTCGGAGAGCGGTTCCAGGTTGCCCTCTTCGTTGTAGACGGGGATGACGACGGAGACGTCCGGCTCGGGCCGCGGCGGTTCCGCGCCCCGGGGGGGAACGGGTGGCGCGCTCCCCTGGGGACCCTCGCCGCTGGGATCTGTCACTCCTGCACCTCGTGTACTGGATCCCGGTTGGATGCGCGGGGATCGCGAGGCCCATTCCGGCGTGCGCCTCGCCTGGACTGGTGGTCCGGCCGGGGCATTGACCCGTCGCTGCCGCCGGACCCGCGGAATAGTAGTAGGCTTTATGGGATGAGTCAAGCTGCGGTCGGGGCGCGTCTTGGCGGCCGCGGCCGGGCTGTGCCGGCAGGCGGTGCAGGCAGCCAGGACGCACGGCGAGCGCGCGGCGGCCCGGCGGGAGAGTGTCCGGGAGAGGATGCAGGCATTGCCGGCTCTCCCAACCCGGTCGAGACCGGTGCGTGTGCCCGGCCCGGAAAGGGAAGCGGGCGCCCCCCGAGGCGCCCGCCGATTGGGCTGCGGGTCTGACCCGTGATCCGGGAAGAACCCGGGCGACGGAGCCCGCAGCCCTGCGGGGCGGACTCCGGTGCCCAGGCTACTGGCGAACGAACGTCAGGTCCGTTTCGAGCTGGATGTCGTTGGAGAGCTTGAGGAACAGAAGCTGGGGGATCTGTATGCCGTGGTTCGTGAAGGAGGTCTTGAAGTTCGCCTTGACCCGCAGGTTGTCGCTGGTGAAGCCGAAACGCTTCTGCTCCTCGACCTGCGCCGGCGAAAGCTTGATGTAGGTGATGCGCGCGTCGGCCGTGATTTCCACCGGCTTCTGCTTGATGGTCAGGGTGCCCTTCAACTTGCCGGGCACTTCCTTCCCGGACTCGAGGGGCCCGGCGATCTCGACACCCTTGAGATCGAAGACCGCAAACCGGTTGGCCTCATTCTCGGTATCCAGGTAGTCCTTGCTCCGCATGTCCGCGTCTCGCTTGTCGATCCCCGTCTTCACCGAGGTGAGGTCCACCCGGATGGCGCCGGTGGCCGCTTGGGGCTTGGCGAGGTCGCCCGTCACGGTCCCGCTGATCGCCGGTCCGGAAGTATTCCCGATCACCGTCTCGAGTGGCGCGTCCGTCTTGAACGTCGCGCGGGAGGGGTTCGGCAATACCTTGAAGTTCATCTGCTGGGCGACGGCCGGAACCGCCGTCATGGCCAGCAAGAGTCCTGCGACGATGCCGCCTGTGATGCGTCCCTTCATCGAGGCCTCCTTCCGGAATGCGGGCTGCCCGGGAAGATCGGCCGGCGCATTCCCGTCCGGGCTCCCCGCTTGTCCTGAGCCGGGATTTCGTCGTGAGCGTCTCGATCGAGGGCTTCGCGTGAGCCTCGGCCGAGCGGCGAGAAGCCGCGCGAACCCGAGTCGACCGGGACGCTAACATCCGTGCAGGGGCGTGTCAAGCTGCCAGACGGCCTGAACGTGTCCACCCGACGGACAGGCGGCCGGGCTGCGCGCGATGCGGCAGGCGGCGCAGAAGCTGATCGAGGGGAGTTTGCGGCTCTCCTGCCGGACGGTGAGCCAGGCCATCAGAATCCACCGCCGCCGCCACCGCCGAATCCCCCCCCGGAAGACCCTCCGCCTGACCTGGAAGAGGACCCGCTCCCGAATCCGGATCCGCCGGAGCTGCGCGGGGCCGAGCTCATGGCTGCGGCGGTGCGCTCCGACATCTGCCCGAGGTCCGACACGAAGGAGTGCGGGTGGAACGTGTGGGGCTCGCCCCCCTGATACCAGTCCGGCGGCTGGCGATAGATGTCTTCGAAGGCCTTGGCCCACTTCCGCTCGACGCCGAGAGCCATGGCGTAGGGAAGGTACTTCTCGAACATCTCCGGCGTCTTGACCACCCGCTGGAGGCGCTCACCCTCGACCCGTGAGAGGAACTCCTCGAACCCCAGCACTGCCTCGATGGCGCGCGCGCCCCGCAGGGTCCGGGCGGGCATGATGAGGCCGAATCCGATGGCTATGCCCGCGCTGAGAACGCCGGACACGATTGACGGGAGGGGGGACTGGCCCAGCTGGATGCAGAGCAGCGCCCCTCCCACGCCGACCAGGATCCCGACCAGGACACCCGCCGCCACATACCGATGCTTCACCTTGTCCGGGCGCTGGAGGTAGAAGCCGCGCTCCACGAGCCGGTTGAAGATCCGGTCGCGGATTCCGGGGAGGTAGGCGTAGAACGTGTGCTCCAGCTCCGAGGATTCCACCGAGTCCCGTGCCCCCTCCGTGAACAGGGACCCCATGAGCGACCGCTCGTGCGCCTGCAATTCGGACCAGGCAGAGACAGGCCGCCGCAGGCTGAAGCGGTATTCCCGGCTCGTGCGCAGCCCCAGCAGCTTCTTCACCTCGTGGACCTGGATCAGCAGGTAGCCGCGGACCGCCAGGTCCACCAGCGTGGCGGTGATGTCCCGGATGTCGGGGGAATTGTCGAGGAGCGTCCCCAGCTCCGCCGGCGTGAGGCCTTCCGGCGGCTCGTACTGGGGAGCGATGGGCCGGCGTCTGGGATCGCGTCCCCGCGTGTACCAGAGCCAGCCCATCAGCCCGAAAACCGCCAGGGGGATGAATACCATCCAGTTGCTGCGCAGGAAACGCCCGGCCTGGGCCGCCAGACCGGGGCGCCGCACCCGGCCGGGATCCCATCCCACTGCGACCGTCAATCCCTCGCGGAAGTCGAGCCGCCGGCTCGTCCTCACGGCGACCTCGTGTCCGCCCAGCTCCAGGCTGGCGGCCTGCTCGCGCGAGCCGTAGACACCGGTGAACGCCACGGCGCGAAGACCCGTCACCCCCGGAGGCAGCTCGATGCGGGCGCTGGCCGTGAGAATGGGTGCCTGCCACTCATCCCCCGTCACGTTCCAGTACAGCTCGTCGTGCTCCTCGAAGAACCGCAGACCGTTCTCCACCTGGTAGCGCAGGACGATGATTCTCACCGTGTCACCGGCGTCCGGCACCCAGATCTTGATTTTCCGGTAGTGACGCTCGCGACTCAGTTCGTGGCGGAGCGGCGTCCCGGCATCGTCCGTGACCGAGATGCCCTCCAGGAACAGCGTGTAGTTCGTCCCCTGGGGGGTGCGGTACTCCACGGGGATGGTCCGAAAGATCCCATTCCAGCTCCCGACGAAGCGTGGGCGGATGGTCTCCGTGACCTGGATGCTGCCGTCCGCGTGCACGACGATCCCTGCCTCGAAGCTTTCGATGCTGAGTGACCGGGCGTGGAGCGTTGACGGGCCGGTGGCCGCCGTGAGCACGACGAGGAGCAGGAGGAGTCGTCGGGGGCGCATCGCCGCCGCCACGCCTAACGGCCGGCGGGGCCGAAGCGCACCTGGGGAGCCCCGCGCTCGGCCGTGGCCTCGATCTCGAAGAACTCCCGGGAGGTGAAGCCGAAAGCTCCGGCGATGAGGTTGGAGGGAAACTGCGCGATCCGCGTGTTCAGGTCTCGGACCACGGCGTTGTAGTACCGGCGGGCGTTCTGGAGCGCCTCTTCGATCTGGGCCAGGGCCGTCTGCAGTTGCGTGAAGCTTTCGACGGCCCGCAGCTGCGGATACGCCTCGGCCAGTGCGAAGAGGGACTTGAGCGCCAGGCTGAGCATTCCCTCGGCCTCCGCCTTGGCGGCCGGAGTCTGGGCGGACATGGCCCGCGAGCGGGCACTCACCACCGAGTCCAGGGTCTCCCGCTCGTGGGCGGCGTACCCCTTGACCGTCTCGACCAGGTTGGGGACGAGGTCGTGGCGGCGCTTGAGCTGCACGTCGATGTCGGCCCAGGCGTTCTCGGAATGCACCCGCAGGCGGACCAGGCTGTTGTAGACACCGATGGTAGCGATGGCGACGACGGCGAGAACGGCGAGGAAGATCCACATGCTCAGGTCCCCTCCGGTGAAGGCCCACATCCCTGATGACCTCCCACGAGCCGGCGCCGCTATAGCCGGCAGGCCTTCCCGTGTAAAGTCCCTGGAATCGGCGGTGGGAGCGAGGCGTCGGCACCCGACAGGAAGGCGGAACCGAGGGCGCTCGCGCGTGCACGCCAAGCCGGGCGGGCGAGCCAGGGCCAGGGCCCAGCCGGCGACAAGGGACCAGGCGCAAAGCGACGTCGGCATCCATGCTGCGGGGTGACTTCGGGTTGTGGCAGACGTCCCGGTCGTATCGGGTCCCCTGGGGCGCATCGGCGAAGATGAAGGCGAGCAGAAGTTGTAGGCACTGCATCCTTGGCGGGACAGGTCAGGGAATGATGGTCGCGGCCGACTCCCGGAGCTTCTTGAGATCGCCCTCCGTGCAATCGACATAGCTGTGGATCCCCATGATCGGCGGCAAGTTCTTCTCGGAATACAACCTGACGGTCTTGATGACCGATTGACGGGTGTTGTACTCCTTCAACTTGGCGCACTGGAACTCGTCCCAGCAAACGGGCGAGGCGGTGTACTCCGGAGACAGGATGGCGATAAACGTGCGTGCGCTCTGAACCGCGTCCGACAGCATCCTGATCCACTGCCCGCCTACCGGGATCGACGTTCGATCGAAGAATATCTTCGGCCGCAGAACGTTCTGCTGCAGTGCGTGCACGAACTCCTGGACCTCCCGATCCTGTTTGTGGGCATAACTGACAAACACGTCGCAATCCTCCGCGCCAACCTTGTCATGGGGGGAGGAGGGGAGAGCGTGCTCCGGCGTGTCGCGGTCCATCCGATCAAACAACTGCTGCAACAGCGCCTTCTCGGTGTCAGAGGCCGCGGTTATCAGGCTCTGCCTCAGATTTCGTTTGCATGTCTCGATCACGTCGCGAGTCAACGTCTGAGCAAGCTGGGCTTCCCAATCCGAGGCAGTGACTGCTCCCGCCGGCGGTTCGTATCCTCGCGTCCCGGCTCGCCGGTGATAGAGCGATTTCGCTTCCTCGAAGATTCTCCTGGCCACCGGTACGTCTGCCGTCCTGAAGGCCACGATCTTCAACTGTTGCACTGGCAAACCTTCTTCCAGCCAGAAAATCGCAGCTTCCAGCAAGCGGGGGAACATCACTTCGAGGGGGACCCGTTGGTTTCCGGTCGCCAACAGCGGCATTGCGACGCGCGAGATTTCGAAGCGGCGGTTGTCGTTCCTGTCAGGGATGATGAAGTTATTGAGACAGCGAAAGACAAAGCCGACCGTCTCTTCGATGTTGCCTTCCTCGATCCCGGAGCTCCTTGCGAACTCCGGGTACAGCGGCTCAAAGCAAATGATCCGCCGGAAGTGAAACGTACTGACGATCTCCTGAGGTAAGGACTCAGACAGCCAGCAACCCAGGCGGCTTCGCTCGTCCTCCTGTTTCCGCTGGGCGACCTGCCGCATGTCCAGCCCTCTGTTGTACAGGCTTTCGAAGAGGGTGCCGCGGTTCGGGGTATAGCTGTTCGGGAATGCCGACACGACCAGCGCATCCACGGCATGTTCGAGCGGTATCGCCGCGAGATCGCCGGCTATCAACTGAATGGCCGCGGCGCCACTCGTTCCTCGATTACGCGAAACGATCAAATGGTCGATGATCTCCATGCGGGAGACCTTACTGGCGGCGGCGGCGGGCGTCAAGGGGAATCAGGCAGAATCGGGGGGGGAGGGTGAGCGCGGGCGGGACAGGCCGGGCCTCGGACGGGCAGCCCAAGATGCCGCTCTCTCCTTGTCAGCGGGAAGGGGTGCGCTTCGTCGGCCAAGTGGCCCCGCTATCGGATCGACTCGCCGGGCCTGACAGCACCGGTGAGCCGGAAGACCCTCTGATTCGAATTCCCCCGCTTGTAACGGGTCAGAACACTCGAAGGAGCTGCTCTTCTTGTGGTGCGCGAGGTGACGCTACGCCACTGACGTTTGCCCCCGATGTCGTCCCCCTTGAAACTGACGCAGCTGGCGCCGTTCGCCTCGGCAGGAGGCGAGTAACCCTGGACACACGTGTGGCGGCGTTCAACGGGGGGGCAACTGCCGAAGAGATCGTCCACAGTATCCCTCGCTCAGTCTCGCCGATGTCCATCAGGCCATCGGCTATTACCTCCGGCGAACCCCCGAAGTCGAGGCCTCCCTCCGCCTGCGAGGAGCCGAAGCTGAGTCCGTCCGCAGGCAGAACGAATCCCGCCTTGATCCGCAGGGCGTGCGTGATCGCTGGCTCTCCCGCCAGCCGAGACGTCCCCATGGGGGTTGCTCTTGAAGATATCCTGCTCCTCGCCCAGTACAGCCGTGAAAGCGAGTGGGAGAGCCAGGTCCGCTACTTGCCTCTGCAGTGACTCGAAGCCATGCGGCAGGGTAAACCGGGCAGGAACGCTTGGAGTCACGAGCGGACAGGGTATATGACAATGGCAACCTCGTTGGCGGAGCCCCGGCTCGAGGGGAATGAACCAGCGGCAGCCGCAACTGCAGTCCGGACCCCGGTCTTTCTTCCGGGAGCGCTCTCCCCAGGGCTCGAAATCCGAGGGGGGCCGCTTGACGATCCGATGGAGCGCTTCGTGACGCGTGTCACTCATCGCCATTTCCCCTCCCCAGGCACGGTGCGGAAGAACGCCATGATTTCAGATGCTGCCCTGGGGGATGCCGGCCGCTTGATCCCGTCACCTCCCTCCCAGCGATGCCTTGAGGCGCTTTACCCGGGCGAGGCGCGCCTCTCGACGGAGCAGGGCGGCCTTCCAGCGTCGCACTTCCCCCGGGGTCTCGGGCGTGAAGGCGGGGACAGGCTGGGGTTTGCGGTCTGCGCTCAGATGGACGAAGCTGAGGTAGGCGGTACACGTGTGGCGCACCTCACCTGTCCAGGGAGCCTCGGCCAGCACCTTCACGCCGATCTCCTTGGAGGTCCTGCCGACGTGGTTCAGCCCCGCCTTGAACGTGAGGACCTCCCGCGTTCGGACCGGCGCGTAGAAGTCCATGGCGTCCAGGCATGCCGTCATGACGGACCCGCGCGTGTAGCGGACCCCCAGGATCCCCCCTGCCTCGTCGATGTCGAAGAGGAGCTTTCCCACGAACATGAAGTCCCGGAAGAGAACCTCGCTGGGACGGACGATGCGCGACGATTCGAATTTCCAGCGGAAGTCCTCCGCCTCCTCCGGGACCCCGCGGCGCTCCTGCTTCCGGGCGAAGCGCGCCAGGCGCTCCTCGCGCCGAGCCACCGCGGCGGCGACGAGCGCCTCCTCCTCCGATCCGGCCGCGACGATCTTCTCGGAGACGGGGCGCGGTTGACCGTCCTCGTCCACGCTGACATAGACGAGGTGGGACGAGAGGGTCACCGCCCAGTCGCCCGTGGCCGGGTTCTCCGAGGTGACGCGCACGCCCACCTCGAGCGAGGAGCGCCCCACGTACTCCACCTGTGCCCGAAGAATGGCAATGCTCCCCACCAGCACGGGATGGAGGAAGTCGAGGTCTTCCATCGCCCCCAAGACCACGTTGCCGCGCGCCACCCGCGAGGCGGCGATCGTCCCGGCCTGGGTGATCCACTCCATCATGCGGCCCCCGTGGATCTGCCCCGGCGCCCCGGCGTGCTCGGGGAGCACGAACTGCGTCATCTCGATGGCGGTGTCGCGAACGGACGGCACGGGCGGTCTCCACGCCGGGCGAGCGCTCGGCCCCGGCCGAGCTCCGGACCAACAAACCAAGGGGAACGGGCACCGCGAAACCGTACCAACGGAGGCTGCGGGAGTCAAGGTGAAGCAGGCGAATCGGGGGGGTGGGGTCCGGACAGCGCAGCCACCACGCGGCCTGCTGTGGCGATATGGGGTGCGGCGGCACCGACGCCGCTTTCCAATCGACGACGCCATCCGGCCAGGCCCGTTCGATCGCCTGGGCGATGTGCTTCGGAACTTTGGCGCGCGGCCATGAGCACCCCGGGTCAGCGTTGACTTCCGAATTCCAAAAAAAGCAACGGCAGTCGAAAAATAAGCAATCTCAGCCAAGCAAGTCGCGAGGCCAGCGAGGGATAATTTATCAGTGAAGTTCGCCCCGGCCTCCTGTGACTCGCGCTCTTGACAGCCGGATGCATTGGGCTGCCGCCCGGGAGCCCCCAACATGCTCCGGACGTCAGACTCGGGATGCGAGGTCCCCGTTAGTTCGTCATCGAGCACGAACCCGGGGGGTGGTGGATATGACTGTCAGTGACCTGGGCGGCTCGGTCCTGCTCAGGGACTGTTCTGGCGTCAGAGGAAGGGGAGGAGCCGACGGGAACTTTCCCTCTCGCCACCCCCACCGAGCGGGGCATGCCATTGCATGAAGGACCCATGGCCGAACAGGCCCGGTCAGATCAGGCGGTCACCGTCGGGGAACTGGCTGTCATCGCCGCATTCGAGATCGTCGGGCAAGAGAAGGGCCTTCGCAGTGCAGACTGAGCACATGAGCCATGCGGGTAAACCCATTGCGCAGCGGCGGCATGCGCGCTTCCCGGTGTCCCTGGCGGTTGCCGGTCGGACATCCCAGTTCCCGGGCGAACCGATTCACGGCACGGCGTGCAACATCAGTTGCGGGGGGCTGATGGCGGAGTTCCCACTGCAGATAGTATCCGGCAGCATCTTGGGCCTCACCCTGAAGACGCCGTGGGGCCCGCTGGGAGTGGAGGCCAAGGTCGTCTGGACTGTCGTCGCCGAAGGGACAATCCGGCACGGTGTGGTCTTTTCCGAGCCGATAGCGCAGGACCTGGCAGTCGACCTGTTTGTCGTTGCGAGCAAGTAGGGTCCTCAGCCCGACCCCGGAGGTCAGTCCCCATGGGACGGGACGTCGGTGAGCCAGCGGATGGGGGTCAGGTCTTGAAATATCACTCGCCTCCTGTTACCCTCCCGGTATGGCTCGGCCGCTGAGAATCGAGTATCCGGGCGCGGTGTATCACATCACCGCTCGAGGCAATGCGCGCGCGAAGATTTACCCGGCCGTGGCCGACCGGGTGGACTTCCTCGCGATCCTCGTCTCGGTGATCCGCAAGTACCATTGGCTCTGCCACGCCTATTGCCTCATGGACACCCACTACCATCTGCTGGTCGAAACGCCGGAGGGGAACCTGTCCCTCGGGATGCGCCACCTCAACGGCGTGTACACCCAGCGCTTCAACCGACGCCACAGGCGGTCGGGGCACGTCTTCCAAGGACGGTTCAAGGGGATCTTGGTGGACAAGGAACACTACCTGCTTGAACTGGCTCGCTACATCGTGCTCAATCCCGTCCGGACGGGGACCGTGGGCCGGGCAAGCGCGTGGCCATGGAGCAGCTACCTTGAAACGGCCGGCCTCAGGCCCGCCGCGGGCTTCTTGACAGCCGACTGGATCCTCGGGTGTCTCGGGGGCAAGAAGAGCACAGCACAGATGCGATACCGGACGTTTGTGGCAGAGGGAACGAGCAGCGCCTCACCCTGGCGGAGTCTGGCTGGCCAGGTATTTCTAGGCGAGAAGCCCTTCGTTCAGCGATTCACCGCCATGTTGACGGCCAAGGAACAAATCTCGGAGATCCCTCGGCAGCAACGGTACGCCGGCCGGCCGGCCCTGGCAGAGATTTTCCACCATCGGAGACTGGGCAACAAAGCCGACCGCGACCGAGGCATACATCAGGCCCACATGCACCACGGTTATACCTTGAAACAGATCGCCGAGCATCTCGGGCTGCACTACTCGACAGTGAGCAAAGCGGTTGACGCGGTCGAGGCAAGAGGGCGATCGTGATATTTCAAGACCTGACCCTTTTCGTGACCCCTTTCTTTCATGACTCCTTTCTGACGTTGGCGTCGTAGCGAGGGAGAGCGAGCGCATCCAGCCACGGACTCCAGTTCCGGCGCATGAGGTTTTGGGCGAGCTGCAGGGCGTAGTCCTCGCCGTCGATATGGGCGTAGCTGATGAACACGCTCCGCCGTTTCCCCTGCTGCATGCAACCTGAGAAGTATCGCTCGGCCTGCTTCGCGCTCGTCCTGAGCCGCAATATTTTCTGGACGCGCCGGCCCAGTTGTTTGCGGATCACCCGAAGGTGGTCCGCGCCCTTGGCTGCGCCGCGCGGGATGATGCCCAACCTGCGCAGCGCGCGGGTGGCGTCGTTCAAATCGTAGAACTCACTCGCACAAGGATCAGCAACCGCGACGGCATTCCAGATCTCCCAGAGCTCCTTGAGATTGCGCGTCATGGGCTGTGGGCATGCCTCGCCCTAACATTCCGCTCTGACATGCAGCCGCGCAACCAACGTGGGCGGCATGCCGCGCGCATCGGCCCATGGCATGGTGACGACGTAAATCGTATCGTTGGGCTGTACCTGCTTGAACACATTGCGAGGCTTGCGGCCCTCCGATCTTTTCCCTGCGCCATTGCCCACCGGCGCGAAGCGCTCGCCGCGATGCTGCGGCAAGGACAGTATCTTCCAGGGGACTTCACGGTCCCAGGTGACGTAAGCCAGAAAGGCGGCGGGCGGGCGTTGCGTGGGCATTGCGGGACGAGTCATCACGCCGGCTCCTGTGGCCAAGAACTGAGACGCAAATAGCTAATTACTGTGCACCTCAAGCACGGCGACGATAGATTTCCCCCTCCCCCTTCGACGGGGGAGGGATGGGGTGGGGGTGACGATGCGGCGAGAAGGCACCCCCACCTTGCCCCTCTCCGCACCCAGAGGGTACCCGGGGGAGAGGGGAATGAGGCGCGGGATACGTCACCGTAGTTCCGGGCGGGAGCACTAAGTGACCTCTCTCTCCCGTCGCAGACGCACTTGGAACGCGCCGCCCTCGCACTTGACCCGCCGAGCAGAAGCTCAGGCTCGGGGCGTTTCGCCTGACCGGCATGGTTGAGGAGCACGTGCCAGCCTCCGTTCGTCGAGCAGGCGTCGGCAGGAACCAAAGCGCAAGGTTGTTGTTGTTGACGACCGCGACAGGGGCGTAGATCGGGAGAGGTCTACCTGGCGGTTCGGTCATCGCCGATCCTCAAGGGACGAGGAGCAAGGCTCAAGGGGAAAAATCCTGGGCGCAACGGAAGCCAAGGTTGTAGTACCGGTTGGTCGGCGGGTTGATGAGCCGATACGACACCCGCAGGAGCCATGGGAGGTTGAACCACGACCCGCCGCGACCCACGCGCGGCTCTCGCGATGAAGGATCTTCACGTCCGTCGTCAGCTCGATAGGGGTAGGCGTGGTAAAGGCTCGAGGTCCACTCCCACACGTTCCCGGCCATATCAAGAGCCCCGGACGGGCTCGCTCCATTGGGATACGAGCCCACGGGGGTTGGTTTTCCGGGACCACCGTCGTTGGAATTGGCCCGCGTCGGATCCCACTTGTCCCCCCACGGGTACCTCCGGCCATCGGTCCCGCGTGCCGCCTTTTCCCACTCCGCTTCCGTCGGCAGGCGCTTGCCCGCCCAGCGGCAGTACGCCTGGGCATCCTCCCAACTCACCCTCACCACTGGCTGATCCGGCTTGTTGATTCTCGGGGTGAACCAGATCTGAGGCCCGCGATGCCCTGTCGCGCCCACAAAGCGCTTGAACCGCGTGTTCGTCACAGGAAACTTGTCAATATAGAACGCCGATAGAGCCACTTGGTGGCGCGGGCGCTCGGAGTAATCGGCGTCATTGTCGTCGCTCCCCATCCAGAACTCGCCAGCAGGCACGAGCACCATCTCGGCACCGTCTTTACCGCTGAATGACTGGGGGATTCGGTAAGCAACCGCCGTTCCTGGCTCTCCCCTCCCCTTCTCCTTTGTCCGGCGCCTCTTTCGGGGCTTCGCCTGGGAAACATCCGGCTCAAGGCACCCGGCGCCCTGCAATGCCAGTTTCGGCACCCCCGGAACCTGCAAAATGTCCTGCACCAAACGCCGGAACACCGGCGCCTGGGACGAGCCGTCCCAGCGCGTCAGGTCCGCAGCCTGGATACTGCCGAAGCCGAAGGGCGGGTCCACCTGATCCAGCAACACCGGCACCAGCACATTCCTGCGCTTACCCACCTCCGCCTCTTCCTGCACCCAACTCGAATCGATCGAGTGATTGGACCAAACGACGACCACGGCGCGGCAGCCGCGGATCTCCCGTGCGATTATCTGCCGCCAGGTCTTCCCGGCCGGGATGGTCCGGTCCCAGAACACACTCCAGCCCATCGTCTCCAGCGCTGCCACCAACGACCGGATGCGCTCTCGGTCTTCCTTTGCATAGCCGAGGAAGATGTCACTCATCGGGCCTTCATCCTGCGTCTGCGATCGGGCGAGGCCAGTCTTCCCGTGGGCAGCGCGAGCCCTGCCGTCAGGGTCTCGGCGCCTCCGGCAGCCGGGCCGACGCCTGGAACCTCACCTGAAATACAGCACAGGTGACCAGGGCGCGTCAAGGTTGTTGCGTGTCGGTGTGTCGCATGTCGGGACCCGTCCGTAACTCGCCGATCTCCTCCTCGGTCACCAGAGCCATTCTTGCACCCTTACCCCATCCCTCTCCCATCGAGTGGGAGGAAGAAGAAAACGAGTCTCACCGAACTTGTGTGCGGCCGTGGTCGCCTTCAGGTCTCGCGTCCGCAGCAAGCTGGCACGCGGCAGCACCTGCGGCGGTTTGGGTGCCAAGGCGAATGAGGCATATCGTCGGGCGGGGGGGCGGTGTCGGAGCAGCGCAGTCACCCTGCGGCCCGCGGTGCCGGTATGGAGTGCGGTGACGACACCGCCGCGTTCCAAATGGATGACGTCGGCACCGCACTCCAAGCAGGGGGCGACGGTCGGTCGGTGTGCGCGGCCCGCTGAAAGAGTGCGGGCGCCCCCCTCCGTGTCCCCGAGTCTCCGTGGTGCAGCGGAGCCGTCCGGGATCAGTTGAGGCGGCCGATGGTGGTCAGGGCGTAGCGGTCCGGCGTGAGCAGGGACTGGGTGAGCTCGGCGAAGGTCTGGGGCTTTACCCCCTCGATCCCCCGGATGATCTCATCCAGGTCGAAGGAGCGCTGGAAGTAGATCTCGGCCTTGGCCAATCGGGTCATCCGGCTGCTGGTGCTCTCCAGGCCCAGGAGGAGGTTGCCCTTCAGCTGCTCCTTGGCCCGCTGGAACTCGTCCAGGTCCACGCACTCGGTGCGTAGGCGCGCGAACTCGGCCCGGATCAGATCCACCACCTGCGGGTAGGATTCGGCGCTGGTGCCGGCGTAGACCGCCATCAGGCCCGAGTCATGGTAGGAGGCCTGGTAGGAGTAAATGGAGTAGGCCAGCCCGCGCTTTTCCCGGATCTCCTGGAAGAGGCGGGAGCTCATGGAGCTGCCCAGGATGGCGTTCAGCAGGTAGAAGGCGTATCGGTTCGGGTGATTGTAGGGGAGGCCCTCGGCCCCCAGGACCAGGTGGAGCTGCGCCGAGTCCCGGTCCTCGTGGCGCACCGTCAGGTAGGACACGGGGGAGGAGCCGTTGGTCGCGACGGCCCGGCCCCGCCAGTCCCCGAAGGCCGCGCCCACCAGCGCCGTCAACTTCCCGTGATCCAGGTCGCCGGCCGCGGCGATGACGACCCGGTCGGGCTGGTAGAGGTCACGCAGGTGGTCCAGGACATCCTCACGGGTGATGGCCTGGAGCGTCTGGCGGGAGCCCAGGACGGGACGGCCCAGGGGATGATCGGGCCAGAACTGCTGCGTGAAGAGGTCGTGGATCAGGTCGTCAGGGTCGTCCTCGACCATCTTGATCTCTTCCAGGACGACGCGCCGCTCCTTCTCCAGATCTTCGGGGTCCAGCCGCGGGTGGAGCACCAGGTCGCTCAGCAGATCCACCGCCAGGGGCAGGTGCTCCCCCAGGACCTTGGCGTAAAAGCAGGTGGTCTCGCGGGAGGTGAAGGCATCCAGGGCCCCGCCCACGCCGTCGATGGCCCGGGCGATCTCCTCGGCGCTCCGATGCTCTGTCCCCTTGAACAGGAGGTGCTCGATGAAGTGGGAGATCCCGGCTCGCTCGGCCGTCTCGAAGCGGGAGCCGACCTTGACCCACACGCCGATCGAGACCGAGCGGACCTGGGGCATGCGCTCCGTCAGGATCACCATGCCGTTCTCGAGCACCTCCCTCCGGAAGCGCCCGACTACCTTGCCGATGGCTTCTTCCCCCCCCGGTGCCGGCCCTCGCTCTCGGCGGGCTCGCTCCCCCCGGAGGCCACAGGGGGCCCCCCGGCCTTCTCGGCCGCGTCCTTCAACAGCTCGCGGCGACTCAGACGGATCTTCCCCGACTTGTCCACCTCGATCACCTTGACCGTCACCTCGTCGCCTTCCTTGAGCACGTCCTCCACCCGCTTGATCCGCTCCTGGGAGATCTGCGAGATGTGCAGCAACCCGTCCGTCCCCGGCAGGATCTCCACGAAGGCGCCGAAGTCGGTGATCTTCACCACCTTGCCCAGATAGACCTTGCCCACTTCCGGGACCTCGACGATCTTCCCGATGATCTCCATGGCCTTCTGGGCCGCCGACTCGTCCACGGAGGCGATGGCCACCGTGCCGTCGTCCTCGATGTCGATCTTGACCCCGGTCTGGTCCACGATGGCCCGGATGACCTTGCCGCCGGGGCCGATGACCTCCCGGATCTTGTCCACCGGGATCTTGAACGAGATGATGCGGGGTGCGTAGGGGCTCAGGGCTTGGCGCGGCTTGGCGATGGCCCGGTCCATGGAGTCCAGGACCTCCATCCGGGCCGCACGTGCCTGGGTCAGGGCCTGGCGCATGATGGCATCGGTGATCCCCTGGATCTTGATGTCCATCTGGATGGAGGTCACGCCCTTCCGGGTGCCGGCCACCTTGAAGTCCATGTCGCCCAGGTGATCCTCCAGTCCCTGGATGTCGGTGAGGACCACCGCCGTCTCCCCCTCCTTGACCAGTCCCATGGCCACGCCGGCCACCGCCGCCTTCACCGGGACGCCGGCGTCCATGAGGGACAGGCTCGCCCCGCACACCGTGGCCATGGAGGAGGAGCCGTTGCTCTCCAGGATGTCGGAGACGATGCGCACGGTGTAGGGAAACTCCTCCTTGCCCGGGAGCACTGTCTGGATCGCCCGCTCGGCCAGGGCCCCGTGGCCGATGTCTCGCCGGCTGGCCCCGCGCATGAACTTGACCTCCCCGACGGAGAAGGGGGGAAAGTTGTAGTGAAGCATGAAGCGCTTGAAGCTCTCCCCCTCCAGGTCGTCCATCCGCTGCTCATCCTCGGAGGTCCCGAGCGTGGTGGTGGCCAGGGCCTGGGTCTGTCCCCGGGTGAACAGGGCGGAGCCGTGGGTGCGGGGCAGGACCCCGATCTCGCAGGTGATGGGCCGCACCTGCGTCGTCGTCCGGCCGTCGGCCCGCCGCCCCTGGCTCAGGATGAGTCGGCGCATCTCCTGCTTCTCCAGCTCCTCGAAGATCTCGGTGACCTGGAGCTGGATCCGGCCGGCTTCCGGCCCCTGCGCCACCAGGGCCAGCGCCTCTTCCAGGAGCACCTTGCGCCGCGCCTTCTGCTCCTCCTTCTCGGGGACGAATGCCAGCTCGCGGATGCGGGAGCGGCAGTGCTCCTCCACGCGCGCCACCAGCGCCGCGTCCACCGGCGGCGGGACGAAGGCCGGCTTCTGCACCCCCATCTGCCGCGCCAGGTCGTGCTGCATCTGGATGATGGCCTGGAGGGTCCGGTGCCCGTGTTGCAGCGCCTCCAGCATCGCCTCCTCGGGCACCTCGCGGGCCCCCCCCTCGACCATGACCACCGCGGGCGCGGTGCCGGCCAGGACCACGTCCAGGTCGCTGGCATCCAGCTGGGCGTAGGTCGGATTCACGACGAGCTTGCCCTCGAGGCGCCCGATGCGCACGCAGCCGATGGGGCCCTGGAACGGGATGGGGGAAATGCTGAGGGCGGCCGACGCCCCGATCACCGCCAGGACGTCGGGATCGTTCTCCTGGTCGGCGGAGAGCACGGTGGCGATGATCTGCACGTCTTGGTGGTAGCCCTTGGGGAACAGGGGACGGATCGGGCGGTCGATCAGGCGGGAAGTCAGGGTCTCTTTCTCGTGCGGCCGCCCCTCGCGCTTGAAGAACCCTCCAGGGATCTTCCCGGCGGCGTAGGCCCGCTCCTGATAGTCCACCGTGAGGGGGAAGAAGTCCACCCCCTCCCGGGGCTGCTTGGAGGCCACGGCCGTCACCAGCACCACCGTGTCCCCGTAGCGCACCCAGGCGGCACCGTCGGCGGCCCGGGCCACGCGCCCCGCCTCGAGGCTGAGGGTCCTGCCCTCCAGACTGATCTCGGTCCG
Organism: Methylomirabilis sp. (SeqCode); assembly: GCA_035455275.1. GTDB lineage: Bacteria > Methylomirabilota > Methylomirabilia > Methylomirabilales > 2-02-FULL-66-22 > 2-02-FULL-66-22. The sequence continues at coordinate 29,519 of DATIFO010000131.1, read as the reverse complement.
ATACATCATTTGCGGATGCCCAGCCTTTCGATGACGCGCTTGTAGCGCTCCACATCCTTTGTCTTGAGGTAGTCCAGGAGCTTGCGGCGGCGCCCCACCATCATGAGCAGCCCGCGCCGCGAATGATGATCCTTCTTGTGCACCGTGAGGTGCTCGGTCAGGTAGCTGATCCGCCCGCTCAGGAGGGCGATCTGCACCTCCGGCGAGCCGGTATCCTGCTCGTGTAGACGGTATTGACCGATGAGTTCACCCTTGTTCGAAAAATCCTTGGGCATGATCGCTCTCCCTCCTTTCGGGCCCAATGATGATGGTCACGGCGGAAAGAACCTAGCATAGGCCCCTAGGAGTGTAAAGTCCAATCTGGCCAGGGAAGGCCCCGCGCGCCCGCCCAGACCGCCTCGGCAGCCTCTCGATCCCGGGTGAGCTGGCGGGTGAGCGCCGCCGCGTCGGCGAAGCGCTGCACGTCCCGCAGGCGCCGGAGGAAGAATGCGCTCAGCCGCTCCCCGTACAGGGGTGTCCCCCAGTCGGGCATGTGGATCTCGAGCCGCCGCTCCCCCTGGTCGAAGGTCGGCGCCGACCCCAGGTTCATCATGGCGTCCCGGAAGGCGCCCCGCGCCAGGACCCGCCCCGCATACACCCCATCCCGGACCGGCAGCGGGCTTGCCACCGCCAGGTTGGCCGTGGGAAACCCCAGGTCGCGCCCGCGTCCCGCGCCAGGCTCCACCTCGCCCTGGACGCAGTAGGGCCGGCCCAGGAACCGCCGGGCCTCCTCCACCTCACCCTCCGCCAGGAGACCCCGGATCATGCGGCTGCTCACCACCACGCCGTCCACCTGGATCGGCGGCACCACGTCCAGCCAGAATCCAAAGGTGGGGGCCAGCGCCTGGAGCAGCTCGACGTTTCCCCGCCGGCCCTTGCCGAACCCGAAGTCGTAGCCGACGCACAGCCCCGCGATCCGGAGACGATCCACCAGCACCGTCTGCACGAAGTCCGCCGCCTCCAGATCCGCCAGGGCTCGCGAGAAGCGGACCACCAGGGCCACGGCCATGCCCTGGCCCTCGAGCAGGGCCAGCTTGATCGGGAGCGGCGTGAGCAACGGCGGCGCCGCTTCGGGCCGCACGACTTCCAGCGGGTGGGCGGCGAAGGTGAGCGCCCCCGCCACCCCGCCCTGCTCCGCCGCCCGACGGCGTACGCGCCGCAGGATCTCCTGGTGCCCCAGGTGGACCCCGTCCATGGTCCCCATCCCCAGGACCGGACGCGGCAGGTCCCCGGGGAGATCCGCGGCGCTGGCGATGCTGATCACACGCATGGTACCCGGCATCCTCAGGCCGCGCTGGAGAACACGCGGACGGGGTGCAGGATCAGCCGGGTGGCCTCGCACGCCGGGAACTCCCCCGAGGCGATTCCCGTCTCCGCCAGGGACAGGAGCTGCTTCCTGTACCCCAGGACCCGGACCAGCGTGCCGCGCGGCAGGTCGGGTGGGAACTGGACCACCATGGCGGCGGCCACGGCGCCCCCGTGCAGGATGACCGGTCCCGCCTCCGGGGCCACGCGCACCGCGGGGATGTGGGCCAGCGCCTCGGCGATGGACATCAGGACCTCCCCCAGCCGTCCCTCCCGCGTCCTGGCCTCCAGCTCCTCCAGCGTCAACACCCCCTCCAGGGTGAATCGCCCCGAGCGCGTGCGCGTGAGGGCGGATAGATGCCCGCCGCAGCCCAGGGCCCGTCCGATGTCGTCGCAGAGACTGCGGGCGTAGGTCCCCTTGGAGCAGACAGCCCGCAGGCGGACGAAGGGCAGGGAGAACTCCAGCATCTCCAGGGTGTGCACCCGGACCGTCACCGGCTTGCGCTCCACCGCCTCGCCCCGCCGCGCCAGCCGGTACAGGCGCTCGCCCTGGTGCTTCTTGGCCGAGTAGATGGGGGGCACCTGCTGGATCTGGCCGGTGAAGCGTGGCAGGATCGCCAGGACATCCTCGCGCCGGACCGAGACCGCCTCGACGCGACCGGTCTCCTTCCCCGCGGCGTCCAGGGTGTCGGTGGTGACGCCCAGGCGCAAGGTCATGAGGTACTCCTTGTCCGCCTGGGTCAGGTACTGGGCGATCCGGGTGGCCCGCCCCACGCAGAGAGGCAGGACCCCGGTGGCCTGCGGGTCCAGCGTCCCGGTGTGGCCGACCCGCTTGACGCCCAGGATCTTCCGGACGGCGTCCACCACGTCGTGGGACGTCATCCCCGCCGGCTTGTTGACGTTCAGCACCCCGTGCACTTCGGGCGCGATGCGCAGCATGATCACTCGCGATCGGGGATTCGGGAGGGCGAGACGGGATGCGATTCCCCATCCACGATCCGCGCCCTCATATCACGTGGCCCTGGGCGGCCGCCAGCACACGCGCCTTCACCTCTGCCAGGGTCCCCGCCAGGGTGCAACCCGCCGCGTTCCGGTGGCCGCCGCCGCCCAACTGCCCCGCCAGAGCCGCCACGTCCAGCGACCCCCGCGACCGGAAACTCACCTTCACCTGATCCGGGGAGGCCTCCTTGAAGGCCAGCGCCACCCGGACCCCGGAGAGGATCCGCACGTACTCGATGAAGCCTTCCGTGTACTCCAGCCCCAGCCCGGCCCGCGCCTGGGCCGCCAGCGTGACCTCGATCCAGGCGAGCCGGCCATCCGGACTGACCGCCAGAGACGCCAGCGCCTCGGAGAGGAGGCGCCACTCGCGCGGGTCGCGGTTGCCGTAGAGCCCGTGGCTGATCTCCTCGGGGTCCGCCCCGCACTCCACCAGGTCCGCCGCCACCCGGAGCGCCCGCGGCGTGCTGTTCCCGTGGTGGAAGGAGCCGGTGTCGGTCAGGATCGCCGCGAACAGGTTCGTGGCCACCGGCTTGGAGACGGGGAAGCCCCCGCGGCGCAGGATCTGGTACACCATCTCCCCGGCCGAGGAGGCCTCGGCATCCACCCAGTTCACCTCACCAAAGCGGGTGTTTCCGGCATGGTGATCCACGTTCAGGAGCACCGAGTCTCCTGGCCGGTCGGCCAGAAGTCCGCCCGTCCGCTCGAGGCTGCCGGTGTCGAGGACCAGGTAGCAGGCATAGGGGCGGCCGATGGGCACCTCCCGCCGCAGCTCCGCCGCGCCAGGCAGGAAGGCGAGCCCCGGCGGCAGCGGATCGGCATTGTACGACCCCGCGTCCTTCCCGGCCTCACGCAGGGCCAGGCAGGCCCCCAGCGTCGCCCCGATGGCGTCCTCCTCCGGATGCACGTGGGCCAGGACCGCCACCGACGGGGCGGCCTGGAGGGCCCTGACCACCTGCTCCAGCTCATTCACCGCCGTCCTCGCTGGCGATCTGCCGGAGCAGCGCGGCGATATGCAGGCTCCGCTCCACCGAATCGTCCACCTCGAAGCTGAGGTCGGGCGCGTAGCGGAGTCGGAGCGCCCGTCCCAGTTCCCCCCGCAGGAACCCGGCTGCGGACCGGAGCCCCTGGAGCCCCTCGCCGGCCGCCCCCGTCCCGGTCGGACCCGTGAACCGCACCTGGGCATGGCGCAGATCCGCGCTCATCTCCACCGAGGTGATGGTCACGTCCCGCAGGCGCGGATCCTTGACCTCGCGCAGGAGCAATCGGCTGAGCTCCCGGCGGACCAGATCGCCGACCCGGTCGGCTCGCTTGTAGGGTAACGGCATGGCGATGCTTCCAGAGACTCCCGCGCGCAGGGGCTGGCCGCGGCCTGCCGCGATCCGGCGCGGCAGGACCGGTCTCAGTGGGTGACCAGATCGATCTCGTAGTCCAGCACCAGGACCTCGCCGCTGACCTCGATCCAGTTGACGATCTTGGAGAGGATTCCGTCCACCAGGCGGGCGTCGTTGCTCACGCAGGCCACGCCCAGGGTGGCCCGCTGCCAGTCATCCAGCCTGTCCACCTCGGCCACGCAGACGTTGAAGCGGGCCTGCACCCGGTCCTTGAGGCTCTTGACCACGCGCCGCTTCGCCTTCAGCGACTCGCTCTCCGGGATCCTGAGCTCGATCTTGCAGCTGCCCACCGTCATGCCGCCCGTCCCGCCGCTGCGGCCAATGACCAAAACCCAATGGCAAATGACCAACTGGGACGCTCTGTCATTGGGGTTTTGTCATTGGTCATTTGTCATTGCTGTTGGATCACAGCTTGGGGGCGATCTCCTGCACCTCGAAGACCTCCAGCACATCCCCCTGGTGGACATCGTTGTAGTTGACCAGACCGATGCCGCATTCCTGGCCGCTCAGCACCTCGCGGACATCGTCCTTGAAGCGGCGCAGCGAGGCGATCTTCCCCGTGTGGATCACGCGCCCGTCGCGGACCAGGCGCACCGAGGCGTCCCGGACCACCTTGCCATCGGCCACGTAGGAGCCCGCCACCGTGCCCACCTTGGAGATGGTGAACACCTGCCGTACCTCGACCCGGCCCACCGGCCGCTCCACGTGCAGCGGCTCCAGCAGGCCTTGCATGGCCGCCTTGATCTGGTTGATGGCCTCGTAGATCACGGTGTACAGTTGCAGGTCCACCCGCTCCTGCTCGGCCAGCTTCTGGGCCTTGGGCTCGGGGCGGACGTTGAAGCCGACGATGATCGCGTTGGACGCGGAGGCCAGCATCACGTCGCTCTCCGTGATGGCCCCCACCGAGCTGTGGATGATGTTGACCTTGACCTGCTCGGTGCCGAGCCGCTGCAGGGAGTCGTGAAGCGGCTCGACCGAGCCCTGCACGTCCCCCTTGAGGATCATGCGCAGCTCCTTCACCTCGCCGCGCTCGATCTGCTGGTGCAGCTCCGCCAGCGTCACCCGCGGCTGGCTCACCATGACCTCCTGGCGCTGCTTCTCCTGCCGGGCCATGGCGATCTGGCGGGCCTTCCGGTCATCCCCCACCATGGCGAAGGTGTCGCCCGCCAGGGGCACCCCGGACAGGCCCAGGATCTCGACCGGGGTGGCCGGTCCGGCCTCCTGGAGCTTCCGGCCCTTGCCGTTGAGCATGGCGCGCACCTTGCCGTAGTGCATGCCGGCCACCATGGCGTCCCCGACCCTGAGCGTCCCGCTCTGCACCAGGACCGTGGCCACGGGACCGCGCCCCTTGTCCAGCTCCGCCTCGACGACCACCCCGCGCGCCGGCTTGCTCGGGTTCGCCTTCAGCTCCTGGATCTCCGCCAGGACCAGGAGGTTGTCCAGGAGGTTCTCGATCCCCTCGCGCCGCTTGGCCGAGACCGGGACGAAGATGGTGTCCCCGCCCCACTCCTCGGCGACCAAGCCGTATTCCGTGAGCTGTTGCTTGACACGGTTGGGGTCGGCGCTGGGCTTGTCGATCTTGTTGATCGCCACCAGGATGGGCACCTTGGCGTCCTTGGCGTGGTTGATGGCCTCGATGGTCTGGGGCATCACGCCGTCGTCGGCCGCCACCACCAGGACCACGATATCCGTGGCCTGCGCCCCGCGCGCCCGCATGGCGGTGAACGCCTCGTGGCCGGGGGTGTCCAGGAAGACCACGCGGTCCACGGCGTGACCGGGGACCTCCACCTCGTAGGCGCCCATGTGCTGGGTGATCCCGCCGGCCTCCGTGGCGATCACATCGGTGTGGCGGATGGCGTCCAGGAGGGAGGTCTTGCCGTGGTCCACGTGTCCCATGACGGTGACCACCGGGGCCCGCGGCCGGAGCAGGGCCGGGTCCTCGACCTCAACCGTCTCCTCCATCATCTCCTCGGGCGTGGCCCGCTCCACGCTGTAGCCGAACTGCTGGGCCACCTTGGAGACCGTCTCGGCGTCGATGACCGTGTTGATGGTCGCCAGGATCCCCAGCTTGATCAGCCGCTTGATGACGTCGCTGGCGGTGGCGGACATCTTTTCCGCCAGCTCCTTGGGGGACATGCCCTCTCCCACCTTGAGCACCTTGACCGTCGGGGGGGCGGGTTCGGGTCTGGCCTCCACGACAGGCGGCACTTGCCGGGTCGGCACCTTGGGCTCAGCCGCCGGGGGGGCGAAGACAGGCTCCGGCGGCGGGACGAAGGCGGCGGCGGCGGGCGCCTCCAAGGCGCCGAGATCGGGGGCGCGGGCCCCGGCCACCATGGGCCGGGGGGGCTGCACTGCGGGACGCGGCGGCTCGGGCCGGTGGTGCGGCTTCCCTTCGGGACGGGCCGGCGGCTTGGCCCTGGGGGCCCCCAGGGCCGGGGTCTCCACCGGGGCGGATGGCCGGGGAGGTGCGGGCCGCTGGATCGGCCGCGACGGCGGCCGGCGTGGCTCCGTCCGGGGCGGCTCCGGGGGCGCAGGCCTCGGCGGGGGGGCGGGTTCGACCGGACGCCCCACCATCGGCGGCCGGATCGGTGACGGCGTCTCGACCTTGGGGGGGGCCGGAGGCGTCGGGGGCTCCTGCGCAGGAACCTCGGGCCTCACGGGCTCGAGGCTCACGGGCTCTGCCTTCGGGATGACAGGCTTCGGGGGCTCGACCGGGACCGCTTCCGGCGGTGCCGCCTCGGCCGTCACCGTCTCGGCCGGCAACGCCTCGGTCGGCAACGCCTCGGTCGCTGCGACCTCGAGCGATGGGCGCTCGAGCTTCGGTGGCTCAACCGGCGGGCTCGGGGGCGGCGAAGGCGCCAGCTCGGCCGGAGCGGCGGTGGCCATGGCCGCTTCGACCGTGGGCGCCTGGAGCGTCACCACCAGGGGCTTCGGCTCGGATCTGGCTGCGACCCGCTTGCGGGGTGCCCGCGGCTTGGCCGCCTCTTTGGCCTCGTCCTCCACGGCTGGCTTTGCCGGGCTCCGACGCTTGGGGGCCGCCGCGGCCGTCCCCGCGGCGGGCGTGGCGGTCGACTTGGCGCGGGTGGGACGGCGCGTCGCCGGCTTCATGGCGACCCCGGTTCCCGGGCGGATGGTCCGAACCGGGATCCTGGCCACAGGCTGTGAGAGGACCTCGGCGGCCCGCGCTTCGTCCACCGAGCTTCCGAAGGTCGCGGCCTCGATGCCCGCGGCCTGGAGGCGCTCCAGAACCTCCTTGGTCGTCAGGCGAAACTTCGTTGCCAAATCATAGATCCGAACCATGCTCACGCCGATCACCTCCGGCCCTCCCATCCACCCGACGGACGGCGACGCTGCCGCCCATGACCTACCCCTGCGCTGCCTTCCTCGCCGCTCCCAGGCGGGGCCGCTGTCCCGCGTCGCCTCTCGACTGTCACCCCCCCGGGGGTACCCCCTCGTCGAGGGCGTCCGGGTCGAAGCGCGTCTGGTGGTCTGCCGGGCGGTCCCGAGCCAGCCGCCAGGCCCCTCCGGCGCAACTCCCTATCGAATTGCTCCCGCACCACCGCCTCGGTCAGCCCCGGCAGATCGCGCCGCAGCGCGCGGAAGATGGCTTTCCGGCGCCAGGCCTCCGCCAGGCAGGCGGTGGATGGGCACACATACGCCCCCCGGCCGTGCCACCTCCGGGCATTCACCTGGAGGTTCCCCTCGGCGTCCGCCGTGAGCCGGACGAGCGCCCGCTGGTCCCGGACCGCCCGGCACCCCACACACGTCCGGCGCGGCTCTCGGCCCACACCCGTCATTCGGCCTCGACCGCCAGGTCCTCGGCCGCCCCTGCCGGCTCAGGGACCGGGTCGGGGCCCGGGGGGTTCGCCAGGGCCTCGCGGGCCGCCAGCAGGATGCGCTCGGCGCTCTTCGGGCCGATGCCCTCGATCTCCTGGAGCGTCTCCGTCGTGGCGTCCGCCAGGGCCGAAAGCCCGGAGAACCCGGCCGCCACAAGGCGCGCCGCCAGCTTGTCACCCACACCGGGCAGGGCCGTGAGCTGTCCCAGGGCGTCCTCCGCCTCTGCGGCAGCGGGAGCGGCCTCGGCGGGTCGCACCTGGCCCCCCATCAGCCCGGTCAGGGTGGCCTCCGCCTCGCGCTGGAGCTCCGCCATGCTCTTGATGTCAACCTTCCACCCGACCAGCTTGGCGGCGAGCCTGGCGTTCTGCCCTCGCTTCCCGATGGCCAGGGAGAGCTGGTCGTCGGCCACGACCACCCGGAGGGTCCGGGTGTCGGAATCGGCGGTCACGCCCTGCACCTCGGCCGGGGCCAGGGCCGCCTTCACGAAGGCGGCCGGATCCTCGCGCCACGGGATGATGTCGATCCGCTCGCCCTGCAGCTCCCTGACGATGGCCTGGACCCGGGCGCCCCGGTATCCGACGCAGGCGCCCACCGGGTCCACGTTGCTGTCCTTGGAGACCACCGCGATCTTGGCCCGCTCGCCCGCCTCGCGCGCCGTGGCCTTCACCTCGACGATCCCCTCGTAGATCTCCGGAACCTCCAGCTCGAAGAGCCGCTTCACGAATCCCGGGTGGGTACGGGAGACGACGATCTGGGAGCCCTTGGAGGTCTTCTTGACATCCAGGATGTAGCCCCGGACCCGGTCGCCCACCCGGAACTCCTCGCGCGGGAGCTGCTCGCGCACGGGCAGGATGGCCTCGGCCTTCCCGATGTTGAGGATGGCGTTGCCCTTGATGACCCGCTGGACCACCCCGTGGACCAGCTCTCCCTCCTTCTCCTTGAATGTCTGGAAGACCGAGTCCCGCTCCGCCTCCCGGACCCGCTGGATGATGACCTGCTTCGCCGTCTGGGCGGCGATCCGGCCGAAGCCTCCCGCCTGCAGGGGGACGGGGGACTTCACCTCGTCCCCGACCTTGGCATCCGGGTTGATGTGCAGGGCCTCGTCCAGGCTGATCTCGATCTTCGGGTTGGTCGGGGCCTCCACCACCTTCTTGACCGCGTAGAGCATGAACTGGCCCGTCTTCCCGTCGAAGTCCACCCGGAGATCCAGCGTCGCCTGCGCCGCGGGCAGGCTCTTGCGGGACGCCGACAGGATGGCGGCCCCCACCGCCTCGATGAGGATGCCCTTCTCGATGCCCTTCTCCCGTCCGATCTGATCGATGACCTGCATCAGGTCCATACCGTGCCTCCCGTATCGTACCCGGAGCCGAAGACGCCCCGCGCCGCCTGGGCAGATCGCGGGGCGATGGGGGAGCTAGAGCTGCGGCTGCAGGCGGGCCCTGGCGATGAGCCCTCGAGGGATGGCCACGCGCCGGCCGTCGGGAAGGTCCAGGAGCACCGCCCCCTCCGCCAGGCCGGCCAGGCGGCCGCGAAAGTTCCTCTGCCCCTCTACGGCCTCGCTGGTCGTGACCCGCACCGCTTTCCCGGCGAAGGCGAGGAAATCGGCGTCCCGGGTGAGCGGGCGGTCCAGCCCGGGAGACGAGACCTCCAGATGGTAGGGGTGGTCGACGAGGTCCTCCACATCCAGGTGATCGCCCAGCTCCTCGCTGACCCGCTGGCAATCCTGGAGGGTGACCCCGCCCGGTCGATCCATGTACAGTCGCAGCACCCAGCCCTGGGCCTCCCGACGGAACTCGACCTGGATGAGTTCCAGCCCCAGATCCGTCAGGATGGGCTGGGCCAGATCGCGGACCCGCCCCACCACCTCCGTGGCCGTCTTGGATCCACCCGCGCTTCCGGGAGCCATGACCCGAATCCCCGCGTCCCATGAAAAACAAAGAGTGGGCAGTTGCCCACTCACGCAGGGAACGATACCATCTCTGCCCCTTCCGGCGCAAGGGAAAAATCGCGAGGTGACCCGCCTATTCTTCCTCTTCCTCCAGCGGGTGCTTCGCCTCCGCCACGATCTTTTCCTGGATGTGGGCCGGCACCTCCTCGTAATGGGAGAACTCCATGCTGTAATCCCCCCGGTCGCCCGTGATCGACCGCAGCCGGGAGTCGTACTCCAGCATCTCCGCCAGGGGAACGTTGGCCTTCACCGCCTGGTTTCGCCCCTTGCTCTCGATACCCAGGACCCGCCCCCGCTTGCTGTTCAGGTCCCCGACGATGTCCCCCATGCATTCCCCGGGGGCGATCACCTCCACGGTCATCACGGGCTCCAGGAGCGTGGGCCTGGCCTGTGTCATGGCCTTGCGGAAGGCCAGCCGGCCCGCCAGCTTGAAGGCCATTTCCGAGGAGTCCACGGGGTGAGTGGAGCCGTCGTACAGCGTGATCTTGAGGTCCACCACGGGATAGCCGGCCACGGCCCCGCGCTCCATGGCCTCCACGACCCCCTTCTCCACCGCCGGGATGTAGTTCCTGGGGATGGAGCCCCCCACGATGGCGTTCACGAACTCGAAGCCCCCGCTCCGCGGCATCGGCTCCATGTGGATCCAGCAGTCGCCGAACTGGCCCCGACCACCGGTCTGCTTCTTGTGGCGGCCCTGGACCTCCCTGACCTTCGCCTTGATGGTCTCCTTGTACGGGACCCGCGGCGTCTTGAGCAGCACGTCCACGGCGAACTTGCGCTTCAATCGCTCCGCCACGATCTCCACGTGCGCCCGGCCCATCCCGGACACCACCGTCTCCTTGGTCTGGGGATCGTAGCGGATCTGGATGGTCGGATCCTCCTCCCGCAGCCGGGTGAAGGCCGTGCTCATCTTGTCCTCGTCCCCCTTCGCCTTGGGCTCCACCGCGAAGGAGATCACCGGCGCCGGGAACGTGATCTCCGGGAGGCGGATGGGGGCCTTCTCGTCGCAGAGCGTGTCGCCGGTCCCCGTCTCCTTCAGCTTCACCACCGCGCCCATGTCCCCGGCCCCCAGGGTCGGGACAGGGGTCTGCTGCTTGCCCCGCAGGAGCACGAGCTGGCCGATCCGCTCCTTCACCCCCTTGGTGGAGTTCAGCACGGTCGAGTCCGAGGTGAAGAGCCCCGAGTAGACGCGGAACATGGTCACCTTGCCCGCATAGGGGTCCGCCACCGTCTTGAAGACCAGGGCCGACAGCGGGGAGTCGTCCTTGACCTCGCGCCGGATGGTGCCGTTGCCCCGCGGGTCGCTTCCCTCCACGGGTGGGCGATCCAGGGGGGAGGGGAACACCTCGACCGCCAGGTCCAGGAGCGGCGTCACGCCGATGTTCCTGGCCGCGGCCCCGCACAGGACGGGGAAGATCTTCTGCTCCCGGATGCCCCGGGCCAGGCCCTCGCGAAGCTCGTCCTGGCTGAGTTCCCCGCTCTCCAGGTATTTCTCCAGCAGCCGGTCGTCCGCCTCGGCCACGGCCTCCACCAGGGCCGCGCGGGACGCCTGGGCCAGATCCTTCACCCCGGCCGGGATGTCTCCCTCGCTGGGCTTGCCCGAGCCATCCGGCGCAAAGGTGAGGGCCCGCATCCTGAGCAGGTCCACCACCCCGCTGAATCCGGCCTCGTGCCCGATGGGAACCTGGAGGGGCACCGCCTGGGGCGCCAGGTTCTTCCGAACGTCTTCCAGGGCCCGCGCGAAGTCGGCCCGCTCCCGGTCCATCTTCGACAGGTAGATGGCCCGGGGCAGCTCGGAGGCCGCGGCATAGCCCCAGACCTTCTCCGTCGAGACCTTCACCCCGTCCGGGGCGCTCACCACCACCACGGCCCCGTCGGCCACCCGCAGGGCGTTCCTGGCGTCGGCCAGGAATGCCGCGTAACCGGGGGTGTCGATGAGATTGAGCCTGCAGCCCTTCCACTCGCACCACGCCAGGGCCGTGCTGATGCTGATCTTGCGGCGGATCTCGTCCTCGTCGAAGTCCGTGGTGGTCGTCCCGTCCTCCACCCGGCCGAGGCGCGTGATGGCGCCGGCGGAAAACAGCAGGGCCTCGGTGAGCGTGGTCTTGCCCGCGCCGCCGTGGGCCACCAGGGCCAGGTTCCGGATCTTGGCCGTCTCGGGTTGTTTCATGATTCTCCTCGTCGCTGCGCAGCAGGAGTGAAATCTGGCGGCGCCCGGCGTGTGATCCGGGCGCCTGGCTGGTGATCCTCGAGAAGAATTTTCCTAACACACCGGCGGCGTTTCGCGCAAGCGAAAAGTCGGCGCGCCGGGCCTAGCCTTCCCCGTCCGGACCCCCCACCGAGGGCAGGACCGATCCGCCCTCGGGCATCACCACCACGAAGGGGCCGGGACCGACCTTGGTCAGGGCGGCCGCCAGCCCGGCGTCCGGCTCCTCGAACGGGGAGAAGCCCAGCCGGCGCGCCAGGTCCCTCTCCAGCGCCGACACCAGATGGATCTCGGCCTGCTTCATGGCCAGGGCCACCGCCGCCGCCTTGTGCCCTCCCAGGACGAACTCGCGGCGGATGCGCGCGAGGATGGCGTCGGGCCCACCGGGATCCTGCATCCAGGCCTCGAAGGTGGGGTTGCCCAGTCCTTCCCGGCATTCGGCGACCAGCACCAGGACGCCGCCCGGCCGGACCACTTGCCGGGCGTTGTCCAGCGCCTTCTGCGCCTGATACAGGTTGATGTCCTTGGGGTACCCGCCGGCCCCCACCACGACCAGGTCGGCCGGCCGCGGCACGGTCGCCCGCCCGAATCCGTCCAGCGCGGCGCAGCCCGCGCGATGCGCCAGCCGGGGATGCCCGGCCACGGCCCTGACCACGCGCCCGGCCTCATCCAGGACGACGTTCAGGATGAAGTCCGCGCCGACCAGCTCGCCCGCCTCCTCGATGTCCTCGCGCACCGGGTTGCCGTCCAGCCGCCCCGCCACGGCCCCGGGCTCGGTCATGCGGCGGTGGTTGTGCTGGATGGTGCCGGCCGAGCAGACACCCGGCACCAGCGCCTTGACGCCGCCGCTGTATCCCACGAAGTAATGGTACTCGATCACGCCCACGCAGACGCGCACGTCCGCCCGCAGGACCGGCGTGAACACCTCCACCGGGGTGCCGCGCCGCGTGACGCCGACCCGTTCCACCTCCGTCGGATCCGAGTCGATGCAGCGCACGCGCCGGTACACCTCCTCCCCCAGCAGCGCCCGTCGCTCCTCCGGCGTGTGGGCGCGATGCGTCCCCAGCCCCAGGACCACGCGGATGTCTCGATCGGCGATGCCCGCCGTGCGAAGCTCCTCGAGCAGCGGAGGGATCAGCACCTCCGACGGGCAGGGCCGGGTGATGTCGGCGGTCACGATGGCCACCTGCTGCCCGGGGGAGACCAGCCGGGACAGCCGCGGGCTGCCGATGGGGCTCTCCAGGGCGGAGCGGATGCGCGCCCCCGCATCGCCCGCGTCGCCGGCGCGTCCCGGGGTGAGCACGCACACCCGGACCCCCGCATCCCCGATCCGCAGACGCCGGGTCTCGTGCCCGTACTTGAGCGGGACCTCCATGACCTCATCCCCCTCGGGGACGCCGCGCAGCTTCGCCCCGGGAGCCCCGGCGGCCGGAAAAGAAAAGCGCCCTCCCGCCTCCGAAGCGGAAGGGCGCCCTGGCATCCTGGCGTGCACTCCGACGGCTCACCCTTCCGATTCGGCCGGCGTACCTGCCTCGGTCGGGGCCCCACCCCGCTTGCCGCGCCGCCGCCGCCTCCGGCGAGCCGTCCGGGCCTCGCCCCCTTCGGCGGGCCGGGACGCCTTCTCCTTGGCCTTCCCTTTCGGCTCGGGGGCCGGCTCGACCCCCAGGAACTCGATGGCCGCCAGCGGCGCCCCGTCGCCCATCCGGTAGTCCAGCTTGGTGATGCGCGTGTACCCGCCGCTCCGCTCCCGGAAGCGGCTCCCGATGGTGTCGAACAGCTTCTTCAGGGCCTTCTCGTCGTTCAACACCTCCGCCGCCTGGCGGCGGGCATGCAGATCCTCGCGCTTGGCCAAGGTGACCATCTTCTCGGCCACGCTGCGCAGCTCCTTGGCCTTGGCGGCCGTGGTGATGATCTTCTCGTACAGGACCAGGGAGGTCACCAGGTTTCGCATCATCATCTCCCGGTGCGCCATGGTCCGACCGAGCTTGCGTCCCGCTTGCCTGTGCCGCATCGCCGTTGGTCCCCCCGGGGCTCTCTGCCGATCCGGTCCGGGCCCTAGCCCTTGGCCGCCTTCCGCCTGGCGGCCTCACCCACGGGCAGACCCTCCAGCTTCATGCCGAGGCTGAGCCCCATGCCCGCCAGGATCTCCTTGATCTCGTTCAGCGACTTCCGGCCGAAGTTCTTGGTCTTGAGCATCTCGGCCTCGGTCTTCTCCACCAGCTCATAGATGTACCGGATATTGGAATTCTTGAGACAGTTGGCGGAGCGGACCGAGAGCTCCAGCTCGTCCACGGGGCGGCTCAGGTTCTCCACCATGCGTTCCCGGGTCTCGTCCACCACCTCCTCTTCCGCCTCCGGCTCCTCCTCGAAGTTGATGAAGATGCTGAGGTGGTCCTTCAGGATCTTGGCGGCGTAGGCCACGGCGTCCTGGGGCAGCACGGACCCGTCGGTCCAGACCTCCAGGATCAGCTTGTTGTAATCCGTGGCCTGGCCGACGCGCGTATCCTCGACCTGGAAGTTCACCTTCCGGATGGGGGAGAAGATGGAGTCGATGGGGATCACGTCCACGGGCATCCCCTCGCGCTTGTTGCGCTCGGCCGGCACGTAGCCTCGCCCGTGGCGGATCTCCAGCTCCATGTCGAGCTTCCCGTCCTTGTCCAGGGTGCACAGGTAGAGGTCCGGCGTGAGGATCTCGATGGCGGCGTCGGGCGTGATCTGGGAAGCCCGGACCTCCCCCTCGCCGGCGGCCTTCAAGGTGAGGCTCTTGGGGTGATCCACGTTCAGCTTCAACCGGAGCTGTTTCAAGTTCAGGATGATGTCGGTCACGTCCTCCTTGACCCCCGGCACCGAGGAGAACTCGTGCACGACGCTCCCGATCCGGACCGAGGTGATGGCCGCCCCCTCGATGGAGGACAAAAGAACCCGCCGGAGCGAATTCCCCAGGGTCAACCCAAAGCCGCGCTCCAACGGCTCCGCGAAGAACTTCCCGTACGTGCTGGTCAGGCTCTCCAGCTCGCACTCGAGCCGCTTGGGCTTCTGGAATCCCTTGAACTTCTGCATGCTCAGCCTCTCCCTCGCCGCCTCACTTGGAGTACAGGGCGACCACCAGTTGCTCCTGGACCGGGATGGCCATCTCTTCTTTGCTGGGAAGGGTCAGCACCCTCCCCGTGAAGTTGGCAGCGTCCAGCTCCAACCAGGAGGGCACCCTGCGCTTCCTGGCCCCCTCCAGCGCGAACTTGAGCACGTCCAGGTCGCGACTCTGCGGCTGGGCCTCCACGACGTCTCCCGCCCGCAGCAGGACCGAGGGGATGGTCACCCGACGCCCGTTCACCCGGAAGTGGCCGTGTCGCACCAGCGTCCGGGCCTGCGCACGCGAGGCCGCAAAGCCGAGGCGGTGCACCACGTTGTCCAGCCGCTGCTCCAGCAGGCGGACCAGGTTCTCTCCGGTGACCCCCTTCTGGCGCTCCGCCATCTCGAAGTACGTGCGGAACTGCGTCTCCAGGACGCCGTAGATCCGCTTCATCTTCTGCTTCTCGCGAAGCTGCAGGCCGTACTCGGACGGCTTCGACCGGCGCTGGCCGTGCTCCCCGGGCGGATAGTTCCGCTTCTCGATGGCGCACTTCTGGCTGAAGCACCGGTCGCCTTTCAGGAAGAGCTTCATGCCCTCCCGTCGGCAGAGCTTGCAGACCGGGTCGATGTGTCGAGCCACGGACACGACTCCTTGTTAGACGCGCCGCCGCTTGCGGGGGCGGCAGCCGTTGTGGGGGATGGGGGTCACGTCCTTGATCGCCGTGATCTCCAGCCCCGCAGCCTGTAGCGAGCGGATGGCCGCCTCCCGCCCGGCACCCGGCCCCTTGACGTAAACCTTCACCTCTTTCATCCCCTGTCCCATGGCCTTCTGCGCGGCGTTCTCGGCCGCCACCTGCGCGGCGAAGGGGGTGCTCTTGCGCGACCCCTTGAACCCCACGCTGCCTGCACTGGCCCAGGTGATCACGTTGCCGGTCCCGTCCGTGATGGTCACGATGGTATTGTTGAAGGTCGCTTGAATGCAGGCGATGCCATGGGTCACACCCCGGCCTTCCTTCTTGCTGGGGCGCGCCGGGGCGGTCCGCTTGACAGGTGTCGCCATTCACTCCTCCGTTTCACATCCCAATGACCGGATCAATGACCAATGACAAATGACCAAACCCCAATGAAGTACCCAGAGCCAGTCCGACCATTGGTCATTGGGATTTTGTCATTGGTCATTTCTTTCTTCCTATCCTTTTCCAGCCGGCGCCGCCTTGGCTGACCGCTTCACACCCACGGTGCGCCGCGGTCCCTTGCGCGTCCGGGCATTGGTGCTGGTCCGCTGCCCCCGCACCGGCAGCCCGCGGCGATGCCGCAGGCCCCGATAGCAGCCGATGTCCATGAGACGCTTCACGTCCATGGCCACCTGCCGCTTCAGATCCCCCTCCACCCGTTGGCCACCCTCGATGACCCGGCGCAGCCGGTTCACCTGGTCCTCGGTCAGGTCCTTGACGCGGACCTCGGGCGGAACCTCCGCCTCGGCCAGGATCCGGGTGGCCGCGGGCCGGCCGATGCCGTAGATGTAGGTCAGGGCGACCTCCAGCCGCTTCTCCCGCGGCAGATCCACCCCCGCGATTCTCGCCACGTCCGCCTCCCACGCTGCAGGTCAGGGTCCCTCGGGGCAGTACCCGCCGCCTAGCCCTGGCGCTGCTTGTGCTTCGGGTTCTCGCACACGATGCGGAGCACCCCCCTGCGCTTGATGACCTTGCACTTCTCGCACATCGGCTTGACCGACGCCCGCACCTTCATCAGTCCACCCGTCACCCCGACCCCGCCCGTCCCGAGCACCTCGGCCGACCGAGAGGCCCGGCGCGGCAGGTCACTTGAAACGGTAGATGATCCGGCCCCGGGTGAGATCGTAGGGGGACAGCTCCACGGTGACCTTGTCCCCCGGGAGGATCCGGATGAAGTGCATCCGCATCTTCCCCGAGATGTGCGCCAGGACCTTGTGCCCCGTCTCCAGCTCCACCCGGAACATGGCATTGGGGAGCGGCTCCACGACCGTCCCCTCGACCTCGATGGCCTCTTCTTTGGCCATGTCTCTGGGTACCCTCACTTCCAGCGACGCCCGGTCAGGCGCCGGCCCCGTCAAGGACGGTCAGGACCTCCGTCCCGTTCTCCGTGATGGCGACCGTGTGCTCGAAGTGGGCCGACAGGGAGCCGTCCGCGGTCACCGCCGTCCACTTGTCTTCCAGCACCCGGACCTCGGGCCCGCCGGCGTTCACCATGGGTTCGAGGGCCAGGACCATCCCGGGTTTCAGGACCGGCCCCCGGCCGCGGCCGGCCTCCACGAAGTTCGGAATCTGCGGGGCCTCGTGCAGCTCTTTCCCGATGCCGTGCCCCACGAAGATCCGCACCACGGAGAACCCGTGGGCCTCGGCATGGGTCTGAACCGCCCCGGAGACATCCGCGAGTCTCGCGCCGCGGCGCGCCGCGGCAATGGCACGCTCCAGGCACTCCTGGGTGACGCGCAGCAGCCGATCCGCCTCGGCCGAGATCCTCCCGACCGGGAGCGTGATGGCCGAATCCCCGTAGTACCCATCCACCACGGCCCCCATGTCCAGGCTCAGGATGTCGCCCTCCTTCAGCTCGCGGGACGACGGCAGCCCGTGGACCACCTCCTCGTTGATGGAGGTGCAGAGCGTGAACGGGTAGTTCCGGTAGCCCTTGAAGGCCGGCCGGGCCCCTCGCTCCAGGAGGTACGTCTCTGCAAACCGGTCCAGCTCCAAGGTGCTCACCCCGGGCAGGACGCGCGGCGTCAGGGCTGCCAGCGTTTCGGCCACCAGCCGGTTGCTCCGTCGCAGCAGCTCCAGCTCCCAGGGCGACTTCAGGACGATCCGGTCGTGCATGGCTTAGGCGCCGAGGGCCCCGGCGATCCGCTGGAAGATCTCGGCGACGCTCCCGGTCCCGGGCACGCGCCGCAGCAGCCCCAAGCCTTCGTAGAACTGGATCAGGGGTTGCGTCTGCTCCGCGTATACCTGCAGCCGGCGACGAACCGTCTCCTCCCGGTCATCCTCCCGCTGCACCGTCGTCCCGCCGCAGGCGTCGCAGCGGCCGTCGGTCCGGCTGGGGGAGAAGCGCACGTGATACATCGCCCCGCAGTGGGGGCAGGTGCGTCGGCCGGCCAGCCGCTCCACGAGCTCTTCCGTGGGCACCTCCAGACTCAGCACGTGATCCACGCTGAGCCCCAGGGACCGGAGCGTCTCGCGCAGCGACCTCGCCTGCTCCAGGGTGCGCGGATACCCGTCCAGGATGTAGCCGCCGGCGCAGTCAGGCTGCTGGACCCGCTCCCGCACCAGCCCATTGATCACCCCGTCCGGGACCAGGGCCCCCCGGTCCATGAACTGCTTGGCCTCCAGCCCCAGGGGCGATCCGGCCTTGGCGGCGGCCCGCAGCATGTCCCCCGTGGAGATCTGGGGGATGCCGAGGCGCTCGACCAAGAGCTTGGCCTGCGTCCCCTTGCCGGCCCCCGGCGGCCCCAGCAGGATCAGCCGCATCTCGCTCCCTTCGTGGCTCGTGGATCGCCGCTCGCGGCTCGCGCGTCAGGAGATGCGGCCCCGGACCTTCGCCTTCTTCAGGAAGCCTTCGTAGTGGCGCATCAGCAGGTGGGACTCCACCTGCTGCACCGTGTCCAGGGCCACGCCGACCACGATCAGGAGCGAGGTGCCGCCGAAGTAGAACGGCACGTTCATCCAGGTGATCATGATCTCGGGCAGGATCGAGATGCCCGCCAGGTACAGGGCCCCCACCAGGGTGATCCGGTCCAGCACCCGCTCGATGAACTCCGCCGTCTTGCTTCCGGGCCGGATGCCCGGGATGTAGCCGCCGTACTTCTTCATGTTGTCCGCCACATCCGTCGGGTTGAAGATGATGGCGGTGTAGAAATAGGTGAAGAAGATGATGCCGGCCCCGTAGATGACCGTGTAGGGGACGCCGCCGAAGCGGAGCCAGTTGGAGACCACCTGGGCCCACGGGTGCGCGATGAACTGCGTGATGGTGGCGGGGAAGGCGATGATGGAGCTGGCGAAGATCACCGGGATCACGCCCGCCGTGTTCACCCGCAGCGGGATGTGAGTGCTCTGCCCGCCGTAGACCCGGCGCCCCACCACGCGCTTGGCGTACTGGACCGGGATCCTCCGCTGGCCCAGCGTCATGATGATGACCCCCGCCACCACGGCCACCATGAGCGCCAGCAGGAGCAGGAAGACCAGGGGGTTCATCTCGCCCTGGGTGATGAGCGTCCAGGAGGCGAAGATGGCCTCGGGCATCCGCACGATGATCCCCGCGAAGATGAGCAGGGAGATGCCGTTGCCCACGCCCCGCTCGCTGATCTGCTCCCCCAGCCACATGATGAAGATGGTGCCGGCGGTCAGCGTGATGGTGGTCATCAGGCGGAAGGCCCAGCCCGGCTGGGGGACAACCATGGCCCCCTTGATCTGCATGCTCTCCAGGCCCACCGCGATCCCCAGTCCCTGGATGGCCGCCAGCCCCACGGTGCCGTACCGGGTGTACTGGGTGATCTTCTTCCGTCCCTGCTCTCCCTCCTTCTGCAGCTTCTCCAGGGCGGGGATCACCACCGCCAGGAGTTGCAGGATGATGGAGGCGGAGATGTAGGGCATGATGCCCAGGGCGAACACCGAGAGCCGCCGCAGGGCCCCGCCCGAGAACAGATCGAAGAACCCCAGGAGGTTCCCCGCCTGCTGCTGGAAGAACAGGGCCAGGGCGTGGGCGTCGATGCCCGGCGTGGGGACATGGGCCCCGATCCGATAGACGATCAGGAGCGCGCAGGTGAAGAGCACCCGGCGCTTCAGCTCCGGGACACGGAAGATGTTGCGGACCTGCTCAATCACGACGCGATGACCTCGACGGTGCCGCCCGCCGCCCGGATCTTCTCCGCGGCCCCCTTGGAGAAGCGGTGCGCCGACACCCGCAGGGCCTTGCTCAGCTCCCCCTCACCCAGGATCTTCACACTCGCCGAGGCCGGCCGCACCAGGCCCGCCTCGCGTAGCGTGGCCGGGGTGACAGAGGCGCCGGCCTCGAAGCGCTCCAAGTCCTTCACGTTCAGGATGGCGTACTCTTGGCGGAAGATGTTGACGAAGCCCCGCTTGGGGATGCGGCGGTGCAGCGGCAGTTGCCCCCCCTCAAACCAGGGCTGGCTGGAGCCGCCCGCGCGCGCCTTCTGTCCCTTCTCGCCGCGCCCCGAGGTCTGGCCATGGCCCGACCCGGGGCCCCGCCCCACGATCTTGCGCCGCACCCGAGACCCCCGCGGGGGCTTCAACTCATGCAGCTTCATGCCTCTCCGCCCCCCGCCCCGCGCGCCCCCTCGGGGACCGGCTCCACCTCCACGAGGTGGATCACCTTGGTGACCATGCCGCGGATGGACGGCGTATCCTCGCGCAGGACGCTCCCGTTGATCCGGCGGAGCCCGAGGCCGCGCAGCACGTCCCGCTGCCTCGGCGTGGTGCCGATCCGGCTGCGGCGCAACGTGATCCTGAGTTGCCCGGTCACGATCGGCCCTCCTCCGTGGTCTCGGCCGGGGCGGCTGCGGGCGTCACCGCCTCGCGCCCCCGTGCCCGCACCACGTCGTCGGCGGAGCGCAGCTCCCGGAGCCCCTGCAAGGTTGCCTTCACCACGTTGTGGGGGTTGTCCGAGCCCAGGGACTTCGAGAGCACGTCCCGGACGCCGACCACCTCCAGCACCGCCCGGGCCGCCCCGCCCGCCACGACCCCGGTGCCCGCAGAGGCGGGTTTGAGCAGGACGCGACCGGCGCCGTACACCCCCAGGATCTCATGGGGGATCGTGCTCTCCCGCAGCGCGACCTTGATCAGGCTCTTCTTCGCCTCCTCGATTCCCTTCCGGATGGCCTCGGGCACCTCGTTGGCCTTCCCCAGACCCATGCCCACGTGGCCCGTCTGGTCTCCCACCACGACCAGGGCGCTGAAGCTGAACCGCCGACCGCCCTTGACGACCTTGGCGACCCGGTTGATGTGGACCACCCGCTCCGTGAGACGCAGCCCCTCGGGATTGATGCGCTGGACCGTTCGTGCGGCACCCATCAGAATTTCAACCCCCTGTCCCGGGCCGCGCTCGCCAGGGCCTTGATCCGCCCGTGAAACGGATAGCCGCCCCGATCGAAGACCACCGCCTGGATCTGGGCCGCCAGCGCCCGATCCGCCACCAGCGTCCCCACGGCCTTGGCCAGCTCGACCTTCTTCACCCGGTCGGCCGGCCGCGGCAGATCCCTGGAGAGCGTCGAGGCCGCCACCAGCGTCCGGCCCTCGTCGTCATTGACGATCTGGGCGTAGATGTGGCGGAGGCTCTTGTACACGGTGAGCCGCGGGCGCTCCGCGGTCCCCCGCACCACCCGGCGCACCCGGCGGTGGCGGCGCTCCCGCGCCTCTCGCTTGTCCTGGATGCGTGCCACGCTCTGTCCCTCTCCCAGGCGGATTGCCGACCCGCCTGTCTCCGGGAAGCTTACTTGGCGCCGGTCTTGCCGGCCTTGCGGCGGATCCGCTCCTCGGCGTACTTCACGCCCTTGCCCTTGTAGGGCTCGGGGGGTCGGAAGCTCCGGATCTTGGCGGCCACGGCGCCCACCAATTGCTTGTCGATCCCGCTCACGGTGATCTGGGTCTGATCCTTCACCTCGATGCGGATGCCCTGCGGCACCGGATAGATGACGGGATGGGAATACCCCAGCGACAGGCTCAGGTTCTGTCCCAGCAGGGAGGCCCGGTACCCCACGCCCACCAGCTCCAGCTTCCGCTCGAACCCCTTCACCACCCCCGCCACCATGTTGGCGATGAGGCTCCGGGTGAGGCCGTGCAGGGCCTTGTAGAACTTCTCGTCCGACGGTCGCCCGCAGAGAACCTGTCGGTCCTTCACCTGGACCTGCATGCCAGGATGCACCGCCAGGTTGAGGCTACCCTTGGGCCCCTGCACGCTGACGAGCTGATCCCTGACGTCCACCTTCACGGCCTCCGGGATCGGAATCGGAAGTCTGCCGATGCGTGACATGGTCTGTCAGCTCCGCGGTGCTCAGGCCGACCGCATTACCAGACGTAACACACGACTTCCCCGCCCAGGGACCGCTCCCGCGCGACCTTCCCGGTCATGAGGCCCTGGGAGGTGGAGACGACCGCCACCCCCATCCCGCTGAACACCCTGGGAATCTGGGCGGCCTGGCGGTACACCCGCAGGCCCGGCCGGCTCACCCGCTTGAGTCCCTGGATGACCCGCTCGTTCCCCGGTCCGAACTTCAGATAGACCCGGAGAACCCCCTGCCGGCTGTCGTCGATCAGTTTGTAGGCGCGGATGAAGCCCTCGGCCTTCAGGATCTTGGCCAGCTCCACCTTGAAGCGGGAGGCGGGGATGTCCACCCGCTCCAGCTGCGCTGTGTTGGCGTTGCGGATCCGCGTGAGCATATCCGCGATCGGGTCCGTCATCGACATGCGCGACTCCACATTCGGCGGCGAGGCTGTGCGTCCCGGCCGGCGCCCCCAGCCGGGTCTACCAGGAGGCCTTCAGCACTCCGGGGATCTCCCCGCGCAGCGCCAGCAGGCGGAAGCAGACGCGGCACATCTGGAACTTGCGCAGGTACCCGCGGGGTCGTCCGCAGATCCGGCAGCGGTGGTAGCGGCGCACCGCGAACTTGGGCGGGCGCTGCTGCTTCATGATGAGACAGGTCTTCGCCATGTCGCCTCTCGCTTACTTGCGGAAGGGGAAGCCGAGGTGCGTGAGCAGGGCCCGGGCCTCCTCGTCGTTCCTGGCCGAGGTCTCGATGCACACGTCCATGCCCCGCGTCATCTCCACCTTGTCGTAGCGGATCTCGGGGAAGATGAGCTGCTCCCGGATCCCCAGGGCGTAGTTCCCGCGGCCGTCGAAGGACTTGGCCGGGACGCCGCGGAAGTCGCGGATGCGCGGCAGGGCCACGGAGAGCAGGCGATCCAGGAACTCATACATCCGCTCGCCCCGCAGTGTCACCTTGCAGCCGATGGGCATCCCCGCCCGGAGCTTGAAGGCGGCCTCGGATTTCCGGGCCCGGGTGACCACGGGCCGCTGGCCCGTGATGGCCGACAGCTCTTCCACGGCGGCGTCGATCACCTTGACGTTCCCCACGGCTTCCCCCAGGCCCATGTTGATGACGACCTTCTTCACCTCGGGGACCTGCATCTTGTTCTTGTAGCCGAACTGCGTCATCAGGGCCGGGCCGATCTCGCTCCGGAAGCGCGTCCGCAGCCGGGCCGGGATCCGGGGCACCTGCGGCGCCGCGGCCGCCTCGGGCTTCCCCTTGGCCCCCTTCTCCCCCTTCACCGCCTTGCCCGCCTCGGCGCGGGCCTTTCGCTCCGCCTTGTCCGCCATGGCTCAATCCATCGTCTCGCCGCACTCGCGGCAGACGCGCACCTTTCGCCCATCCGCCAGTTCCGTGCGGCCGACCCGGACGGGGCGGTCGCACTTGCCGCACACGAGCTGCACGTTGCTGACGTGCAGCGGATTTTCCCGCTCCAGGATGCCGCCCCGCTGGCCGAAGCGTCCCGGCTTGCTGTGCCGCTTCACGAAGTTGATCTTCTCCACCAGGATCTTGTCCAGCTTGGGGAGGACGCGCAGCACCTTGCCGCGCTTGCCCTTGTCCTTTCCCGCGATCACCTCGATGAGGTCGTTCTTGTTGACCGCCAGCCGATGTCCCACACCCATGGCAAACCTCGCGGAACGTGCAGCGTGAAACGTGTCACGTCAGCGGTGGCGCTAGATCACCTCCGGCGCCAGCGAGATGATCTTCATGAAGCGGGCCTCGCGCAGCTCCCGGGCCACCGGCCCGAAGATGCGGGTCCCGACCGGATCGTTGTGCTCGTTGATGAGGACGGCGGCGTTGCGGTCGAACTTGATGTAGGTGCCGTCCGGCCGGCGCTGCTCCTTCACGGTGCGGACCACCACGGCCTTGACCACCGTCCCCTTCTTCACCGTCCCCTCCGGGACCGCCTCTTTCACGTTGGCGACGATGATGTCCCCGATGCGGGCGTAGCGCTTGGCCGAGCCGCCCAGGACCTTGATCAGCGAGATCCGCTTGGCCCCGGAGTTGTCCGCCACATCCAGGATGGTTCGCAGGCCGATCATGGCACTAACCCCGTCCGCACTGTCGTCCGAACGACCCCCGCCTCGGCGGGGCCGACGCTCAGACCGCCCGTTGCAGGATCTCCACCACCCGCCACCGCTTGTCCTTGGACAGGGGGCGGGTTTCCATGAGCTGCACCCGGTCGCCCACGCGGCAGGCATTCTGCTCGTCGTGCGCCTTGACCTTGGTCTTGCGCCGGACCCGCTTGTCGTAGGTCTGGTGGCGCACCAGCCGGGCGATCTCCACCACCACGGTCTTCTGCATCTTGTCGCTGACGACCGTGCCGACGACCACCTGCCGCCGGGCGCGGGCCTCCGTCGTGCCGGGCGCCATCCTAGGCCCCTCCCTTCGGTGCCGTCTTGCCGGCCATGGCCCGCTGGGCGGTCTGGACCCGGGCGATGTCGCGGCGGAGCTGCCGGATCCGCATGGGATTCTCCACCTGGGTCGAGGCCTGGCGCAGGCGCAGCTTGAACAGGTCGTCCCGCAGCGCGGCCTCCTTCTGCTGGAGCTCCTCCGGGGTCAGATCTTTCAGCTCGGCGTAATTCATCCCGTCGCCCCCACCGCCCCCCGCGACACGAAGCGGGTGGCGATGGGCAGCTTCATAGCCGCCAGGCGCATCGCCTCCTTGGCCTCGGCCTCCGGGATCCCTTCCATCTCGTAGAGGATGCGGCCGGGCTTCACCACGGCCACCCACCCCTCCGGCGCGCCCTTGCCCTTGCCCATGCGGGTCTCCGCCGGCTTCGCCGTGATAGGCTTGTCCGGGAAGATGCGGATCCACACCTTCCCGCCCCTTTTCACGTAGCGGGTCATGGCGCGACGGGCCGCCTCGATCTGCCGATTCGTGATCCAGGCGGCCTCCATGGCCTTCAACCCGTACTGTCCGAAGGCCAGGTCGCTGCCGCGTGTGGCGATGCCCGACCGCCGACCGCGCTGTTGCTTCCGGAATTTGACGCGCTTGGGTACCAGCATGCCTGGCTCCTCGCCGCCGGGCTAGGCCCGCGGTGGTGGAGGTGGGCCGCCCGGACCCGGACCCCGGCGCCGTCGCGGACGATCCGAGGGTGGCCGAAGGTCACGGAGGCGCTCCGGCGGCTTGCTCTCCACGCCCAGCGTCTCGGGCAGGACCTCGCCGTGGAACACCCAGGCCTTCACCCCGATGGCCCCGTAGGTGGTCCGGGCCGTGGCCAGCCCGAAGTCGATGTCCGCCCGCAAGGTGTGGAGCGGCACGCGGCCCTCGCGGTACCACTCGGACCGGGCGATCTCGGCGCCTGCCAGCCGGCCGGCGCAGGCCACCTTGACCCCGTGGGCCCCCAACCGCAGCGCCGATTGCACCGCCTTCTTCATGGCCCGGCGAAAGGCCACCCGGCGCTCGAGCTGCTGGGCGATCTGCTCGGCCACGAGCTGGGCGTCCAGCTCGGCCTTGCGCACCTCCTCGATGTCCAGCCGGATCTCCTTCTTGGTCATCCGGCTCAACTCCCCCCGGAGCTTCTCCACCTCCGACCCCTTCTTGCCGATGATGATGCCCGGCCGGGCCGTGTGGATGATGAGGCGGATCTGGTCGGCCTTTCGCTCGATCTCGATGCGCGAGACCCCCGAGTGGTACAGCCGCTCCTTGATGTAGCGACGGAGCCTGAGGTCCTCGTGCAGCACGTCCGCGTAGTTCTTGCCGGCAAACCAGCGCGACCGCCAGGTCTTGATGACCCCCAGGCGGAACCCGATGGGGTGCACCTTCTGTCCCACGCACGCCTCCCCTTCCCCCGCCCCTGCCTTCCCCGGAGGGGGAAGGTGAGGGAGGGGGCTACGCCTCTTCCCGCTCCCGCAACACGATGGTGATGTGGCTGGTCCGCTTCCGGATCCGGAAGGCCCGTCCCATGGCCCGGGGCTGGATGCGCTTGGCCGTGGGGCCCTCGTTCACGTAGGCCTGGGCCACCACCAGCCGGTCCACGTCGCGCACGCCGTGGTTCTGGGTGGCGTTGGCCATGGCGGAGCGGAGGACCTTCTCCACGATGCGTGCCGCCTGGCGCTTGGCCACCTGCACCTGGACCAGGGCGCTGCTCACGTCCTTGCCCCGGATCAGGTCCGCCACCAGCCTGGCCTTCTGCGCCGGCACCCGGACGAATCGCGCCACTGCTCTGGCTTCTGCCATGTCTCGACCCCCGGTACCCGGAGCCTCGCCGCAGAGCCGCCTGCGGTACCCGCCCCCCCGGCCCGCTGGTGCCTCGCCTTACTTCAGCGCCGTCGACTTGGCGGTGTGGGCACTGTGCCCGCGGAAGGTGCGGGTGGGGGAGAACTCGCCCAGCTTGTGGCCCACCATGTTCTCCGTGACATACACGGGGATGAACTTCTTCCCGTTGTGGACGGCCAGCGTGTGCCCGATGAAATCCGGCACGATCGTCGAGCGCCGGGACCAGGTCTTGAGCACCTTCTTCTCCCGCGCCCGGTTCATGTCCTCGATCTTCTTCAACAGCTTGGCCTCGACGTAGGGCCCCTTCTTCAAGGAACGTGTCACGCTGCCTCCGGGCCGCGCCTCGCCACCGAACGGTCGGGCGGCGCGCCGAGGTGAAGCTACTTGCGGCGTTTGACGATGTACCGGTCGGAGGGCTTGCCCCGCTTCCGGGTCTTGACCTCGCGCTTCCCCCAGGGGCTGCACGGGTGCCGGCCCCCGGAGCTCTTCCCCTCGCCGCCGCCCAGCGGGTGGTCGTGGGGATTCATGGCCACGCCGCGCACGGAGGGACGGATGCCCAGCCAGCGGGACCGGCCCGCCTTCCCGAGGGACACGTTCTCGTGCTCCAGGTTCCCCACCTGCCCCAGCGTGGCCATGCAGGAGAGGCGCACCTTCCGCATCTCGCCCGAGGGCAGGCGCAGGAGGCCGTACTCTCCCTCTTTGGCCACGAACTGCGCCGTCCCGCCGGCGGTCCGAACGAGCTGCGCCCCCTTGCCCGGCGACAGCTCGATGTTGTGCACGGTCACCCCCACCGGGATGTTTCGCAGCGGCAGCGCGTTCCCCACCCGGATCTCGGCCTCGGGGCCGGACATCACGCGGTCCCCGACGTTGAGCCCCAGGGGGGCCAGGATGTAGCGCTTCTCCCCGTCGGCATAGTGCAGCAGGGCGATGCGCGACGACCGGTTCGGATCGTACTCGACGGCGGCCACCGTGGCCGGGATCCCGTGCTTCTCCCGGCGGAAGTCGATCACGCGGTACATGCGCTTGTGCCCGCCCCCCTGGTGCCGGCAGGTGAGCCGCCCCAGGGCGTTGCGTCCCCCGGTCCGCTTGAGCGGGGCCAGCAGGGACTTCTCGGGCGTCGCCTTCGTGATCTCCTCGAAGCCGGAGACGCTCTGGAACCGCCGTCCCGGCGACGTGGGTCGGTACTTGCGAACTGGCATGACCGGATTCCCTCCTCGAGGCTCGCGCCTCGAGGCTCGTGTCTCGTTACACGCCCTCGTACAGCTCGATGGAGTCGCCCGCCTTCAGGGTGGCGATGGCCTTCTTCCAGTCCGGCCGGCGACCCTGGAACCGCCCCAGCCGCTTCACCTTCCCCCGCAGGCGGACCGTCCGCACCTCCAGCACCGTCACCTTGAACAACTGCTCGATGGCCCGCTTGATCTCCACCTTGTTGGCCGTCTTGGCCACCCGGAAGAGGTACTGGTTCCCCTCCTCCTTCAGACGGGTCCCCTTCTCGGTGAGCAGCGGCTTGAGCACCACCTCGTACGGTCCATTCATGGCGCCAGCACCTCCCGGAGCGTGTGCACTCCCTCCGGGGTCAGGACGAGTGTGTTCGCGTTCAGGATGTCGTAGACGTTCAGGCCCCGGACCGTGAGCACGCGAACCTCGGGCAGGTTCCTGGCCGACTTCTCCACCACCTCGTCCCGAGCCGGCAGGACCACCAGGGCCTTCCCCTGCGCCCCCACCGCCAGGAGCATGCCCTGCATCTGCTTGGTGCTCGGCTTCTCCAGGCTGATGGACTCCAGCAGGCGGATGGCGCCAGCCTGCGCCTTGCTGGTCAGGGCGGCCAGGAGCGCCTGGCGGCGCACGGCCTTGGGAACCTCGTAGGCGTAAGAGCGCGGGTGAGGCCCGAAGGTCGTCCCGCCGTGCCGCCAGAGCGGGGAGCGGGTGGTGCCGGACCTCGCCCGGCCCGTCCCCTTCTGCTTCCACGGCTTCTTGCCGCCCCCGGAGACGTCGGAGCGCCCCTTGGTGTCGGCGGTCCCCTGCCGGCGATTGGCGAGCTGCATCCGCACGACCTCGTGCAGGATGTGCCCCTTCACCGGCGCGGCGAAGATGGCCGCCGGCAGCTCCAGGCTGTCCACCTTCTCGTTCTTCGCGTTCACCACATCCAGCGTCGTCGTCATGGTCGTTGTACTCGGGGGCGATGAATCGCCCCCCTACGTACGGGCGCGATTCATCGCGCCCGTCATTTGCCCTTGCGAATCGTCAGCAGCCCGCCGCTCGGACCCGGGACCGCCCCTTCCACCAGCAGGAGATGGTTCTCGGGGTCCACCGACACCACGCGCAGCCCCCGGACGGTGCAGCGCTCGGCCCCCATGTGGCCGGGCAGGTGGTGCCCGCGGAAGACCCGGGACGGGTACGAGGACGCCCCGATGGATCCCGGCGCCCGATGGAACATGGCCCCGTGGGTCTGGGGTCCGCCCTTGTAGTTCCAGCGCTTCACCCCGCCCTGGAAGCCGCGGCCCTTGGTAACCCCGGTGACGCGCACCCGGTCGCCGGCGGCGAAGACCCCCACCGTCAGGACCTGCCCCACCTGGAACTCCCCTTCGCCCCCCCGGAGGCGCATCTCCCCCAGGTGGCGCTGGTAGGGGATCTGGCCCTTGTCGAAGTGTCCCCGCAACGGGCGCGAGAGCCTGGCCGCCTTGGGCTCGGATTGAAACCCGATCTGGATGGCCTCGTAGCCGTCGCGCTCGGCCGTCTTCTTCTGGACCACGGGACAGGGACCTGCCTGGATGATGGTCACCGGCACGGCCTTCCCGCGCTCGTCGAATACCTGCGTCATCCCCACCTTGCGGCCCAAGAGTCCGATCGCCATCGTCGCACGCGCCCGGTGCCCGCGCCACCGCACCCCAGACCTCGGGGGGCGCGCCCCGCGGGATCCCTGCTTAGAGTTTGATCTCCACATCCACACCCGCCGGCAGGTCCAGCCGCATGAGCTGGTCCACCGTCTGCGGGGTGGGCTGCACGATGTCCATCATCCGCATGTGGGTCCGGATCTCGAACTGCTCCCGGGATTTCTTGTCCACATGGGGAGAGCGCAGCACCGTGTACCGGCTGATCTTCGTGGGCAGCGGGATGGGGCCGGAGATCAGGGCACCCGAGCGCTGGACGGTCCCCACGATGTCCTTCACCGCCTGATCCAGCAGCCGGTGATCGTAGGCCTTCAGCTTGATCCGGATCTTCTGGTTGTCCATCACCCACCCTGTCTCTTGATGCCTGCCCTGAGCCCAGTCGAAGGGCCTGCCCTGAGCCCCTTACTCCACCACCTCGCTCACCACCCCGGCCCCCACGGTCCGGCCCCCCTCGCGGATGGCGAAGCGGAGCTCCTTCTCCATGGCGATGGGCTGGATGAGCTCGATGGTCATGGTCACGTTGTCCCCGGGCATGACCATCTC
>DATIFO010000130.1:0-11432 GCA_035455275.1 Methylomirabilis sp. (SeqCode) | reverse complement strand
AAACCATGCACCCTTCCTGCCCGTGAACTGCGGAGCGATTCCGACCGAACTGCTTGAAAACGAGCTTTTCGGCCACAGGCGAGGCGCCTTCACCGACGCGCGGACCTCGGCACCCGGACTCATCGCCGAGGCCGAGGGCGGGACGCTTTTCCTGGATGAGATCGACACCATTCCCCTGCTCGCCCAGGTGAAGGTTCTCGGCTTTCTTCAGCACAAGACCTACCGGTCCCTTGGGGGTCCGAGGTTCCAGCAGGCGGACGTGAGAATCATCGCCGCGACGAATGTGGATCTGGAAGCCAGGGTGAAGGACGGCGCGTTTCGAGAGGATCTGTACTATCGGCTGAACATCATTCCGATCAGTCTGCCGCCGCTCAGGGAGCGCCGCGAGGATATCCCCCTGCTCGCCAGGCACCTGCTCGGGAAATACGTCAGTGCGGAGGATCACGGCTCCTGGCAGTTTGCGGGGGAGTTCTTCCAGGCCCTCCGGGGATACGCGTGGCCCGGGAATATCCGGGAACTGGAGAACCTCATCCAGCAAATCGTGGCCACCGGATCGCCCGGTGTGATCGGGCCGGAGGCATTGCCTCCGCGTTTCCATCGGGGGCTGCCGGCTCCGCCCCCCGTGACGTTCCGAGAGGCCAAGGCAGAGGCGATTGCCGCCTTCGAGCGGGAGTACGCGAGTGACCTTCTGTCGGCCTACGGCTGGAACATCAGCCGAGCGGCCCGGGCCGCCCAGAAGGACCGACGAGCCTTCGGTCGCCTTGTCAAGAAATACAACATCGAGAAGGGTGGCGCGTTTCCCGGTCCGCGGTCCTCGAGAGGGTCAGATTGATCCCAGCCCGGGTAGAGGACATCCCACCCGGCAAAAGGCCTGAAGATCAAGCCGGTCGGCCACATCCTCGCACGCGGGATGGGTTCAACCCCGCGCAGTGGGTCCATTGACCGCCGGGGCCGACTTCGGCTAACTCTCCGCTCCTGCACGTGCCCGACGAGGCGACTCCCAATTGGCATCCGTGTTGCTCCTGTTCATTTCCAGTCTTCATTATTGGGGCTTCATCGGGGACGGACTGATCAGAAAGGGTCGCGCGACGGTTGCGGGCAACCCATCAGCGACGGGCGTTATGACTCGACGCTGGCACGGCTTGGTTCGGGCCTGGGGATAGAAGATTGGCGAGCGAGTGCTTTTCCCCAGGGAATCGGCCGAGCGCGGAGGACCGTCTGGTCGCACACGCTATTCTGAGGTACCTCCTCTGTTATCCCGACGCCGGGGACACCCGAGAAGGCATTGCCTCCTGGTGGCTGAGGAAGCAGCGCATCGAGGAGGAAGTCCCCAGGGTCATTCGGGCATTGGAGCTTCTCGAGGCGAGCGGGCTGATCGTCCGGCGAACCGGGCCGGACCTTCTTCCCCATTTCCGCGTGAACACGGAAAGAGCCGAAGAGATTTCTCGACTCCTGGGGGGATCGGTCAAGCCAGCAGAATAGAATTCGGGGAAGAACCGGCACTCGACCACAGCGACGCGGCCTGAGGGATGGCTCAACCACCATGGAACCGAGTGAGCGTCCGGACCGCCCCATGGCTGAGGAATTCTTCACGGATTCGGTCAGCCACATACTGGCGGAGCTGGAGCGCATTGACCTCTTGGTGCGCCTGCAGGTCTGGCGGGCACAACAGATCCATCAAGCCGACCCCCAGTTCCAGGGGCTCTACGTCTCAGAGCAGGAGGTAGAAGGCCTGCTCGCCCAGCGGGTCGGCATGCCCCGGTGGGCTGCCGAGCCGGCGGCCATTTCCGCCTCCGATATCCAAGAGGCCATGGCCAGGATCGCGGCCGACATCGAGCGGCGCAAAGCGGAAAGCATCCGCCGCGGCATCCCCCTCCACCTGGAGGAGCTTCTGCACCTCTTTCCCCTGGCGCCATTTGAGCGGGACATTCTCCTCATCTGTCTGGCTCCCGAACTGGACCTGCGGTACGAGCGGCTGTACGCTTACCTGCAGGATGACGTGACCAAGAAACGCCCGAGCGTCGATCTCGTCCTGAACCTGCTCTCACCCTCCGCCGAGGCGAAGCTGGCTCACCGGAGATTCTTTGGAGGCGACGCAACGCTCCGGAAGCACTTGTTGGTCAGCCTCTTCGACGACCCGTCCCATGTGCATCCACCCCTGCTCGGCAGGTACCTCAAGGTGGATGAGCGGGTGGTGGATTATCTCCATGGTTTGCAGGGACCGGACGGGCGCATTCAGCCCTATTGCAGGAGGGTCCTCCCGCGGTTCGAACTGCAGGACCTTCTCCTTCCGGCCGAGACCAGGGGACGCCTTGCCCTCATGCTCCAGAGCCTCCGGCCGCCCGGGACCGTGGCCCCACCTGGTCAGCCACGGCGTCTTGTGGTCTACTTCCAGGGAGACTATGGGGTTGGCAAGCAGACCATCGCCGAGGCCATCTGTCGCGAATTGGGGCTGAATCTCCTGACCATCGACGGGGAGCGCTTCCTGAGCGGCGAGGCCTCGAACTTCGAGACCGCGTTACACCTCGCCCGGCGCGAGGCTCTCTTCCAGCGGGCGGCACTCTACTGGGCTGGGTTTGACCACCTGCTGGCCGAGGACAAGCGAGGGTTCTTGGGCTCGTTTCTCCAGGCTCTGGAGGAGCACCCGGGGATCATCTTCCTGGCCGGGAACACCACCTGGGAACCGGCGGATGCGCTGGAGGGGTTGCCCTTCGTGCGGATCGAGATCCCCCGCCCGGCCTATGCAGAACGGGTCGAATTGTGGCGGAGATCTCTGGATGGGCAGACTCCCGCGGAGGATGTGCAGGCTGTGGCCAACAAGTTCCGCTTGAGCGGAGGAGAAATCCGGGATGCGGCAGCCACGGCCCGGAATCTGGCCCGCTGGAGGGATCCCACCGATGGGCGGACAACCCTGGGGGACCTCTCCCGGGCCTGCCGACTGCAATCCAACCGGAAGCTGGCCACGCTGGCGCAGAAGATCACCCCGCACTACCGCTGGGAGGACATCGTGCTTCCCGGCGATCGACTCCAGCAACTCCGGGAGATCTGCAATTCGGTGAAGTACCGCAGCCTGGTCTACGAGGTCTGGGGATTCACGCGAAAGCTTGCCCTGGGCAAGGGGGTCAACATCCTGTTTGCCGGTCCCTCGGGCACGGGCAAGACCATGGCGGCGGAGATCATGGCGGGAGACCTCGGCCTCGACCTCTACAAGATCGATCTCTCCACGGTGGTGAGCAAGTACATCGGGGAGACGGAGAAGAACCTGTCCCGCATCTTCGCCGAGGCGGAGCGATCCAACGCCATCCTCTTCTTCGACGAGGCCGACGCCCTGTTTGGCAAACGGAGCGAGGTGCGCGACGCCCATGACCGCTATGCCAACATCGAGATCAGCTACCTGCTCCAGAAGATGGAAGAGTACGAGGGGGTCGTCATCCTGGCCACGAACCTGCGCAAGAACATGGACGACGCCTTCGTGCGGCGGATGCACTTCACCGTGGAGTTTCCCTTCCCCTCCGAGAGGGACCGCCGCCGCATCTGGGAGCAGATCTGGCCGGAAGCGTTGCCGCGAGGCGCCGACCTGGATCTGGGGTTCATGGCACGGCAGTTCGAGATCGCCGGCGGCAACATCCGCAACGTTGCCCTGGGTGCTTCCTTCCTGGCCGCCGCTGACGGGGAACTGGTCAGCATGACCCATCTCATCCAGGCCACGAGGCGGGAATATCAGAAGATGGGCAAGGTTATGGTCGAAGGGGAGTTTGGAGAGTATGCGGGGCACCGGAGGCGCGACACGCCACAACCCTAGCGGATAAGGAGAGAGAATATGCAGCACCGCACGCTCGACCCCAGGATCACGCCCAGTCGGGGCCTGTCGCGAAGCCCGCGTGTGGCCAATCAGCAGAAACCCGAGATGCAAGCGATCCTGGCGCCTCAGCACGATCCCATGGAGCAGGTGGTCTGCCGGCTCGGAGACAGGTCCTGCGCCTATGCGCATGCGGCGACGCTGGATCGCTCCACGGCCTCCTTGCCGTCCCGGGGAGGACCGTCGCTGCTGCAGCTCCAGAAGCAGTACGGGAACCGCTACGTGCAACAGGTGTTGGCGCTTTCCAGGGAGGGGAAAAGCGAACGCGACGCCGGATGAGTGCACCCATGGGCCGCGGCGCTGAGCCACGGTGTCGGCGCAGCGCACCCCCTCGACAGAGGCAGGATCCAGATTGGAAGTGAGGTCCAAGATGCGGATGCATGATCTGCGAAAACTGGACAGCTCCTGCTGCCCCTTCTCAAGAAAAGATGATGACGATCAAGCAGAGTGCTCACTCCGCAATCCATTGGCAGAGGTGGCGTCTCGTCTCGGCGATGTCTCTTCGGTGAGCGGGCGCGCGGCCGCGTTGAGCCGTACCAAAGGCGGAGGGGCATGGCACACCGAGCGCCTCCTGCTGGCACTGCAGCGCCAGTACGGAAACCGCTACGTGAGGCAGGTCCTGACTCTCTCTCTGCGCGAGAACGACGATGCGGGCGCGTCGGACGTGGCGCCTGACGACCGGTTCCTGTACCAGAACGGCACAACCACGTGCGCGTTCCCGTCGGGGACCCCGAGCGTCGCGATCAACAACACCGATTGCAGCGCCCCGTGCACGACGCGGCATGAGAACGTCCACGCGGCGGATATCCGCTCCTGCTGCGCCAAAGCTGGCACAGCCTACCGGGCAGCGACCACGGATGCCGACAGGACATCCGTGGAGAACCGGTTCTACGGCTGGCTGGGCGCCAACCGGAGCTGGTTCGAATGCCGGGCCTATGCAGAGAGCGTTCGGTGTGCCGACGAGGAGATGGCGAGCAGGAATTGTTCGTCTCCCACGCCTGCCAATGCGGCATGTTGCGCCACATTGAGCGCGTATCGAGCGGACAAGCTGGCTCGACGCGTGAGCAATTGCGCGGCCGCGGGCGGTTCGCTGAGCGCCTGTCCCTTCCCGTAGGTGTTCGGTCCAGGAGCTTCGAGCCCGCTCGTGCAGCGGCGGGGAACTCGCGAATCGACCCGTGTGAGCCGTTCGGAGGCACGATGGAGGAAGTCACGCTGTTGTTCGATCAGGAAATCGCCATCGGGTTGCCGCTTTCTGGGTATCGTCTTGTGCCCGGCATTCGTGGACGGATGGGATTGCCGGCGGAAGCCTTCCTGGAGCTCTACGCCGTCAGTGCCGAAGGGGAAAAGACACTGATTGCCGGACCTGCGGATCTCTCACCACTTGTCGGGCACATCGGCAGCGAAGACGAGGCGTGGAGATTTCTCCGCCTTTTCACTGCCCCCGAGACCCACTACTTCTTTCAGAAGGCAGCCTACACCACCGACCTTCGGGTGCTGTCGCCCGGCGAACCGCCCGCCGTGAGCGCCATCTCGCCAGCACTGGCCCGGCAGGTCGGTTATCAGGCGCCGCAGATACGGCTTGAAGGCAATGAGTATGTCGCGTGCCGTGACCTGATCCGGACCGGAGGGACACAGCGCTCAGCGCCGGTGGCGCTGCTTCGCCGGTGGGAAGCGCTCTCCAGGGAGGGCAGCTACCGGCTTATCGAGGAACGAGTGATCGGGGAACTGGAGTCCACCCAAGCCATTCCTCCCTCCTACGAGTGAGGAACGAGGCACAGAGAATGCCGCCCCGACGCCATTCGAATGGTCCAAACCCCTTGGAGGGCCTACGCCAGAAAGCAGCCGAGGGGCTCCTCTTTACCCACAGCCGGCTCAACACCAACACGGCCAAGACCCTGGAGACGGCATCCTTCCTTTACGCCCTGGTCGAGCTGCTGAGCGAGAAGGGTGTGATCAGCATCGAGCAGCTCGACCAGCGAAAGCAGGAGGTCGGACGACGGCTGGCGGAGGATTTCAAGAAGAAAAACATGGGTGTCATGCTCCAGGACCCCGAGTACGACAAGTACAGTTTGAGCCAGGAGCTGCGCCTGGACTGCCGGGCTCGCCTCCACCACTGCCGTGCTGCCTGCTGCCGGATCCCGTTTGCCCTCTCCCGGCAGGACATCCGGGAGGGGATTGTCTGTTGGAGCCTGGGCGAACCCTACCTGATCGAGCACGGGGGGGACGGCTACTGCATTCACATGGACCGGGACAACCTGGGCTGCACAATCTATCCGCATCGGCCAGTGCCTTGCCGGGCCTTCGACTGCCGGACGGACGGCCGCATCTGGCTGGATTTCGAGAAAGGCGTGGTGAATCCCGAGACCCGCCGCCCTGATTGGCCGGGGTGTCTGACACGGGCCGAGGCTTCGGGGGTCGACCCTCGAGCGGCCGGCCGGTGAGCGTTTACCCATGATTGATGATCTCGACAAGACCTTGGAGGTACTCCTCAAGGGGGATCTGCCGCTGTCCCTCGTCCAGCAGGTCACGATCAGCTTCGCCGTGCCTGACGACCAGTTTCCGCCGCAGTCGGTGACGCTCCCCGCCATCGACCTCTTCCTCTACGACGTGCGGGAGAGCCGGGACCTCCGGAGCAACGAATGGATCGTGGAGCGGCGGAGCGACGGGACGGCGACAAAGAAGCGGCCGCCCGTGCGGGTGGAGTGCTCGTACCTGATCACCGCCTGGGCCAGCGATGCCTCCACCACGCCCGCCCTGGACGAGCACCGGTTGCTGGGGGAGGTCATGCTGGTCCTTCTCCGTCACCCGACCATCCCGGCGGCCGTGCTCCAGGGCAGTCTCACGGGTCAGGAGCCGCCGCTCCCGGCGATCACGCTGCAACCCGGTCGGCTCCAGAGCATGGGCGAGTTCTGGCAGGCGCTCGGGGGAAAGCCCAAGGCGGCCCTCAACTACACGGTGACCATCGGTCTGGATGTCGAGAAGGCGATCGAGGCTCCCGTGGTCACCGACAAGCTGCTCAGGTTCCGGGTAGATGGGGAGCTGGCACCGTGAGCGAGTGGGTGGTGGTCCGCCATATGGTCGCCGTCGCAGGGAGGGTGCTCGACGCCCAGAGCGGGAAACCTGTTGGCGGGGCCAGGGTGAAGATCACCGCCGGACCGTCGGCGTTCACGACCTGGCTCGCCACCAGCGCCAGGCAGCACGAGACGCGATGGGCCGTCATGGAGGAGCGGCCGGACCAGACTCGATCTCGCGGGGACGGCCATTTTCATTTCATGGACCTTCCCGACGGGGCGTACACCCTCACGGCGACAGTTCCCGAGTCCGGCAGCCGCTTCGGCGAGGCGGGGGGGACGGCGACTGTGTCCCGGAACGCCGAGGGGCACATCAGCCCGGGGAGGGTGGAGATTCACCTGCCGCCAACGACGGTCAAGGGGCTGATCACCGGGCAGGACGACGCCCCCGTGGTCATGGCCGAGGTGCGGATGACGGCGAGCGGCGAGCGGGTCTTCACCGATGGGCAGGGGCGGTACCTCCTCACCCGGCTCGAGGCGGGGGCACGCAGGGTGGAGGTCACCGCCCGCGGGTACCAGCAGGCTTCCCGGACGGCCGGGCTGAACGAGGCCGGCGCCGTCCTCATCCTGGATGTCTCGCTGGTGCCGGTGACGCCGTAGCTTCCCGGGCCGGGGCGAGGACCAGGCGAACGTCATCCAGATTCAGGAGGGGGTAACGAGGGAGGATTCCCGGCGTCTGCCGGGTCGCCCGGTGGTTCCGGTGTCGGCCGCCTTCCGCGAGGGCGTGATGGGTGGCCGTCGCCTCCGGACCTCTCATGCAGCGTCCACCACTCACAGAAGGGGGGAACGACCATGCCACAGTATCTGTCACCGGGAGTCTACGTGGAGGAGGTCCCCTCGGCGGTGAAGCCCATCGCCGGCGTGGGCACGAGCACGGCGGGCTTCATCGGGCTGGTGAGCGATGCGGTCACCATGCCGTTCCGCCCTGGCCGGCCCCTGGACCCGTCCAGCATCGTCACCGCGGATCGCTACGCCCTGGCCCCCGCTGGCCAGGCGCAGCTCATCACAAGCTGGGTGGAGTTCGTGAATGCCTTCGGCGACGTCCAGGCCGGCAACACGATCCTGGCGAACGCCGTGTACGGCTTCTTCAACAACGGCGGCACCCGGTGCTGGGTGACCCGCGTGACGAGCCTCATCGAGGACGCGACGGTCACGCCGGCCGTGGACCAGGTGGAGCAGGCGCTCGCCGAGTTCGAAGCCATCGACGAGATCGCCATCGTCGCCGTGCCGGTGCCGACCAACGTGGGAGCGGGCAATGACGCCGCCAACCTGGCTCGCCGGGTCGCCATCCGCGGCATGGTCCTGAGCCACTGCGAGAACCTGCAGGATCGGTTTGGCGTGCTGGACGGCGAGGAGACGGTGGCGGGGGCGCTCGTGCCGCAGGGCATCTACCCCAACGCCGGTGGGACTGCCATGGGGGCGACGAGCGTCTACGGGGCCGTGTACTTCCCCTGGATCGACACCAGCGGCACGGGAAACTTCGTGCCTCCGAGCGGGCACATGGCTGGAATCTACGCCCGGGTCGACGGCGAGCGGGGGGTGCACAAGGCGCCGGCCAACGTCACCGTTCGCGGGGCCCTGGACGTGAAGTACCGGGTGAGCAAGGCCCAGCAGGATGGATTGAACCCCCAGGGCGTCAACGTCATTCGCCAGTTCAACGGGAACATCACGGTGTGGGGCGCGCGGACCATCGGGGGGGACGCCAACCTGGATTTCAAGTACGTCAACGTCCGCCGTCTCTTCAACTTCCTGCGCGAGTCCATTGACGAGGGCACCCAGTGGGTGGTGTTCGAGCCCAACACGCCAGAGCTGTGGGCCAAGATCACCCGCAACGTGAGCGCGTTTCTCACCAACGTGTGGCGGGCGGGGGCCCTCTTCGGCACCACCCCCCAGGAGGCCTTCTACGTCAAGTGTGACGCCGAGACCAACCCGCCCGAGGTCCGCGACCTCGGCCAGGTGGTGACCGAAATCGGTGTCGCGGTGGTGAAGCCGGCTGAGTTCGTGATCTTCCGGATCAGCCAGTGGTCCGGTCCGGGCAAGTAGAACCCCCTGAGTGGATGCCGCCGTGCCCACGTACAAGATCCCCGGAGTGTACCGGGAAGACGTCTTCCCGGCAGGGCCTGTGGAGCTGCCCACCGGCGTGCCGGTGTTCCTCGGGCTGATCACGAAGCAACGGCTGGATGCGCTCGCCCCGAGTCTTCCCCGCCAGGCGCTCCAGACCCAGGATGGCGGAGGGGTCTGGCTGGTGGGTGCTGGCGAGAGCCCCCTCGAGCCGGGCGTCTCGGGGATGTTCACGCTCTGGCCCGAGTTCGAGGAACGGTTCGGGGCCCTCCGGACCGCGGGGTACCTCGTCCGGGCGGTGCGCGGGTTCTTCGAGAACGGCGGCGGCCGCTGCTACGTGCAACTCCTTTGCCGGGAGGAGGAGGTCCCCCCTCTCATGGCCTTGCGCCTGGGTCTGGAGCGGCTGGAGGCCCTGGACGCCGCGGACCTTGTCTGTGCCCCGGATATCATGCTGGGCGGCCAGTCAGGAGGATCTCCTGGCCCGGAACAGGTGCAGCCAATGCAAGCAGCCGTGCTCAGCCACTGCGACCGGCTGGGCGACCGCTTTGCCATACTGGACGCTCGGCCGGGTCTCGACCGGCAGGCGGTGCTCGCACAGCGGCAGGGGCTGCGCGGGATGAACGGCGCCCTTTACTATCCCTGGGTGCGTCCTGCCATCCTCGGCGGCTTCATCCCGGCCTGCGGTCATGTGGCCGGCGTCTACGCGCGGAGCGACCGGGCCGTCGGGGTGCACAAGGCGCCGGCCAACGAGGCGCTCGAGGGGGTGCTGGACCTCGAGGTGAACGTCGCCGATGCGGTGCAGGAGGAGCTGAACCCCGCCGGGGTGAACTGTCTCCGCGCCTTCCCCGGACGAGGGATCCGGGTGTGGGGAGCGCGGACACTGGCCGACCCGACTCAGCAGTCCGAATGGATCTACGTCAGCGTGCGCCGGTTGTTCCTCACGGTTGCCCGCCGGATCGAAAGGGGAATGCCCTGGGCGGTTCTGGAGCCCAATGATCCGAGGCTCTGGGCGCGCCTCGAGCGGGAGCTGTCCGCCTACCTCGGCGACCTCTACCGTCAGGGGGCCTTCCAGGGCGCGAGTGCCCAGGCGGCCTTTCGCGTGAAGTGCGATGCCGAGACCAATCCTCCGGATGTCCGCGAAGCGGGGATGGTAGTCACCGAGATCCACCTGGCGCCGACCGTGCCGGGGGAGTTCGTGGTGGTCCGCATCATCCATGGCACCGGGGGAGTGACCGTCGCCACCGAGCCACCCGCCGCCCCAGGGGTCATGCAGGCCGCGGTGCCATCCGCGCGCCCGGACCGCCAGGACGTGCGTCTCACCCACATCGAGTACAACCCGGAGGGTCGGGACATCGGCGGTGAGTATGTCCTGGTACGGAACCTCGGAACCCGGCCGGTGGATATGACCGGCTGGACCCTCCACGATGAGGCCCACAACACCTTCGTGTTCCCTGCCTTTTCCCTCGCTCCGGGCGCATCGGCTCGCGTCTGGTCTGGGAGGGGGAGCGATACGATGACCGACCTCTACTGGGGTCGGGGCGTGGCGGTCTGGAATAACATCGGCGACAAGGGGTATCTCCGGGACCGGGAGGGGAGCCTGGTGGCCGTCTACTCTTACAGCGCGTAGGCCCCAGGGCACACGGCGGACGCTCCCGGCCGGGCTAGCCAAGCCGCAACCGCAAGGAAAGGAGGGTCAGTCATGCCAGTCGGAGATCGGAATGATCCGTATCGTTCGTTCAACTTCCTCGTGGAGATCGACGGCATCACCCGTGCGGGATTCCGGGAGTGCGCGGGTCTTGACTCCACGCAAGATCCCATCGACTACCGGGAAGGGGGAGAGGCCCTGCATGTGCGGAAGCTCCCCGGCCTGGTGAAGTACTCCAACATCAGCCTCAAGTGGGGGATCACCGACGACGCGGAGCTGTGGGAGTGGCGCAAGAAGGCCATGGACGGCAAGGTGGAGCGGAAGAACGGCTCCATCATTCTCCTGGACGATACCGGGGCCGAGAAGCTCCGCTGGAACTTCCGGGAGGGGTGGCCCACGAAGTGGACCGGCCCGAGCTTCAATGCCACGGGAAACGAGGTGGCCATCGAAACCCTTGAGATCGTCCATGAGGGGGTGACCAAGGCGTGACCCTGCAGACGGAGTTTCCCTTTAGCCTGCCCCGGGGCTACGTGGATGGGGAGGGCAATCTCCACCGCGACGGGGTGATGCGACTCGCCACGGCCTACGACGAGATCGCTCCCCTCAAGGACCCGCGGGTCAGGGCCAACGAATCCTACCTGGTGATCATCCTCCTGTCCCGGGTGATCACCAAGCTCGGGGCCCTGGAGCACATCAACCCCAAGGTCATCGAGGGGCTGTTCTCGGCGGATCTGGCGTTCCTCCAGGACTTCTACCGCCAGATCAACGAGAACCATGCGGAGGCGACGCGGGTGGT
>DATIFO010000129.1:0-64962 GCA_035455275.1 Methylomirabilis sp. (SeqCode) | reverse complement strand
GGCATCGAGCATTGTGGCGGCTCGATCTCTATGGTCGGCCGCAGCAGAGTGGCGGGAAAGCTCTCCACGGCCACAGTGGGGAGCGGGTGTGAACCCGCGTTTCCTGGGGCTGTCGACCTTCACGTCCGACCGGACCGCTGGCCCGCATGCGCTCGCCGTGGTCGGTCAACGTGCGCGTTGGCTGAATGGTCGGAGGGAATATGCCTGAGCGAAGGCGCGTGTTTGATGGTCAAGGTCGAGCGTGGAGCGTGTCCAAAGTGGCGTGGAAAGACGCGGAGGCAGAGGACTTTCGCTTCTGGTACGAAGACCTTACCCCCGAGGAACGGGTCGAGGCCGTTGGCGAAGCGCTCGAAGGGTGCCTCAAGACGCGAGGGCGGAATGCCGTCCCGAGACTACGAAGAGTTCATCGCCGCGTTAAACGACCATGGGGTGCGGTACCTGCTGATCGGCGCGCACGCCGTCGCCTTCCACGCCCGGCCGCGGGCCACAAAGGGCCTTGATATCCTGCTGGATCCAACCCCGAGGATCGCCCGCAGGGCATTGGTTGCGCTGCGAGTCTTCTTCGGAGGGGCCGACTTGGGGTACACGGTTGCGGACTTGACGGACCCTCGGTGGATCATTCAGATCGGGGTGGCACCCGTTCGAATCGATCTGCTCTCAGCCCTGCCGGGAGGTCCAAGCTTTCAGGCGGCGTGGCGGAGACGCGTCGAATCCCGGTTTGGGCCCGTCGAGGCGCACTATCTCGGGCTCGCCGACTTGATCCGGGCCAAGGAAGCGGCCGGGAGAGCCCAGGACCAGGCAGATCTTCAGGCCCTTCGGCGGGCTCAGCTAAGGAGGCATTCCAGCCGTCGCCCCAAGAGGCGCGGCTGAACGCCGGCGCGTTGGGGCCGACAAGGGGGGACTGAGTGCGTCCCTGGCAGGCGCTTGTCGTCTTCGATCTCGATGGGACCCTGCTGAGGGGGCCGACCGTCTGTGAGGTGCTGGCGCAATCCCTTGGTCACCTGGAGCGCATGCGGCAGCTCGAGCGGTTTGCGGGCAACGAGGAGCTGCGAGCGGCGCGTGAGGAGATGGCGGGCTGGTATCTGTCCGTGGGCTTGGCGACGCTTGCGGATGCCCTCAAGGACGTCCATCTTGCCCCAGGTGCTGAGAGAGGTCTCGATCTGCTGAGGGACCATGACGCAGCGGTCGCCGTGGCCTCGATCACGTGGGGCTTCGCTGTCGCACACATTGCCCGACGGCTGGGAGTGGAGCACTGGTTGGGCACCGAGCTCACAGCGTCTGGGGAGATTCACCACATTTGGCCTGAAGACAAGGGGCGCTGGGTGCGAGGCCTCGCGGGGCGGCTGCGGGTGCCCTTGGCGAGAACGGCCGCGGTGGGCGATTCCGTCGGCGACCTGCAGATGCTTCAAGCCGTTGGCGTCCCCGTATTTGTTGGTCGCGAACTGCCCTCTGCCCACCAAGGCTGGCTCCACTTTCCAGAGGCGGACATTGAGGCGGTAGCCAAGCACCTCATGGGAAGCTGGAAGCTGTCGCCCAACAATCCGCTCCGGCCGCCCGGCTTCGCCAACGGCTGAGCGGCATGGCGTTGGGCGTGCATGGCGAGTGCGGAGCGAAGGAGGCGACTCGAATGGCTATTCGGGTAGTGCGGCTGGGAAGCCCGAGAACACCCGGTGAGGGCCTGCGCTTGGGGACCGTGCGGCGTCCACCGCGCGGCGTGCCCAAGGCTGAACATGCAACGCGCGATTTCTATGACGTATGGCTTCCAGACCTTGCGCCTTCGGAGCCATTGGTCAAGCAAGCACTGCAGGCTTCCGATGAGCGGGCGTGGCGCGCCTTCGCGAAGCGATACCGTGCTGAGATGAAGCGACCTGAGGCCACGCGCCTTCTCGTGCTCCTGGCCGCGCTCTCCCATCAGACCAATCTCTCGGTGGGCTGTTACTGTGCGGAAGAAGCGCGCTGCCACCGTTCGGTGCTGAAGGCGTTGTTGCTGGAACGCGGGGCGAACCTTGCCTGACACGGGGGGAAGCCGGTTAGAACACAGTGCGGCCGAACAAGGCGATGACGCTGCGGAGGGGCGATCGGAGGCGGAGTGAGGCCTGGTAGCCGAAGCGCAGCACCATCGAAGCCGGATGCTCTGCAAGCGCTGGAGGTCGTAGCATTTCGCCGTCACCCCGACCGTCGGGCGGGCCGGTGCGATGAATGATCCTGACCCCGAGGAGGAGAAGCGATGGCACATGGGATGACTGATCGGTATCTGGACAACAACACACAGTACGCGAGCGGGCAGGCGGTGCACAAGCCTGTCCACCCGGGAACGCAGCCGATTCAACCATCCAAGCGCGTGGCGGTGCTGGCGTGCATGGACGCGCGCCTCGATGTGGAGGACTTGCTCGGCCTGCAGACGGGCGACGCGCACATCATCCGGAACGCCGGGGGCGTGGTGAATGATGACGCGATCCGCTGCCTCATCATCTCGCACCACCTGCTCAACACCAACGAGATTATCCTGATCCACCACACACGCTGCGGCATGCTCGCCTTCACCGACGACCTGCTCAAGGCGGGTCTGGAGGGGGACTCGACGGCCGAGGCATTGCTCGGCCAGGCGACGGGGCGCCCGTTCATGAGCTGCAAGCGGTCCTCGGCGACGCCGTCGGCGTTCCACGCCTTTCGCGGCCAGATCGAGCCGCTCGACGCGCCGCGCGATGCGAAGAACATGGACCGTCTCGCCTGGGATGTGCGGCGCGGGATGTCCTCGATCCTGAACCATCCCTGGATCCCGACAGCCGGGCCCGATGCGGTGACGGTGCGCGGTTTCATCTATGACGTGGACAGCGGGAAGCTCGAGGAGGTGAGCTATCCGGGGCCCATGGGATCGATCGGTTGAGACATCCAGGTGTTCCTCGTCCTGCCTCCGCTGAGTCTTCCGGCCGACGGCTACTCGGCCGGAATGATCGGCAGGAGGATGTGCGAGGGGTGCTCGGCGTCGTGAAAGACGGTCTGCCGGGCCGTCCGCAGCTCCGCGTCCAGCCCGAAGGGGTGGCCGGTGTTCGGGTTCCGATCGAACTGGGGGAAGTTGCTGCTGGAGATCTCCACCCGGATGCGATGGCCCCTCAGGAAGCAGTTGCTGGTTGACCAGAGGTCGATGGTGTACCGGTAGACCCGTGCCGATTCGAGCAGGGTCGGCTGTTCCCAGGAGTCGCGGTAGCGGGCGCGAATGATCCCCTGGGCGACATTCATGGCATAGCCTGCGGGGAAGACGTCCACCAGCTTGGCGGTGAAATCGGTGTCCAGGGCGTCGGAGGCGGCGTAAAGGGTAACCGAGACCGGCCCCGTCACCTCCAGGTCGGCGTCCAGCGGCGGGGTGGTATACACCAGGACATCGGGCCGCCATTCGGCGGGGCGCTGGTCCCGCGGACCCATCGGGATCGGCGTCACGTCCTCGCCGCAACAGGTGCTGCCACCGAGCGTGGGGACGGGATTCCGGGGGTCATACACGTAGGCATCCGCCGGCTCGGAACCGGGCGCGGCCGGATCCAGGAACCCGTCGCCGAAGAGCGAGTTCGCCTTCCCGTCGCTATGCAGGTAGTAGCGCGTGTGCCGCGTCCCCGGGATGGGCCAGGTCTCCGCCTCGCGCCACCGGTTGGCCCCCATCACGAAGACCTTCACCCGCGGCTCGTCCTGGATGCCGTTCTGCATCCCCTTGAGCCAGTAATCGAACCACCGCAGCTCCTCGGCCCTC
Organism: Methylomirabilis sp. (SeqCode); assembly: GCA_035455275.1. Lineage (GTDB taxonomy): Bacteria > Methylomirabilota > Methylomirabilia > Methylomirabilales > 2-02-FULL-66-22 > 2-02-FULL-66-22. Next base: position 61,220 of record DATIFO010000129.1, on the reverse strand, counting down.
AGATCGATCAGCGAGGCGGTACCGAAGTCGATGTCGCCTGTCTTACGGCTCGTTCCCCGGTCCCCCAGACAATGGATCCAGGGACCGATGAGGATCTTCTGCCCCCGCCGCGCCCTGGCGCTGTAGCCCCGGCTCGTCACGCCCATGAAGTTGTTCAGCGTGGACTGGAGAAAGACGTCGTACCAGCCCCCGAATCCGTAGGCCGGGACGTCGATCTCCGCGTGCCTCGCCTCGAGGTTCCCCAGGCGCTCCCAGTAGGCGTCGTAGCTCGGGTGCCGGATCCACTCCCGGTAGAACTCGCAGGGCCTCCCGGCCGCCTCGTCGCCGGTGATCAGGGGGAGGTGCCAGTAGAGCCGGCTGAGGTGTACCTCCTCCGGCAGCCAGAGGTACTGCGTCCGGTTGGTGCGTGTGTGCATCTGGATGGGGCCCCAGCGCAGGTTGAACCCGAGCTGGAAGGCGCCGCCGGTGTAGACCCAGTTGTGGTAGAGGTTGGAGAAGCCCACCCGCGGGGCCAAGGCGGCAAGGTGCGGGTTCCGGAGGGGGGCGGGCAACCACTGGGTCAGCCCCACGTAGGAGCCGCCGCTGGTCCCCACCTTGCCCGTGGACCAGGGCTGCTTGCCTGCCCATTCCTGCGCGTCGTACCCGTCCTCGGCCTCGTGGAGGAAGGGCGACCACTCCCCCTCGGAGTCCCCCCGGCCCCGGACGTCCTGGATCGCCACGGCGTACCCGCGCCGGGCGAAGTACACGGCATCCTGGACATCCGGCTCCCGGTTGTTGTTGTAGGGCGTCCGGATGAGGACAACCGGGAACGGCCCCGGGGCGTCCGGCAGATACAGGTCGGTGGACAGCCGGACGCCGTCCCGCATCGGCACCATAAGGTTGCAGCGCATCCTGATCTTGTGGATCGGCTGGGATAGTGTGGCAGTCGGCATGGCGCGTCTCCCTCTTGCGACTCCGCGGGTCACTCCACACGCAGGCGGGGATCGAGCGTGTCGCGCAGCCCGTCCCCCAGAAGGTTCAGGCTCAGCCCCGCCAGGGTGAGCGCGGCGCCGGGGAAGAAGCTGACCCAGTAGGCTTCGCGGATGGTGTTCTTGCCGCTGGCGATGACGTTCCCCCACGAGGGCACGTAGGGAGGAACGCCCACGCCGAGGAAGCCCAGGATGGCTTCGGCCAGGACGGCATAGGCGAAGATGAACGTCCCCTGGACCAGCAGCGGGCCCATGCAGTTGGGCAAAATGTGCCGGTAGGTCAGGGACAGGTCCCGGCGCCCCAGCGCGCGCGCCGCCTGCACGTAATCCAGCTCCCGGAGGCTCAGGACGGTGCTGCGGGTGAGCATGGCAGTCCGGGGCATGTAGACGATGGACAGTGCGACGATCACGTTCCAGACGCCGGGACCCCGCGCGGCCATCAGCGCGATGGCCAGCAGGATCGCGGGGAAGGCCATCAACCCGTCCATGAAGCGCATGATGAGGGGGTCGAGTCGCCGGGAGTACCCGGCAGCCAGGCCGATCACGATCCCGCCCAGGGAGGTGAGCAGCATGGTCACCCCCCCGACGAGGAGCGAGACCCGGCTGCCGTGCAGGACCAGACTGTACACATCCCGTCCGAATTCGTCAGTCCCGAGCAGATTCTGCGCGCTGGGCGGCCGCAGGCGGACCGCGGGGTAGAGCCGGGTCGGCGTGTGCGTCGACAGGGCGTCGGCGAACACCGCCACCAGCACCAGGACCAGGAAGATCAGCGAGCCGACCACCACGTTGGGGTGCCGCAGGGATCGGCGCCACCACCCCGGCCGGCGGGCCCGGGCGGCCGGGGACGCGCTGTCCGGCGTCTCGAGCGGCAGGCTCTCGCGGGTCGTCTCAGTCGTACCGGATCCGGGGATCGATGAAGGCATACACCACGTCCACTGCCAGGTTGACCAGCACGTACGAGGCCGCGGTCACCAGCACCACTCCCTGCACCACGGGGTAGTCGCGGCGCAGGATGGCCGAGATGATGAGGCGTCCCAGCCCCGGGATGTTGAACACGATCTCGGTCACCACGGCCCCGCCGATGAGGATCGCCAGCGTGATCCCGATGACGGTCGTCACCGGGACCAGGGCATTCCGGAAGGCGTGCACGTAGATCACCACCCGCCGGGAGAGGCCCTTGGCGCGTGCCGTCCGGATGTAGTCCTGGGCCAGGACCTCCAGCATGCAGGAGCGCGCGATGCGCGCGATCAAGGCCGACTGGTTGAATCCCAGGGACACGGCCGGCAGGACCATGTGGCGGAGAGTGCCGATGGGATCCACGAACACCGAGGTGTACCCCGCGGCGGGCAGCCAGCCGAGCCGGACCGCGAACAGGTAGATGAAGTTCAGGCTGAGCCAGAAGCCCGGGATGCAGACGCCCATGAGCGCGCCGGTCATCAGCGTCCGGTCCCACCACGAGTCGCGGGAGGCGCCCGCCAGGACGCCGGACGGCACGCCGATGACCACGGCGACGAGGAGGGCGGACAGCGTCAGCACCAGGGTGGGCTCGGCCCGCTCCCAGAGGGCGGTGGTGACCGGACGGTCCAGGAAGTAGGATTGCCCCAGGTCGCCGCGGACCACGCGGACATAGAACTTCAGGAGCTGTTCGTGGATGGGGCGGTCGAGGCCCAGGGCGCGGCGCGTGGCCTCGATCTGGACCGGCGTCGCGTCCGGACCCAGCATGACGCTGACCGGGTCGCCGGGAATAAGGTGGATGAGGAGGAAGACGATGGTGACGACCACCACCATCACGGGGATCAGCGCCAGCAGCCGATGACAGAAGTATCTGGTCACGGGAGAACGGCGGGAGCCGTCCGAGGGATGGCTCCCGCCGGCATCCGGGTGTTTGGAGTCAGCGCGGGGTTACTTGTCCAGCCACGCGTTGAACAGGCGGATTCGCTCGGTCTTGGGGTTGAAGTCCTTCACGCTGGTCCGGATCGCCCGCAACCCGAACAGATCCCCGTAGCGGATGACCGGGACCTTCTCGTAGAAGAGCCGGGTCTGCTTCTCCCAGAGGGCCTGGCGCTTCTTCAGGTCGGTCTCCTTGGCCAGCTCGGTCTGGATGGCCTGGACCTCCGCGTCGCAGTTCCAGCCGGGCCATCCGCAGCTCACCACGTCGTGGTGGGTCGGATCGTACATGGCGCTCATGCCGATCCCCGTGGTGAAGGCGTCGTACTCCTTGGGGTTGTTCCGCCGCTGCACCAGCGTGGACCAGTCCACGACCTGCAGATCGATCTTGAAGCCGACGTCCTCCAGTTGCTGCTTGGTCAGCAGGGCGAAGTCGTACATCCACTTGTACTCCTGCGTGGCCATGAAGCGGAAGGGCTCGCCCTTGTAGCCGGACTCCTTGAGCAGCCGCTGGGCCTTCTCCTTGTTGTGCTCGTTCCATGGGAGGCCGGCGATCTTGGTGTGCCACTCGGCAATCTCGGCGAAGACCAGGCTGCTGTCCATGCGGTAGAACTCGGACCGCCCCCCGGCCACGGCCTTCATGATGGGCTCGATGTCGACGGCAGCCTGCCAGGCCTGGCGGATCTTCTGGTTGGTGCCGATCCCCTCCTTCTTGTTGAAGACGGCCACGAGCCAGAAGTACGGCTTGGCCACCAGCGGGCGGACGTTGGGGTTCTTGGTCAGCCGCTCGTAGCTGTCCAGGTTCAGGTCCTCGGCGATGTCCAGCTCCTCCGTCTCGATCTGGGCCACCCGGGTGGCCACGTCCGGCACCGGGATCCAGCGGATCTCGTCCACGTACGCCGCCTTGCCTCCGCCATACCCGCTGGGCTTCTCGGCCCGCGACTTGTAGTCGTCGAAGCGGACCATCCGGATGTACTGGTCCGGCTTCCATTCGGCCAGCTTGAACGGCCCGGTGCCTACATACTCGGTGATCTTGTTCTCGGGCGGGAACTTCTCCGCGATCTCCTTGGGGTAGATGGCCGCGAAGTTGCCCGGGACCGCCAGCGAGATGACGACGACCGCCGATTTCTCCTTCAATCGCAGCTCGACCGTGTACTTGTCCACGGCCCGCAGATCCGCCAGGGAGGCGAAGAGGGCCTTGGCGCGGATCGAGCGCTGGCCCCAGCGTTTCAGGGACGGGATCACGTCCTCGGAGGTCATCTCTTTGCCGTTGTGGAACTTGATCCCGCGCCGCAGCTTGATCGTATAGGTGAGGCCGTCGGCGGAGACCGCAGGCATGCCTTCCGCCAGCATGGGGATCGGCCGGTACCCCTCGTCCAGGGTGTACAGGCCCTCGTACAGGTGATTCGTCAGCACCTCGGTGATGACGGCCGTGGTCCAGTGCGCGTCGAGGGCCGGCGGCTCTCCCAGCAGGCCGACCCGGAGGACGCCGCCTTTCTTCGGCGTCTGGGCGAACCCGGGAGCCGCGAGGGCGAGCGTGAGAATGAGCGACAGCGCCAGGACTCGAAAGATACCCCTCTGGCCCATGTCCCACCTCCTGTGTGTGTTGACGCGAGGCGACGAAGGCAGCGTGGAGAGATTCGGGTACGCCACGGGATATCCATGGATCTGCGGCATCGGCCCGCGCCGGTATAGAATCCCGGTTCCGGGGTCGGAGTCAAGGGAAAAACGCCGATCGGCTCGGCCAGACAGGGCCGAAGCCGTCCGGAAGGATCGTGGGGGGCGGGGCGTCGTCAGGCCGGCGTGTCCAGGAGCCTCTCCATGATGATCGTGTCCACCCAGCGACCGTCCAGCCAGCCCTGTTCCTTGTACACGCCCACGACCCGGAAGCCGAACTTCCGGTAGAGGGCGACGCCTGCCTGGTTGAACGGAAACGCCGAGAGGACCAGCTTGTGGTAGCCGATCTGTCGGGCCCGCTGGATGAGGGCCTGGAGGAGGCGGCTTCCCACCCCCTTGCCACGCCAGGAGCGCTCGATGTAGACGGAGAAGTCCGCCACGTGATCGTAGGCCTTGCGGGGATTGAACACGTTGAGGCTGCCGAAGCCGACCATCCGGCTGTCCACCACCGCCACGATCACCGGATGCCGGGGGCTCCGGGCTGCGAGCCAGACCCGGCGCTCCTCCGGGGTGCGTTCCTCCGTCTCGAGGGTCGCGATCCGGTCCAGGATCCCCTGGTTGTAGATCAGCGCCAGCGCCGCCGCGTCATCGAGGGTGGCATCTCGAAGGTGGATCGCTGCTGTGTGTCCGTCGGGCATGGCACCTCCGGTTTCTGAGTTGGACGCGCCCATTGTAGTGAGGCACCCCCCCCTGTCAAGGGGCGGCACGACGGCCACAGACGCGGCCAATTCTCTAGTTGCCTTCTCCATCCATCTGCGCTATGAGTGAATCGCTTGCCACCGTTCTCCGCTGGGGGAGGGGGACCCATCCGCAGGGGGCTTCCCGGACTCAGCGGCATGGATGCATCGGAAACCGTGGGTGCACTGGGAATCCAGAGCGAGGATTGAGCCATGTGGGGAGTCAAGACGTCCGATCGGGACTTCTTTTCCGCCTTCTCCCGGCATGCGGCAGCGACGGCCCGCGCGGCGGAGATGCTCGTCGAGCTGTTCGAGCATCCGGGGCGGGAGCCTCTGGCCGTCGAGATCGAGCGGCAAGAGCATGAGGGGGACAAGATCGTTCACGGCGTCGTCCACTCGCTGCGGGCGACCTGGATCACCCCCTTCGACCGGCACGACATCCAGACGCTCATCTCGCGCCAGGATGACATGCTCGACCTGATTTACGCGAGCGCGAAGCGCGTCATCCTGTTCGAGATCCAGGTTGCCCCCGAGGAGGCCTTGGCGCTGGCCCGCTACATCCTGAAGGCCGCGAAGATCGTGGACCAGGCAGTCAACCTGCTGCACGACCTGAAGCGATCCGAGGAGATCCTGAAGCTGTGCGAGACCCTCAACGAGATCGAGAACGACGGGGACGAGGTCTTTCGCCATTCGCTCGGCAAGCTCTACAAGAAGGGAAACGACCCGCTGGAGGTGATGAAGTGGCGGGAGATCTACGAGAATCTTGAGACGGCGCTCGACCGGGGCGAGGACGTGGCCAACGTGATCGAGAGCCTGGTCCTGGAGTACTCATGACCCTGGCGCTGATCGGCATCATCGCGCTGGCGCTGGTCTTCGACTTCATCAACGGATTCCACGACGCGGCGAACTCCATCGCCACCGTGGTGTCCACGCGCGTGCTCACGCCCCGCATCGCGGTCCTGTGGGCGGCCTTCTTCAACTTCGTGGCCTTCCTGGTGTTCCAGACCAAGGTGGCGTCCAACATCTCCAAGGGGGTCGATCCCGCCGTCGCGACGCTGACGATCGTGGCCGCGGGCCTCGTCGGGGCGATCGTGTGGGACCTGCTGACGTGGTGGTGGAGTCTGCCCACATCCTCCTCGCACGCCCTGCTGGGTGGCCTGGCGGGGGCCGCCATCGTCAAGGCCGGCTTCGGATCCCTGGATGCGGCGTTCTTCCTGAAGACCGGACTCTTCATCGTGATCTCCCCGGCGGTCGGACTGGCGCTGGCCGTCCTGATCATGAACGGCCTCATGTACTTCTTCGGGGCGCGCGCGCCCGGCCGGCTGGATCGCGTCTTCCGGAAACTGCAGCTCGTGTCCGCGGCCCTGTACTCGCTGGGCCACGGCGGCAACGACGCCCAGAAGACCATGGGGATCATCGTCGCGGCCCTGGCCGCCGCGGGGTTGTATGAGCATGCGCCCTCCGGTCACGGCGCCATCCCCCTCTGGGTCGTCCTCTCGTGCCACGCCGCCATGGGCCTGGGCACCATGAGCGGCGGCTGGCGGATCGTGCGGACCATGGGCATGCGCATCACGAAGCTGGCCCCCCCCGGCGGCTTCTGCGCCGAGACCAGCGGGGCGGCCTCGCTGTTCCTGGCAACTGGCCTGGGCGTGCCCGTGTCCACCACCCACACCATCACGGGCGCGATCGTGGGAACGGGATCCGTGCGGAAACTCTCGGCCGTGCGCTGGGGCGTGGCGGGCCGGATCGTCTGGGCGTGGATCCTGACGGTTCCCGGCTCCGCGGCGATCGGCGGGATCGCCTACGTGCTGGCGCGCGCGGCTGGGATCTCGGGATAGGCAGCGGGTCACCGGCCCACGCAGCCCAGCTCCTCTGTGCCCTTCCGCAGATCGGTACGAGGCACCGATCCCTGTTGCGTTCCTCGGGCGCCCCATGGCAGGGCGACGGCGTCTTGACAGCAGTCGCCCGGTGGATTACCTTGCGCCGATCTCGATGATCCGGCACACTCGCAGGGCCTCCCGAGGGGCAGAGGAGGCGAGTCCACGGCAATCACCAAGGAGGAGACCATGGACCGGCGACGTTTCTTGCAGGCGGTCGGGGTGGCGGCGGGGTCGCTGGCGCTCCCCGGAACGGCGGGGGCGGCCTACAAGTTCAAGCTGTCCACGGAGGGCAGTGACACCCACCAGACGACCATCTGGGCCCGGGCCTTCGCCGACGCCGTGGCCAAGAAGAGCGGCGGCCAGATCGGCGTGGACGTGTTCACCAACGGACAGCTCGGCAAGAACAAGGAGCTGCTGGAGGCCATCTCCATGAGCGGGGGCACCGTGGAGATCGTGGCCACCGGCACCCAGGATCTGGTCGGCTGGGTGCCCGAGACCCAGGTTTTCGACTTGCCCTTCCTCTTCCGCGACGAGGCGCATTACCGGAAGTTCTGGGGCGGCGACGTGGCCGGGGCCATCTGGAAGAAGATGGAGGGGAAAGGGTTCAAGTACCTGGGGAGCACCCTCATCGGCACCGCCCACATGACCAACAGCAAGCGCCCCATCAACACCCCGGCCGACATGGCGGGGCTCAAGTTCCGCGTGCAGGCCTCCAAGGTGAACGTGGAGACCTTCAAGGCTCTCGGGGCCACCCCGGTGCCGCTGGCTTTCTCCGAGGTCTTCATGGCCTTGCAGCAGGGCACGGTGGACGGCCAGGACAATCCCACGACCACCATCCGGACCATGAACTTCTGGGAGGTGCAGAAGTACGTCAGCCTGACCGGTCACATGCTGCGCGGCGGGTTCTGGAGCATGGACAAGAAGGTCTTCGACAAGCTGCCGGGGGACCTCCAGAAGGCCGTGCTCGACGCGGGGAAAGAGGCCGAGGACTACGAGTGGAAGTTCGTGCAGGACGACCAGGCGAAGTCCCTCGCGTTCCTGAAGGAGAAGGGTCTGGCCATCAATACCCCGCCCGGCATGGACCCTTTCCGGGACAAGGTGAAGGGCGTGGCCGCGCTGGTCGGGGGAAACCTGCCCGAGTTGGCCGAGCAGGCGCGGTCCCTGAGATAACAGCATCCGGGCTGGGGTGCGGCGTGGCCTCGCTCCAGCCCCCCGGCCATCAGGACCATCCCCATGGACCGGACCTATCGGGCGCTCCGCGCCTCCATCCTGTGGGTCGGCGTCACGGTGTTCGGCATCCTGATGCTGAACATCCTCATCTCCATCGCGGCACGGTACCTGGATATCCGCATCGCCAACATCGACTGGGTGGAGGAGACCTCCCGTTTCCTGTTCATCTGGCTCTCCTTCCTGGGGGCCGCCCTGGCGGTCGAACAGATGGCTCACATCCGCATCGACTTCTTCGCCCAGCTCCTGCCCCCTCGCGCCCGGCTCTTCCTGGAGATCCTGGTGTACCTGGGCATGGTCGCCTTCGCCCTGGTGGTCACCTACGAGGGGACGGTGGTGACGATGCGCGCGGGCGATCGGTCCCCCGTCCTTCTCATCCCGATGTCCGTCGCGTACCTGGCGCTTCCCGTCAGCGGGGCGGCCATCGCGGCGTTCGCGCTCCGCATCCTGATGGGCCTGGTCAGCCGGTGCGCGCGCGGCAAGGGATTCGCCGGACCTGGGGCCGGCGATGTCCAGGTCGGGGCGGAGTGAGCCATGGGCATGATCCTGCTGGGGACCATGCTCCTGCTGTTCGCCATGAGCGTTCCCGTCGCCTTCGCCGTCGGCCTCACCTCACTCGTCTACATGCTGGTCAGCGGCCAGGTGCCCTTGCCATTCCTGGCGCAGCGGATGGTGGCCGGGGTGGACAGCTTCCCCCTGCTGGCCATCCCCTTCTTCCTGCTGGCGGGAGAGCTGATGAGCGCCGGGGGCATCACCAAGCGACTGGTGCGCTTCGCCTCGGCGCTCGTGGGTCACATCACCGGGGGACTGGCCAACGTCGCCATCGTGGCCAACATGGTCATGGCCGGCATGTCGGGCTCGGCCGTGGCCGACGCCTCGGCGGCCGGGGCGATCCTCACCCCGCCCATGCTCAAGTCCGGCTACCCGCCCGGCTTCACGGCGGCCGTCAACGCCTCGGCCGCGACGGTGGGGCCGGTCATCCCGCCCAGCATCAACTTCGTCATCTACGGGAGCATCGCCGAGGTCTCCACGGGGAGACTCTTCGCCGGCGGGATCGTCCCGGGCGTCCTCATGGGGCTCTACATGATGGGCGTCTCCTACGTGATGGCCAGGCGCGGGCGCTTCCCGAAGGCCGCCCGGGCCACCGGGCGGGAGCTGTGGCTGGCGACCCGGGGGGCGGTCGCCCCGATGCTGATGCCCCTCACCATCATGGGCGGCATCATCGGGGGCGTGTTCACGCCGACGGAGTCGGCGGCGGTGGCGGCCTTCTACGCCCTGCTGCTGGGATTCCTGTATCGGGAGCTACGCCCGCGGGACATTCCCCAGGTCTTCGCCAAGGTGATGGTCAACTCCTCGGTGGTCCTGTTCATCACCTCGGTGTTTGCCGTGGGCGGGTGGATCGTGGCCTTCGAGCGGCTGCCGCAGACGCTGACCGGGCTGTTCGGCCCGATCGCCAGGAATCCGGTGCTGGTGCTCTTGCTGGTCAACGTGCTGTTCCTGATCATGGGCTGCTTCATGGACGCGCTCCCGCTCCTGATCGTGGTCGTCCCCATGTTCCTGCCGCTGATCCGGGCCGCAGGCATCGACCTGATCCACTTCGGCGTCGTCATCACCTTGAACCTCATGATCGGCCTGCTCACCCCCCCGGTGGGCATGCTGATGTACATCTGCTGCCGCCTGGCCAACGTGGGCATCGAGCAGTTCGTGAGGTACGCCTGGCCCTTCATCGCCGCCCTCATCGTGGTGCTGCTCATGATCAGCTACATCCCCGAGACCGTGCTGCTCATGCCCCGGCTGCTCATGGGGTCGAGGTAGGCGCTGCCCGGGCGCAGCAGGGCGACCGGGCAAGGGAGAGGTGGAACAGGGACGAAGACGCGAGGACCATCACCCGGAAGGAGGAGAGACCATGGCAACGCGGGAGGAGCTGCGTGCGGGCGTGCGGAAGTGCCTGCCCGAGATCAGCAACATCAAGAACGCCGAGCTGCGGGAGAAGGTGGTGGAGGCATGGGCCTACGCCCTGTCCCAGAGCGAGTTCACCAGCATCGACGAGATCAAGCCCTCGGGGAACCCGGACACGCCGCCCATGCAGGAGGGCACCCAGTCGCAGCACCTGCGGGGGGTGGCCTGGGCCGCCCAGGGCCTGGCGGACGGCCTGGAAAGGGTGCACGGGGATCTCGGCATCGATCGGGACCTGCTGTGGGCGTGCGGGCTCTGCCACGATGTGGGGAAACCCTTCGAGTTCAGCCCGAGGAACCAGGAGCGCTGGAAGCAGAACATCGGCGCCGTCGGCTTCCCCTCGATCCGGCACTCCGTGTACGGGGTCCACGTCGCCCTCACCGTCGGGCTGCCCGAGGCCGTGGCCCACACGGCCGGCGCGCACTCCGGCGAGGGGGAGCTGATCAAGCGCAGCCTGGAGAACACCCTGGTCCACTTCGCCGACCATGCCTACTGGAAGGTCATGGAGCGGGCCGGCAGGCTGGTGCTGCCGGAGGGGAAGTAGTCGGATGCAGAGCATCGAGCAGACGGTGGAATTCCCGGTGCCCGCCGATCGGCTGTTCGAGGCCTACCTGGACCCGCAGGAACACGCGAAGATCACGGGGGCCGAGGTCTCCGTTTCCCGCGAAACCGGCGCGGGCTTCCGGGCGTTCGACGGGGTCATCACCGGCCGGAATCTGGTGATCGTTCCGGGGCGCCTGATCGTCCAGGCGTGGCGGGCCTCCCACTGGAAGGAGACGGACCTGGATTCGATCCTCGTCCTGCTGTTCGAGCCAACCCGGACCGGCGGCAGGATCAGGCTCACCCACGTCAATGTCCCGGATCACGATCACCAGGGGGTCGCGGAAGGATGGGAGAAGTATTACTGGACACCCTGGAGGGCCCACCTGAAGCGGGCGTAGTCTCGGTCGGTGAGAGGTGAAGGAACACACCCGCCACGCCGTCGAGGCCGGCGTCCGCCACATCGCCCCGGGTCCGCCATTCCCCTCTGCACGCTTCTGGCACACTGGAGAGAGCTCTCGTGCGCGCGGCCGTCCCTTGGCGGAGTCAGGGAGCGGCTGGGCTTTTCCGTTGACAGCCAGCGGGGCCTTGGATACGCTCCCAGGCGAGCGCTCACCTGGCACGCCTGGGCGGGCGGCGCTCTCCTCTCGTTCCCCGCAATCAATGGGGCTGCTGGCCCTTGACAGTATCTGCGACCTCCGCGAGCGGGGGTTCGCCCTGTGCCCCCCTCCCCGAGGGCCCCTCGCCGAATTCCGGCTCCTCCGGCGGCGCGCGGCGCGGCCCGATCTCCCGGGACGCCACCATGCCCACGATCTTCATCAGCTACCGGCGTGACGACTCGATCGCCAACGCCGGGCGCTTGTTCGACTGGCTGAGCAGGCAGTTCGGGCGGGAACGGGTGTTTCTCGACACCGAGAAGATCGCATCCGGGGATCGCTTTGCCGGCGTCCTTGAGGAAAGGCTCGGGGCGACCGACGTGCTCCTGGCGGTGATCGGCCCGAAGTGGCTGACGATCGCCGACGGCACGGGCCGGCGGCGCATCGACGATCCGGCCGACTTCGTGGTGTTCGAGGTCGCCACCGCACTGGCGCGCGGGATCCGCGTCATCCCGGTCCTCGTCGGCGGAGCGCGCATCCCCAAGGCCGCGGAGCTGCCGGCCGGGCTGCAGGCGCTGGCGGGGAGCAATGCGCTCTCGATCGATGACACCAGGTTCGCGGGGGATTTCGAGACCCTGGTCGACGATATCCTCGGACGGCCGCGCGGCTATGCCCGCCGCGAGCTGGACCGCCTGCGGCGGGTGTTGTACGTCGGCAAGGTCACGTCGCTGGTGGCGCCGGTGGTGGCGCTGGCGGGGCTCCTGGGGGCGTGGGTGCATCTGTTCGACGTCCTCACGCTGGACACCAAGGTCGCGAGCTATGCCATGTGGCTGGATGAGGTGGTCGTCGGTCGTGGGCCGGAGACCCCCCTGGTGCTGGTTGCGATCGACGACGCGACGGAGCAGCGGCTCGGCCGGCCGTACGCGCCGAGCGAGGCGTGGCGCGCGGACCATGCCCGGCTGATCGAACAGCTGGCCGCGGCGGGGGCCAGGAGCGTCGTGTTCGATCTGTTCCTCCAGCGCGAGACCGGCGCGGACGGCGCGCTGGCGGGGGCGATCGCAGCCGCGCGCCAGCGGGGGACCCGCGTCATCCTGGGCGCGCGCGAGGTGGCGGATGGCCGGCCGCGCATGGCCCCGCGTCTGCTGGACGCCGGAGCCGAGTGGGGGATCCTCTGCATCGGCCGGCGCCTGGGCTACGCATTCACCGTGCCGCTGGCCGTCGCGGGTGCGGAGCGGCCGAGGAATCCGGCCCTGTCCCTGGTGGCGGTGCATGACGGCACGCTGGTGACGCTTGACCGGCAGCGGCGCGAGCTGGTGCTGATCCGGCACGGGGAGGCGCCGATGCCGGTCCAGGCCGGGTTCTCGACGATGGAGCCGGTGCGTTCGACGCAGCGGGATTGTCCCACGCTGGAGAAGGGGGATGCGGTGGCGACGCTCATGCTGCGCACTTCCCCGGCTGGCTTCTGGCGCGATCCGGCCCGGCGGCTGTCGTATGCGGACGTCATCGCGCCGCAGGGCCCGCCTCGCCTCGAGGGGGTCCGCGGCAAGACCGTGCTGGTGGGGGTGGCCACGGGCGGGTCCCGGGACGTGCTCCCCATGGTGCGGGGATTCACCCGCAGCGAGGTGTTGGGCGTCGAGCTGCACGCCGATGCCATCGCCAATCTCCAGAGCGGCAGGGTGGTGCATCCGATGGGCACGGGCGCCCAGTTCGTCGTCATGCTCTTCCTGGCGCTGGCGGGTGCGGTGACGAGCTTCTGGATCCGCCACGGCAGGCGGCTCTGGCGGGCAGTGGCGTTCGTCGGCGTCGGCGCGGCCTACCTCACGGTGAACTGCGTGGCCTTCGCGCAGAGCGGGCTGCTGCTGAACTACCTGTACGACGCCGCCAGCTTCAGCGTGGCGTACGGACTGCTCAGTCACCTTCAGGCCAGGCTGCTGCGTGCACCCGATGGGGAGGGATCGACATGAGGACTCGCCGGACGCTGGTCGCGCTGGCGCCGGGGGGGTGGCTCGGTCTGGCGCTCGCGTGTGTGGTACTCGGGGGCTGCGCCTTCACGGCGCTCGTCAGGGTGGCGCGTGAGGACCCCTCCGACCCGAGTCGCTACGTTCAACTGCCTGGCGCCCAGGTCTCCGGCCAGGTCACGGTCTTCCGGGCCGGGCGACCGCTGGCGGTCCACCTGCCCCAGACGCTTCAGCCCGGTGACGAGGTCGAGACCGCGCCCGGCAGCGTGGCCGTGATCCGGCTCCCCGATCTGGGCGAGGTCCTCCTGGATTCGGCCACCCGGATCCGTGTCGGGTCGATCCTGGTCCTGTTCGGCCAGGTGTTGGCGGAGGTCCAGGGATTTTTCGCGGTCGAGAGCGAGAACGTCGTGGCAGGCGTCGAGGGAACAGCGTTCGCCCTGCAGGTTGCGCCCGACCGGTCGGTGAGGGTGACGGTGCTCGACGGGAGGGTCGTGTGCATGTCAAAGACGCGGAGCTGGGAGCCGGTCCACCTCACACCCGGGCAGCAGATCGTCTCCGGCTATCCGAGCCGCCTGCGCCCCCTGCCGGTCCGGGCGAGTCCGGGCGAGCTGGAGCGGCTCCGTACCTGGGCGAGGCGGGTCGAGGCCGCCGCCCCGCCGCCTTCGCCCCAGGGCTACTGCTGCGCCGCCGGCTCGGTCTTTCCGTCCGCGCAGAACGCCTGCCGCGGCGCCTTCGCGCTCACGGAGCGGGAGGCGCGCCGGGAGTGCGCGGGGGCGGAGCCCGGCTACTGCTGCCTGTCCGGGCGGGTGACGCAGACCACGCGGAGTACCTGCAGAGGCGACTTCTTCCTCGACCGGGATGCCGCCATCCGGACCTGTCAGCCGCCGCCCGAGGCCGGCTACTGCTGTGAGGGCGGGAAGGTCTTCCAGAGTACCCGCGACCGCTGCCCGGGCGTATTCTCGACCAGCCAAGCCGAGGCGGCGCGCGCCTGCCGCTCCGCGACTCCCCAGACCCCGGGCAGGCCCTATGAGCTCCGGCAGCTTCCGCCCGGCGTGCTGACCCCGACTCCCCCTCCCCCGCCCCCGATCCGGTAGGCGGCGCGCGTCCGAGGGGCCGGTGGTCCGGAAGCCTGCTGAAGCGAGGGAAACGAGGAAGGCGGGAATGAGAAAGGTCATCGCCTGGCTGGTCACCGGTGTCTGCCTTCTGTCCGCAGGAGGGGGAGAATCCCGTGACGGCGACACCGGGCTTTCGACGGAGGTTGCGGTCCGACGCACGGCCAGCCAAGACCTGTTCGCACGCGGGGGGGGAAGAGGAGGCGGAGGCGAGGAGAACCGGCCGTCGCCGTCCACACCTGTGCCCGCCGCTTCGTCCTCCGACGAGGGTCTCGTCGATCCCCGCGAGGGGGGCCTCGAGGTCGGCCTCGGCGAATGGGCGGTGACGCTGGAGGCCGAGGCGATCCGTCCCGGCCCCGTCACCTTCGTCGTCAGGAACAAAGGGACGAGGCCCCACGGCTTCCGGATCAGGTCGTTGGGGGGTCGGGGGAGAGATCGAATCCGGATCCGCTCCCAGCTCATCCAGCCGGGGGGCGAGACGTCGGTGAGGGCCGTTCTCGTCCCAGGGCCGTACCGCGTCGACTGCTATGTGACGGATTCGGCCGGCGATCACGGGGCGCTCGGCATGCAGACGATGCTCAGCGTGAGGGCCGACGCGCCGCTCCTTCCGACAAAGGTCCCCGGGTCGTCGCCCGGAGTCTCGATCGCGAAGTTTGGATTCTCTCCGGAGGTGCTGAAAGTCCCGCTCGGCACGACGGTGACCTGGACGAACAGCGATCCCACGCCGCACACGATCACGGCCGACGACGGCGGCTTCGATTCGGGCGAGGTGAAAGCGGGAGGGACCTTCAGGCAGACCTTCGACCGTCCGGGGACGTTCTCTTACCACTGCGCGCTCCACCCGTCGATGCGAGGGAGGGTGGAGGTGCAACCCTAGGCAGCTCGCAGTATGCCAGGGATCGGTGACGGCGGATCGGATGCCGGCTGGGCGCGGGCTCGGAGGGACTGCCGGGAAAGGGGATGCAGCGTGACGGGGGAACATCGGACGGAAAGCGAGGCAGCCTTCGATTGGCTGATGCGTCGCTATGGCGATCGGCTGACTCCCGGGATGGCGGACGATCTCCGGGGCTCCGTGCAAGCGGTGATGAAAACGGTGGCGGCCCTCCGGTCGGTCAGGCTGGAGAATGGCGATGCGCCCCTGGTGGGCTTCTCCCCGATGCGGGAGGAGGGGTGATCCCATGACCAGAAGCCCCGTCTTCCTCCCCATCCGTGCGCTGGGCGACCTGATCCGCAGCCGACAGGTGTCACCGGTGGAGCTGGCGAAGGCCTTCCTCGACCGCCTGGAGTCCCGGGGGCCAGCCTACAACGCCGTGGTCACCCTCACCCGCGATCTGGCGCTGGAGCAGGCCAGGGCGGCGGAGCAGGACATCCTCGCCGGGCGCCACCGAGGCCCGCTGCACGGCATTCCCTACGGCGCCAAGGACCTGCTGGCGACTGCCGGCGGCATTCCCACAACCTGGGGGGCGGCTCCCTTTCGGGAGCGGCGGTTCGACTTTGACGCCACGGTCATTCGCAGGCTGAGGGAGGCGGGGGCGGTCCTCCTCGCCAAGCTCGCCATGGTCGAGCTGGCCGGCGGGATGGGCTATCGCCAGCCGGACGCGTCGTTCACGGGTCCGGGGGTCAATCCCTGGGATACGACGCGGTGGAGCGGGGGTTCCTCGAGCGGGTCTGCCTCCGCGGTGTGTGCGGGCCTGGTTCCTTTTGCCATCGGCTCGGAGACGTGGGGCTCGATCCTGGGGCCCGCGAATCATTGCGGCCTGGCCGGACTGCGCCCGACCTTCGGCCGCGTCAGCCGGCACGGGGCCATGGTCCTGTCCTGGTCCCTCGACAAGATCGGCCCCATCTGCCTGACCCCGGACGACTGCGGCCTCGTCCTTGAGGCCATGGCCGGCCCGGACGCGGCGGACCCCTCGACGACCGATCGGCTCTTCCGGTACGAGCCCAACCCTCCGGAGAAGCGGTTCCGGCTGGGCGTGATCCGGGGTGTTGCCGAGGGGGCCGAGGCGGCCACGCGCGCGAACTTCGAGATGGCGCTGCAGGCATTGGAGCAGGTCGCCGCCATCCAGGAAGTCCAGCTCCCCGCCCTGCCCTACGAGGAGATCGCCCGCACGATCCTGTTCGCCGAACTGGGGAGCGCCTTCGAGGACCTCATCGAATCCGGCCAGATCGCCGACCTGACCGCGCCGGAGGATCGCGTGACACCGTACTCGCGCGTGGCCGTTCTGGCCAAGGATTACATCCGGGCGCTGCGGCTCCGCGGGATCGTCGCCAGGGAGATCGATGGCGTGATGCGCGGCTTCGACGCCCTGCTCGGCCCGTCTCGACCGGCACCCTCCACCAGGCTGGGGGAAGAATTTCCCAGCGCCATCCGGGGTGCGGGGAAAGACATCCTGGGCGCCATCGGGAACGCGGCGGGGCTCCCCGCCATCTCCGTGCCCGACGGCTTCACCCAGGACGGGGTGCCCACGGGCCTTCAATTCATGGGGAGGGCCTACGACGAGAACGCCATCATCGCGGCGGCCAGGGCATACCAGACGCTGACCGACTGGCATCTCCGGCGCCCCCCGGGCACGCTCCCGTAGCTCCGTCGGCAGGGACCTGCCTCCGGTTTCCCGGTTCCGGCGACAAATGGAAGAGCTGCGACCGCTCGTGCGGAGCGGTTTCGGCTTGACACCGTTCTCCCGGCTGCGGCATGCTCCTGCAGGTTCGGGTGGTCCCCTGGCCTGCGCCCCCATCATGATGGGGCCCTCCAGAGGGAGCGCATGTCATCGATTCGCGCCCGGGGTGCTCGGTCGCGGGGGCGGGCGAGCGCGCAACGACGATGGAGCACGGGTGGCCTACGTCGAGCTGAAGGGCTTGAACAAGAGCTTCGCGGGAAAGCCCGCGGTGCGGGACTTCCGGCTGAGCCTGGAGCAGGGCGAGTTCGTCTCGCTCCTCGGCCCCTCCGGATGCGGCAAGAGCACGACCCTGCGGATGATCGCCGGGTTCGAGGAGCCCGACTCCGGTGAGGTCTGGCTCGGGGACCAGAACGTGCTCACGCTCCCGCCCCACCGGCGCGGGATGGGCATGGTCTTCCAGAGCTATGCCCTCTTCCCGCACCTGACGGCCTGGGGCAACGTCGCCTTCGGGCTCCGCATCGCCGGCCGGCCGGCCGGCGAGATCCGTCGGCGCGTGCCCGAACTCCTGGAGCTGGTGGGCCTGCGAGAGGTCGGCGGCCAGTACCCGCGCCAGCTCTCGGGCGGCCAGCAGCAGCGGGTGGCGCTGGCGAGGGCGCTCGCCATCCAGCCGCGGGTGCTCCTCCTGGACGAGCCCCTGAGCGCGCTGGACGCCGTGGTCCGCGTCACGCTTCGCGAGGAGATCCGCCGGATCCAAAGCTCCCTCGGCATCACGACCCTGTACGTCACCCACGACCAGGAGGAGGCGCTGGCGATGTCCGACCGGGTCGTGGTCATGCGGGAGGGCGAGGTGGAGCAGGTGGGGACGCCGGAGGCCGTATACGCCGAACCGGCGACGCGATTCGTGGCCAGCTTCATCGGCAAGATGAATCAGCTCCCGGCCGTCGTCGAGCACGCCCGGGAGGGCTGGGTCCGGTGGGGGGAGCAGCGTCTGGCGGTCCCGCCCGTCGCCACCGCCCGCCTGGCCGCGGGGCAGGCGGTGCTCGTGCTGGTGCGGCCCGAGGCCATCGCGGCTGCGCCGGCGGACGCCGAGGCGCCCTCGGAGTCGCCCGGGCCGTCCGGCGAGAACCGCGTCTCGGCCACCGCCGAGCTGGTCACGTTCCTGGGGCCGGTGACCCGTCTGAGCCTCCAGGCGGGGGGCCGGCGGCTCCTGGCCGACGTCACCACGGGGGATCGGGGTCGCTTCCAGCGGGGGAAGCCCGTCCGGCTGGTGTTCCCGGCGGCGGCCTGTCGCGTGCTGGCGGACGAGACGGCCGGAGGGCCAGCATGAGCCGCGGGCGGCGCCGCCTCGAAGGGATGGCGTGGCTCGTCCTCGGCCCGTTCTTCCTGTTCGGCCTGGCGTTCGAGATCCTGCCGGTCCTGACCCTCGTCCGCTCGAGTCTTGCCGCGGGGGACGGCTGGACCCTGGCCAATTTCGGGCGGGCCTTCACGCCGGTGATGGTCGCCTCTTTCTGGAACAGCCTGCAGCTCTCGGCCTCCACGGCCCTGCTCGGGGTCGTCGGGGGGACGGTCGTCGCCTATGCCATCGTCACCGCGCGGAGCCGCCTGGTGCGCGACGGGCTGACGGCGCTGGCCGACGTGACGGCGAACTTCGGCGGCGCCCCGCTGGCCTTCGCCTTCATCATCACGCTCGGCTCGACCGGCGTGGTCACGCTGCTGCTCAAGGCGGCCGGCGTGACGCTCTACCCGAGCTTCCGCATCTACTCGGTCTCCGGTCTGACGGTCGCCTACGTCTACTTCCAGCTTCCGCTGATGATCCTGCTGATCGTGCCGGCGCTCCTCGGGCTCCGGCGGGAGTGGCGGGAAGCCGCCGTGAACCTCGGGGCCACGCGCGCGCAGTACTGGGGGCGGGTGGCCCTGCCCATCCTGGCCCCGTCCCTCCTGGGCAGCTTCCTCCTGCTCTTCGCCAACGCCTTCGGAGCCTACGCGACGGCCTGGACGCTCACCGGCCCCGACGTGAACCTCGTCACCGTCCAGATCGCCGCCCTGGTGCGGGGCGAGGTTCAGCTCGACCCGGCGCTGGCCGACGCCCTGGCGCTGGTCTCGCTCGGCGTGATGGCGGCCTGCGTCGCCGGCTACCGGTGGCTGGCGACCCGCCCGTGGAGGGGGACGCCGTGAGGGGGCGGGGGGCCTGGCGGGTCCTGGCGTTGACCCTGTTCCTGGTGTTCATGCTGGTGCCGCTCCTGGCGACCGCGCTGTTCTCGGTGTCCACGCGCTGGGACCGGACGCTCTGGCCGGAGGGGTTCACGCTCCGCTGGTGGCAGGCCGTCACCGCCCGCTCCGCATTCCAGGACACGCTGCTCCACTCCCTGGCGGTCGCGGCGGCGACGGTGGCTGTCTCCCTGATCCTGGTCACGCCGACGGCCTACTGGGCCCACCTGCGCGCGCCGAGGGCCAAGCCCTGGATCGAGTTTCTGGCCATCGTGCCCTTCGGGCTTCCGGGGGTGGTGCTGGCCCTCGGGCTGATCCGCTTCTACTCCCGCGTGCCGCTCCCGCTGATCAACACGCCCGCCATCCTGGTGGCGGCCTACGTGGTGCTGACGCTGCCGTTCATGTACCGGCCGCTGGTGAATGCGCTGGAGGCGGTGGACGCCCGCACCCTGACCGAGGCCGCCCAGAGCCTGGGCGCCGGGGGGAGGCAGACCTTCGTCCGCGCCATCCTGCCGAACATCCTGCCCGGTGTGGTCAACGGGAGCCTCCTGGTGTTCTCCACGGTGTTCGCCGAGTTCACCCTGGCGAACCTCCTGGTCGGCGCCCGGTTCAAGACGTTCCCCATCTACCTGGTGGAGTTCACCCGCTTCGACGCCCGGCAGGCGAGCGCCCTGGCGGTGATCAGCTTCGTGGTGGCGTGGCTGGCGTCGGTCCTCATCATCTGGCTGGCTGGCCGCGGGGACCGGCCGCGGGAGACCCTGGCCGCCCGCTGAGGCAGCCGGCCGGGAGAAGGGAGGCGAGCGGAGAGACGTCGAACCGGGACGGGGCGGCGGATGCGGGCGCAGCCGCCGCCGTGGGCTGTTCACTCAGGGAGGAGAGATATGCACCGCACACTTCGCCGACTCGGCAGGCTCGCCCTCGCGGCGACGATCGGGTGGACCGCGGCGCCGGCCGGGGCCCAGTCCATGCAGTCCCTGATGGAGGGGGCCAAGCGGGAAGGCACGCTCATCAGCTATGGGATGTCCGACGACTGGGTGAACCTGGAGAACATCTTCCGCGCCATCGAGAAGAAGTACGGCGTCAAGCACACGGATACGGACATGACCAGCGCGGAGCAGATCACGCGGCTGCTGGCCGAGAAAAGCGCGCCGGTGATGGACATCGCCGACATCGGCTATGATTTCCTCGGCAAGCTCCTCGAGAACAACCTGGCCATGCCGTACCGGAACTCGTCCTGGGACAAGATCCCGAACAATTTCAAGGACCCCGAGGGCCGCTGGGCCGTAGCCTACTGGGGCGCCATCAGCTTCCTCGTCAACACCGACCTGGTGAAGAGGCTCCCGGAGACGTGGGACGATCTGCTCCGCCCCGACTACAAGGACATGGTGTGCAGCCGCGACCCGCGCGTGTCCACCTACGCGACGGGCTCGGTGCTGGCGGCCGCTTACGCCCACGGCGGCGGCGAGGGGAATGTGCAGCCCGGGATCGACTGGTTCAAGCGGCTGCGCGATACGGGCAACCTCAGGAAGGGCGTGGTCCTCAACGTGGCCGCCGTCCAGAAGGGGGAGTGCCCGATCTCGCTCGTCTACGACTTCGACGGGTTCGCCAAGCGCGACGCGACGGGCCTCCCGCTCAAGGTGATCATCCCCAAGGACGGGACGGTCGGCATGCTCTTCGCCGAGTACATCAGCGCGGTCGCCCCGCACCCGAACGCGGCCAAGCTGGCGAACGACTTTCTGTTCTCCGACGAAGGCCAGATCCTGCTGGCCGTCGGCTACGCCCATCCGGCGCGCAAGGTCACGCTCCCGCCCGACGTGGCGGCGAAGATGCTCCCCGAGAGCGCCTATGCGAAGCTGCACTTCCCCACGAACCTGACCGCCTTCTCGGCGGCCATCCGGAACATCGTGGATGGCTGGAACAAGGTGGTTGGCGCCCAGTAGCGGGCGGGGCTGACGGGGGGCCGTACCCGGCGCGGCTCGACCCGGTCGCCGGGGCCGGCCTCGTCCGGGGGCCGGGGAGCCGGCGGAGAAGGGGATGTCCTTGAAGGCGACGAGGCCCGTGAAGCCGGAGGGCGAGTGACCGCCTTCTTCGCCACCGCCTCCGCCGGCACCGAGGAGCTGCTCGCCGAGGAGTTGCGTGCGCTCGGCCTGCGCGGCGTCTGCACGGGCCGCGGCGGGGTGCGCTTCTCGGGCGGCACCGGCGACGCGATGCGCGCCTGCCTGTGGTCGCGCATCGCCATGCGCGTGCTGCTAGTGCTGGCCGAGTTCCCCGCGGCCGACGCCGGGACGCTCTACGCCGGCGCCCGCGAGGTGCGATGGGAGGAGCACCTCGACGAAACGCGCACCTTCGCCGTCGAGGCGGTGGGACGCACCGAGGCCCTGGGGCACACGCACTTCACCGCGCTCAGGGTGAAGGACGCGGTGGCGGATGCCCTGCGCCAGCACCGCGGCAGGCGCCCCGATGTCAACGCCGGCGACCCCGACGTGCGCATCGTGGCGCACCTGGCCCGCGGCCGCGCCAGCCTCGCCCTGGACCTCGCCGGCGAGCCGCTGTTCAAGCGCGGCTGGCGCCTGGCGCAGACCGAGGCGACCCTCAAAGAGACGCTCGCCGCGGCCATCCTGCGCGCCTGCGGCTATGACGGCACGCGGCCGCTGATCGACCCGATGTGCGGCTCCGGCACGCTCGCCATCGAAGCCGCCCTGATCGCCCAGAACCACGCCCCCGGCGTGCACCGCAAGCTCGGAATCGAGCGCTGGGCGTCCTTCGACCAGGCCCTGCGGACCGACCTGCTCCGCATGCGCGACGAGGCCCGACGGGGGGTGCGCCGCGGCGCTCCCCCGGTCATCGCGCGCGACCGCGACCCCGAGGCGGTTCAGGCGGCGCGGGTCAACGTCAAGCGCGCGGGCCTGCCGGTCCAGGTGGAGCAGGCCGACGCGCGCGCGTTGCTGCCGCTCGATCCGCCGGGCTTCGTCGTCGTCAACCCGCCCTGGGGCAAGCGCCTTGAGGGCGGCGGGCGCCAGCGGCTCAAGACGTTCTTCTGGCAGCTCGGGGAGGCATGGCGCGGGCTGCATGGTCACCGCCTGGCGGTGCTGGCCGGCGGTCCCGAGTTCGAGAGCGCCTTCGGCATGCGGCCGACGTCGCGCCGCCCGCTCTGGAACGGCCCCGTGCGCTGCATGCTGCTCACCTACGACCTCGCCTGAGGACGGGAGGTGGTCCCGGTGTTCTCGCGCCGCACCGCCTGGAGCGCCGTCCCCAACCGCATCGCCGAGGTGCTGGAGGAACGTCGTCGATCGGGACGGCCGGTGCTGGATCTCACCGAATCCAACCCGACGCAGGTCGGCCTGCGGATGCCGGAGGCGGAGGTCTGCGCGGCCCTGGCCGACGGCCGTGCCCTGCGCTACGAGCCGACGCCCTTTGGGCACGCTGCGGCGTGTGCGGCGGTGGCGGCGTATCACGGCGGCGCTGTCCCGCCGGAGCATATCCTGCTGACGGCGAGCACCAGCGAGGCCTACGCGCTGCTGTTCAAGCTCCTCTGCGATCCCGGGGACCGCGTGCTGGTCCCCGTACCGAGCTACCCGCTCTTCGAGTACCTGGCGGGACTCGAGAACGTGGAGAGCGTGCCCTATCCCTGCGCCTGGGAGGATGATGGCTGGTTCGTCGACTTCGCCGCGCTGGAGCAACGCCTCGACGACCGGACGCGGGCCCTCCTCGCCGTCAGCCCCAACAACCCCACAGGCGCGATGCTCCGACGCGAGGAGGCCGACCGACTCCTGGCGCTCTGCCGAGATCGCGGCCTCGCGCTGATCGCCGACGAGGTCTTCGCCGACCACGTCTTCACCGACGCCCCCTCGCGCGTGCGCTCGCTCGCCGGCCGAGACGAGGCGCTGCTCTTCGTGCTGGGCGGATTGTCGAAGACCTGTCTGCTCCCGCAGTTGAAGGCCGCCTGGATCGCCGCCAGCGGCCCGGCCGGTCTGCTCGACGAGGCGCTGGCGCGTCTGGAGATCGTGGCCGACACGTACCTGTCGGTGAACACGCCGGTCCAGCTCGCCCTGCCGCGACTGCTGGCCCTCCGCGACCTCATCCGTCCGCGGCTCGTGGCGCGGCTCATGGCCAACCGCCACACGCTGGAGCGCGCGCTCCGCGGCAGCGCCGCCACGCCGCTACCGATCGACGGCGGGTGGTCGGCGGTGGTACGCGTGCCCCGACATCCGGGCGAGGAGGAGCGGACCCTCCGCCTGCTCACGCGGCACGGACTGCGCGTGCATCCCGGCTTCTTCTTCGACTTCCCGGCCGAGGCCTTCCTCGTCGTCAGCCTGCTGGGCCGGGAGGACGAGTTCGCCCGCGGGGCCGCGATTCTCGCGGCCGATGCCGACGCCCCCTGACCCGGCTGGGCCCCCTCGTCCTTGGGGGCCAAGGGTTTCCCCGGGTGGGGACTAGAGGTGGGCTGCCAGGAGCTTTAGATTGGCGGGGTCCGGCGTGAGCTGGCCCGCCTCGAGCCGCTTGGCGGTCCCGACGATGGCCTGGTTCATCGGCGTGGGCACCCCCACCTCTCCCACGGTCGGTGAGGTCGAGCAGGCTCTTGGGCCGCGCTCAGCCTGCGTGTGAGATGGCCCGGCACCGGCCCGGTTTCCGGGGCAGAGCATGCTGCAGCGGGGGCCGCGGTGTCAAGGCGGACCTCCTCGGGTGGCGGTGAGGCTGTCTGGATCCCCGGGTCCGGATGATTCCGCCACGGACAGCCGGGATGTCCGGTACGGGTGAACTGTTTTTCCATTGACGTTGGCGGTCCCGCTGTGCTAACAGACCTTCCGGGATTCCTCTCGCCCCAGATCTCCCGCCGCCGACCGGAGGCGATGGATGTTCGCCAAGGTCCTGAGCAGCGCGGTGCAGGGCGTGGACGCCTACCTGGTCAACGTGGAGGTGGACATCGCCCTCGGCCTCCCCACCTTCAACACCGTGGGGCTCCCCGACATCGCCGTGAAGGAAAGCCGCGACCGGGTGAAGGCGGCCATCAAGAACTCCGGCTTCGAGTTCCCCGCCAAGCGCATCACGGTCAACCTGGCTCCCGCGGATATCAAGAAGGAGGGGGCCGCCTTCGATCTTCCCACGGCCGTGGGGATCCTGGCCGCCCAGGATATGGTGCGCCCTGACCGGCTGAGCCGCTTCGTGCTCCTGGGGGAACTCTCCCTGGACGGGGGGGTCCGGCCGATCCGGGGGGCCCTGTGCATGGCGGTCGCGGCCAAGGAGGCGGCCCTGGACGGGATCCTCGTCCCGGTGGAGAACGCCCCCGAGGCCGCGGTGGTGGAGGACCTGGCCGTCTTCGGCGTGGAGAGCCTCCAGCACACCGTCGCCGTCCTGAACGGCGAGCAGCTCCCGCGGGAGACCCGCATCGACCTGCAGGCGGCCTTCGCCGAGTCCGCGGAATACTCGGTGGACTTCAGCGACGTGAAGGGGCAGGAGCACGCCAAGCGGGCCCTGGAGGTGGCGGCCGCTGGCGGGCACAATATCCTGCTCATCGGGCCGCCCGGCTCCGGGAAGACCATGCTGGCGCGGCGGCTCCCCACGATCCTGCCGAACCTGTCCCTGGAAGAGGCCATCTCCACGACGAAGGTGCACTCCATCTGCGGGCTCCTGCCGCCCAGACTGGCCCTCCTGGCCACCCGGCCCTTCCGGGCGCCGCACCACACCATCTCCGATGCCGGCCTCATCGGCGGCGGCAGCATCCCGCGGCCGGGCGAGGTGAGCCTGGCGCATCACGGCGTCCTGTTCCTGGACGAGCTGCCCGAGTTCAAGCGGCACGTCCTGGAGGTGCTGCGCCAGCCCCTGGAGGACGGTCAGGTCACCATCGCGCGGGCCGTGTCCTCCCTGACGTACCCGGCGCGTTTCATGCTGGCGGCGGCGATGAACCCGTGCCCGTGTGGGTATTCGACGGACCCGACCAAGGAGTGTTCCTGCACCCCGCTGCAGATCCAGCGCTATCTGGCGCGCATCTCGGGTCCGCTCCTGGACCGGATCGACATCCACATCGACGTCCCGCCGCTGAAGCATCGCGAGCTGACCGGGGAGCCTTCCGGCGAGCCCTCCGGCGCCATCCGCGAGCGGGTGCGTCGCGCCCGCCAGATCCAGCAGGATCGCTTCCGGCGGAGCAAGATCTACTGCAACGCCCACATGAGCACCCGCCACATCCGCAAACACTGTCAAGCCGGGGGCGAGGCGCGCACACTGCTGGAGACAGCCATGGAGCGGCTCGGTCTCTCGGCCAGGGCGTACGATCGTATCCTCAAGGTCGCCCGGACCATCGCCGATCTGGAAAACCTCGAGACCATCCAGCCCGAACACATCGCCGAGGCCATTCAGTACCGATCGCTGGATCGGGGCCCGCGGCGGTAGCCGGCCGGGATGGGGGAGGGTGCTGGACCGGATGGGGAAGAGGGCAACCACTGCAATCAGGGGAGGGTCCGACCATGCCCAAGGTCACGCAACTCGTCCTGAATCTGGAGAGCAAGCCCGGGGTGCTGGCCAACGTGTGCGGGGTTCTGGGGGCGGCCGGGGTCAACATCCTCGGCCTCTCGGCCGGCGAGGCGTCGGCGGGGAAGGGGAAGCTCCGCCTGGTGGTGGCTGATCCGGCGAAGGCAGAGGCGGCACTGAAGGACGCCAAGGTCCGCTGCGGCCGCGAGGAGGCGATCAGCTTGTCCCTGGCAGATCTGCCGGGGGCCATGGCCGAGTCTGCCCAGAAGCTGGCGCGGGCCAAGGTCAATATCAAGTGTGCCTACGCCACGAGCGGCGGTGGCGGTCAGGCCACCGTGGTCCTCACGGTCTCGAACGTGGAAAAGGGGCTGGCCGCTCTCTCCCAGTAGAAGCAGGAGTTCCCTTCGACCGGATGCGGGCTGTCCGGAAGAACGGATGGCGCGGGTCCTGTTTTCTTGATGTGATGACGACCTGGGATGCAGACAGGCGGTGCCCCGACTCGGCAGCCGGGGCATGCCAGTGTTCTTGTCCGCCCGCCCGTATCCTGGAGCATACGTCTCCGTATCATTCCGTGCATCGCTTCTGCCCGAGTGAGACATCCGCGTAGACGGTCTCGCTTCCAGAAATTCCAAAGAGATTTCAGGGAGTTAGCAGACTCTTCGGGTCGATCCCATTGGATGGCATCGGCGTTGCTTTTCGTTTGTCACGGACCTCCGGTCCGGCAACCAGGAGGGAGTGTCATGCAAGAGGCCAGAGAAGTCATGGCGACCTGGGGACACAACGCGGAAGGTCGAGAGTATCCCCGGCGCCCGGTGACGATCCCGGTGCATGTCAAGATTGCCCAAGCCTGGCAGGGGACGATCGGGCCGGGGATCACGGGCGGCCTGCTGAATGTCAGCCGGGGAGGGGCTGGGGTGCGTCTCCGACACGTCCTGCCGCCCCGTACGAGATTGGTCATCTCGGTCCCGGCCGCCACGGGGACCCGCCATGTTCTGGCGGAGGTCGTGTGGACATCCGAGGCCCCAGGGAGCGGAATCGCCCAGGGCATGTACGGCGTCCAATGGCTGGAAAGGCTGTCGTCGGACTCATTGAAATCACTCTGCCTCAGGACGGGGAGTAATCTCCAGGAGGAGGTTGAGGATGAACCCAGCACCTGACCCCAGTCATCGGAGTGGGGAATATCGACCGTGCGTCCTGGTCCTCGACTCCGATCGCCGGGTGGCCGAGGCCCTGGGCCTGGCCATCCGGTCGCGGGCCCGGGTGGAGTGGGCTGCTGGTGGCGTTTCGGGCCTGATCGCCTTCGTGGAAAGGAAGCCCGACCTGGTACTCGTTGACGGCCAACTTCCGGACGTCGCGTCGGGCGAACTCCTCCGACTCCTGCGAATCCTCCGACCGTGCCTGCCGATTGCCCTCCTCAGCGAGCCCAAGCCCACGGGAGGGGCGGGCGAGCCGGAGGAGCCCGGCCTGCTACCAAAGCCGGTTGACCTGAAGAGGTGCCTTGCCTGGATCTTCGATCGCCTGGAGCCGCGACCCGCAGCCCGCCCGGAGTCTGTGCTCGACCAGCTGCCTGTCGATGCCCCCCTCCACCACCTCGAGATCGTCCAATGGGTTCTCGAGTTCATCGAGGAGCGCTTCCGGGATGGAACCTCGCTGACGGACCTCGCCCGGACCGTGGGCGTTAGCCGTTCTCACCTCTGTCGGATTTTTCGTCGGGTCACGGGCCACTCCCTGAAATCCTTCCTGACGCGGCGCCGCCTTCTGGCCGCCAAGACAATGCTTCAGGATCCCACGGTGATGATCCAGCGGGTGGCGGCTGCCGTGGGCTATCGGGATCTGAGCCACTTCGACCGGGTCTTCCGGCGCCTGGAAGGGCAGAGCCCCTCCAGCTACAGGCGGCGGCACATCGAGGAGCCACGATCCCGGGGGAGCCGTCAGAAGATCTCCAGCACTCCGCACTGCAGCGCCCCGGCTCTTGCTTGAGACCTGCCAGGGACATCATTACAATCGGACAATTACAGCCGGTTCAGGGGATGACGGCCGCCTCAGGGGAAATTTTCTCTTGACAGTAATCAACACATGTTTTACTTTTCGCCCACAGCAGTGCCTTCGAAACTTCCACAAGATTTATTGAATTCTCTGCCCGATAAGTTGCACGTTCCCACCACGGGCCGAATCTAGTTGGCCGCTGCCGGAGGGAGGGGGGTCCCGAAGGTAGCCAACCGGAAACACGGTTTCACAAAATGGAGGTGATGTGGAGCCATTGCGGACTAGATAGGTCTGTGCGGTGAATCAGCCCCTCCGATTCATGGACCCGATGGACGGCCCAGATCGGGAAGGGGAGGCGGATCGGGTAACGCGGGATCCTGGCGAGTACCCATGGAAGACCGCGAGACAATTCTCACACGGTATTGGGGACGAGGCCGTCGCGAGGGTCGGGTCCCTGAGGGAGGCGGCGGAGATGCCGCAAAGGAGGCAGGGATGAGCGCAGAGGGTTATATCAATCGATGGTGGCGGGTGGTGGGCGCGCTCCTGATGAACTTATCACTTGGGTCCCTGTACGCGTGGAGCATTTTCGTTGCACCGCTGGAGAAGGAGTTCGGCTGGAACCGTGCGCAGACCTCCTGGATCTTCACCATCGCCGTGTTCGTGTTCGGGATGTCCTTCGTCATTGCGGGCCGCCTTCAGGACAAGCTGGGACCGTTCAAGATCTCCGTAATCGGCTCCATCGGACTAAGCCTTGGCTTCATCCTGGCTAGCTTCACCAATAGCCTGGGGTGGATCTTCTTCACCTTCGGTGGCGTCATGGGGTTTGGGAACGGGTTTGGCTATGCGACCCCCATCCCGGTCTTGTCCAAGTGGTTCCCGGACCGGCGAGGTCTGGCGGTCGGTCTGGCCGTGGCGGGTTATGGCGGCGGCTCGGCCATCCTGGCCTTCATCGGCCCGCCGATGCTGAGTGGTCTGGGGTGGCGCGGGACCTTCCTCTGGCTCGGGATCGGCTTCTTCGTGGCCACGATCATCGGGGCCTTCCTGCTCCAGAACCCCCCGGTCGGCTGGAAGCCGGCGGGCTGGGTTCCGCCCCCGCCGAGCGCCAAGGTCTCCGCCACGACCTATGACTATCCCCCGTCGGAGATGGTCCGGACGCCCCAGTTCCCCCTGATGTGGATCGGCTACTGCCTGGGCGCGTCGGCCGGCCTGATGACCATCAGCCAACTCATCCCTTACGGGCGGAGCGTCGGGATGCCGGCTACAGCGGCCGTACTGACCCTGGTGCTCGGGGCCGTCGGCAACGCGGGCGGGCGGATTTTCTCGGGGTGGCTGTCCGACGCGATGGGCCGCTTGCAGACGCTGCGCCTGATGATCCTGATCTCGGCTATCTCCATGCTCATGCTGGCGAACACCACCAGTATCGGGATCATCTACGTGGTGCTGTTCATCGCCTACTACTGCTACGGCACGCTCCTCTCGGTGTTCCCGTCCACGGTGGCGGACTTCTTCGGGACGAAGAACCTCGGGATCAATTACGGCTGGGTCTTCACGGCGTGGGGCGTGGCCGGGATCGTGGGCCCCGTGATCGCTGGCTACATGTTCAAGGCCTATCAGAACTATGTGGCCGCGTTCTACACGGCAGGCATCCTGGCTGTTGTCTCCCTGGTGTGCATGGTGATGGCGAGGCGGCCGGAGCCCGTCGGCAAGACCGCCAAGGCCACCGCGTAACAGTTCCTGCTCGGGCAGAGACGACGGGGCCGGTCCGCCTGTGGCGGACCGGCCCCGCGCCTTTCCGGCCACGAGGGCCGCCGGCACTCGGCTCTCTTCCTGGGTACCCGCCCGAATTCCCTTGCCGCGGATGGGCCGGTCGAATACAGTCATCCTGCCATGCCACCATCCGGGGGTGCAAAGAAGCGGGAGCAGGCGGAGGGAGCCAGGTTCCTCTCCACGAATCGCAAGGCCCGCTACGACTACCACATCGAAGAGACCTACGAGGCGGGGATCGCCCTCCTGGGGAGCGAGGTGAAGTCCATCCGCCAGGGCCGGGCCAACCTGCGGGACAGCTACGCGGCCTTCGAGCGGGGGGAGCTGTTCCTTCACAACTGCCACATCAGCCCCTACCTTGCCGCCAGCCGCTTCAACCCGGACCCCCTTCGCCCTCGCAAGCTCCTCATGCGGGGGGAGCAGATCCGACGCCTGATCGGCAAGGTCGAGGAGAAAGGACTGACCCTCGTTCCGCTCAGCCTCTACCTGAAGGGACGACATGTGAAGGTCGAGATCGCCTTGGCCAGAGGCAAGAAACAGTACGACAGGCGCGAGGACATCAAGCAGCGCGAGGCTGACCGAGAGGTCGCCCGGGTGTCCCGGGGCAGGGCGAATCATCCGGACGAGTGACCCGCAGGGGCGAGCCTGCGCGTTTCGAGAAGGCAGACTTCCACCGTGCTCGGCGCTCAGAGGTTGACATTGCGCTCGCCCGGTTCTAGACTGCTGCATGTCTGGTGTCTGCGACGAATGCGCGCAGGCTTTCACGACAGGGGGTGCACCGGTTTCGACGGGGACAAGGGGGTAAAGGTGGCGTGCCGAGTCCCCACCGACTCGTAAAAAGGTGGGAAAAACACAACTGCCGACGCAGAGTTGGCACTCGCTGCCTAACTAGCAGCGACGTCCTCCTCACCGCGCCTGCCGGGTGAGATCAGGGCGTCAGACAGGTAGGCTAAGCCTGGCGATCCTGGCCCGGGATCGGCAGGACGAAAACCAATGGGCTGGCTGCCGAGAACCCCGCCGGCGGGGTCCCTTGGCGGCGAGACACAAACCGCCGGCTACGCACGTAGAGGCCTTTACTGACAGGTTCTCGGACGGGGGTTCGACTCCCCCCACCTCCACCAATTCACACAACTGGAATCGCCCTCCGGGGCCTCGGTGAGATCGAAGACCAGGGGGGCGATTTCTCTTGGGCAATTGCGCTTCCCGACCGCGACCTCCGGCCCTTCCCCTGTGTCCGCCTGACCTCCGTTTCCCGACATGTCCTCTGCGCCGGCCCTCCCCTCCCGCCTGCCCGGGCGCGGTTGCCGGCGAGGCCTGGAATGGAGTTCTATTGCCTTTCGGGCAATTGCCTGATATACAAAGCCACGCCGTGTGCCGAGGACAGGAGGCCGCAGCGGAAACTCCGCACGTGCGAAAGAGAAGGGGCGACCATGCACGTATCGGTCCAGGCAACCGCAGAGGCGATGGCGAAAGCGGCCGCAGAGAAGGCGGCGTCCCTGCTACGGGACGCCATCGCGCGGAACGGGAAGGCCGCCTTCATTGCGGCCACCGGGGCCTCACAGTTCAGCTTTCTGCATAACCTCGTGGCCGCCCGGGGTATCCCCTGGGAGCGGACGACCATGTTTCATCTGGATGAGTATATCGGCTTCACCTCAGAACACCCGGCCAGCTTCCGCCGGTACCTCCGGGAGCGACTCACGAGCCGCGTGCCCATCGGAACGGTGCACTTCATCGAGGGCGATGCCCGGGACCTGGAAGCTGAGATCGTACGGCTGAACGGCCTTCTCGCCGCCACTCCGATTGATGTGGCATTCGTGGGTATCGGGGAAAACGGCCATCTGGCCTTCAACGATCCACCGGCCGACTTCACGACGGAGACACCGTACCTCATCGTGAACCTGGATGAGGCCTGCAGGCGCCAGCAATTCGGGGAGGGCTGGTTCAAGACGCTGGAGGATGTCCCACGACGGGCCATCTCGATGTCTGTCCGGCAAATCATGAGCTCTGCCAGCATCATCTGCACGGTTCCGGAGCGGCGGAAGGCGCGGGCGGTGAAGGCGTGTCTGGAGGGCGAGATCGGACCGATGGTCCCCGCGTCGATCCTGCGCATGCATCCGCGGTGCTACCTGTACCTCGACCGGGAGGCCGCGGGCGAGCTCAGCCCCGCCACCCTCTCGGCACAGGGGAAGTCGTAGCGGCCTCTCCCGCCCCGTCGCCGGTACGGCCGGTTTGCTTGACCGTACAAGGGACGAGACCCGGGCCAATGGCTGCTCGGAAACCGACCCTGGTGTGCTAGACTGGCGCCCACCTGATCGATTCGCGCAAACCAAGGAGGAGAACATGACTGCTGCGAAAGTCTCGATGGCCGGCATCTTCCCCCCCATCCCCACGCCGTTCGACGCGGCGGGAGCCTTGGACCTGAAGGCCCTGGCGTCCAACTTCGAGAGATGGAACCGGTATCCGCTGACTGGCTACGTGGTCCTGGGGAGCAACGGCGAGATGCCATACCTCAGCGAGTCCGAGAAGCTGACCTACTTCGAGGCGGCGCGAAAGCTGATCCCCTCGGGCAAGCGCTTCATGGCCGGCTGCGGCTGCGAATCCACCCACTGCACCATCGCCCTGGTGAAGCAGGCGGCGGCACTGGGCGCGGACGTGGCCCTCCTGATCAGCCCGAGCTACTACAAGTCCAAGATGGACAACGCCGGCCTCACGGACTACTACACGCGCGTGGCCGATGCCTCCCCCATCCCCGTCAGCGTGTACAACATGCCCGCCAACACCGGCGTGGACATGTCGGCCGACCTGATCATCAAGCTGTCCCAGCATTCGAACATCGCCGGCGTCAAGGACAGCGGGGGGAACCTGGCCAAGCTGGGCCAGATCATCCGCTCCGCCCGCCCGGGGTTCCAGGTGCTGGCCGGCTCGGCGGGATTCCTCTATCCTGCCCTGTGCATCGGGGCGGTCGGCGGGGTCTTGGCCCTGGCCAACATCGCACCGCAGCAGTGCTGCGACATCTTGAGCTTCTTCCAGCATGGCAAGCAGGAAGATGCCAGGGATCTCCAGCTCCGCATGATTGCCGCCAATATGGCGGTGACCGCTCAGTTCGGCGTGCCGGGGTTGAAGGCGGCGATGGAGATGGTGGGATTCTATGGGGGCAGCCCGCGCAGCCCGATGCTTCCCCTCAACGAGGCGCAGCGCGAGACGCTGCGGGGCATCCTGAAAGAGGCGGGGATTATCGGGTAGCCGTTCCAATCGACCGTGAGCACCGCCGGGAGGCGCGGGTGAGGCGCGCCTCCCGGCGGGTTGATCTGCGCTTCCCTTCCATCCGACGTCACGCCTTCGGCGTCACGACCGCATCCGCCAGGCTCTCCAGGACGGTCAGGACAACGCAGGAGTCGAGGTCGCCCTTCCCTTGAGTCTTCGCCGCCCGCAGGATCTCCCGCGCCGCGCTGGCGACGGGCAGCGACACCCCGCATTGCTCTGCGAGCATCAGCGCGTTCGACAGATCCTTGTACATGTTGCTCACGGAGAAGTGGGGGGAGAAGTCCCGCGTCACCATGCGGGGGCCGCGGGTCTCCATGGCGCCGGTCCGGGCGCCGCCGACGGAGGTGATCTCGATGACGGACTGCGGATCCAGGCCGGCTTTGGCGGCCAGGACCAAGGCTTCGGCGCTGGCGTGGATGGCGACGCCCAGGATCAGGTTGTTCACCAGCTTGAGGGTGGCGCCCATCCCGTTGCCGCCGGCGTAAACGATCTTGACCCCCATGGCGTGAAGGATGGGCAGACAGCGCTCGAAGATCTCCCTGGGGCCGCCCACCATGATGCCGAGCTTCCCCTCCGAGGCGAGCCTGGGCGCACCCGTGACGGGCGCGTCCAGCATGGCGATGCCTTTGGCCCGGGCCCGCTCAGCGATGGAGCGCGAGGTCTCGGGCGTGATGCTGCTCATGTCGATGAGGATGCTTCCCGGAGGGGCGCCATCCAGGATCCCCCCGGGCGCGCAGGCCAGCTGCTCCGAGGCTGCGGAATCGGTGACCATGGTGATCACGACATCCGAGGCCCGGGCGAGGGCCTTGGGGGAGTCCGCCCAGGCCGCTCCGGAGGCGAGCAGGGTCTTCGCCTTCCCCGCCGTTCGATTCCATACCGTCAGCGGATGCCCCGTCTCCAGCAGGCGTCGGGCCATGGGCTGTCCCATGAGTCCGAGGCCGATGAACCCGATGCGTGGCATGCTTCCTCCTTCGACGAGGTGTCTCACTCCGGCCCGACCCCCGCGACCCGCAGCGCGGCGTGGAGGCATTCGAGAATACCCGGGCTCTCCCTGGGGGTCAAAGAAAAACCCGGAGACCTGGGGACCCTCAGCACCGGGTATCCCATCTGGCGCGGATCGCCTGGCGCGGCCCCCTCCCCCTCTCGGATCTCGCGGTCCCCGGCACCCGTGCATGAAACCCTTGTGGCCAGCCGCGGAGTATGGTAGTTTCCCGGGGAATTTGGCCAAGAGGCGCGGAGAGAGCGCGTTACCTCGGGGGCTCCCGTCACACACTCTAGCGAAAGGAGACCAGCATGGCGAAGGCGATGACCAAGGCGCAGACCGTATCCCACTTCGCGGACAAGCTCGCCGTTCCCCGGAAGACCGCGGCCGCCTTCCTCGACGAGCAGGCCAGGCTCGCCGCCAAGGAGGCCAAGAACGGCTTCACCATCCCCGGCCTGGGCAAGCTGGTTCTGGTGAACCGGAAGGCCCGGATGGGGCGGAACCCGCAGACCGGCGAGGCCATCAAGATTCCCGCCAAGCGTGTGGTCCGATTCCGGGTGGCCAAGGCCATGAAGGATTCCGTGCTCGGAGGGAAGAAGTAAAGGACGTCGATCGCAACGCACGGGCCCCGGCAAGCGATTCCGAGGACGCGGATTCAGGAGTCGCCGCCGGGGCCCGATCCTTCCGACCCGCTGCAGGTTCTGCCATGTCCTCCCTGGATGAAGCCCCTGCCGCTTCTGTGGTGAACACTCTGCGTCTGTGATATGCTGGCTCGCACTTGAGCGCAGGCCTTGCGGAAACCGTCCGCCACGGGGCGGGGAGGCTCGTGAGCGTGGCCACACTTACGAAAGACGTGATCCGGTCCATCGTCCGCGCGGAGCAGGGAGATCCCTTCGCGATCCTGGGCCCGCATGCAATAGTCCGCAGGAGGCAGAGCGCCGTCGCCATCCGGGCTTTCTTCCCCGGGGCGGAGAAGGTCACGGTGGTGCCGATCGGCTCGGCCCAGCCGCCGCGAGCCATGGACCGGATCCACGCCGACGGGCTCTTCGAGGCGGTGTATCCTCAGTGCCAGGCTGCGTTTCCTTACCGGCTGGAAGTGGTGGACGGCGCGGGCAGCCGGCAGGTGGAGGACCCGTACCGCTTCCTCTCCACGCTCAGCGACT
Source organism: Methylomirabilis sp. (SeqCode) (assembly GCA_035455275.1). GTDB lineage: Bacteria > Methylomirabilota > Methylomirabilia > Methylomirabilales > 2-02-FULL-66-22 > 2-02-FULL-66-22. The sequence continues at coordinate 26,292 of DATIFO010000129.1, read as the reverse complement.
TCGATCTGCTCCTGATCGGCCAGGGCAGACACTACCGCTCCTACGAGAAGCTGGGGGCGCACGGGCTCGCCCTGGAAGGGGTGCCCGGCGTCCTCTTCGCCGTGTGGGCGCCCAACGCGCGCCGGGTCAGCGTTGTGGGGGACTGGAACCGCTGGGACGGCCGGGTGCACCCCATGCGACTCCATCCTGGCAACGGCGTCTGGGAGATCTTCATCCCCGGCCTCACAGCGGGGAGTCTCTACAAGTTTGAGATCCTGTCCCGACAGGGCGGGCTGCTGGCGTTGAAGGCGGACCCCTACGCCTTCGCCTTCGAGCGGGCCAACCCGCCGACCGCGTCCGTGGTGACCGACCTTGGCTACGAGTGGGAGGATGCGGAATGGATGGAGGGGCGGAGGACGAGGAACGCCCTGGACGCCCCCATCGCCATCTACGAGGTGCACCTCGGTTCGTGGCGGAGAAACGAGAAGGGCGAGTTCCTCACCTACCGGGAAGCGGCCGACGCGCTGGGCCAGTACATGCAGGAGATGGGCTACACGCACGTGGAGCTCCTGCCGATCACGGAGCACCCGTTCTACGGCTCCTGGGGCTATCAGAGCATCGGCCTGTACGCGCCCACGGTCCGCTACGGCGGCCCGCAGGATTTCATGGCCTTCGTGGATCGCCTGCACCAGCAGGGAATCGGCGTGATCCTGGATTGGGTACCGGCCCACTTCCCCAGCGATCCGTACGGCCTGGCCTACTTCGACGGGACGCATCTGTACGAGCATGACGATCCGCGTCTGCGCGAGCACCCCGATTGGGGGACGCGGATCTACAATTACGGGCGGAACGAGGTGGCCAATTACCTCATCGGGAGCGCGCTCTTCTGGTTGGACCGGTACCACATCGACGGACTCCGGCTGGATGCCGTGGCTTCCATGCTCTACCGGGATTATGGCCGTCGGGAAGGAGACTGGATCCCAAATCAATACGGCGGGCGCGAGAACCTGGAGGCCGTCGCCTTCCTGAAGCGGTTCAATGAAACGGTGTACGGGTATCATCCTGAAGTCATGACCGTCGCCGAGGAGTCCACGGCCTGGCCCATGGTCTCCCGGCCCGTGCATCTGGGGGGGCTGGGATTCGGGTACAAGTGGAACATGGGCTGGATGCACGACCTGCTGGTCTACATGAGCAAGGATCCGGTCCACCGGAGGCACCACCACAACAACCTGACCTTTGGCCTGCTGTACGCGTGGCACGAGAACTTCATCCTTCCCCTGTCTCACGATGAGGTGGTCCACGGCAAGGGCTCGCTCCACCGGAAGATGCCCGGAGACGACTGGCAGAAATTCGCCAACCTGCGGAGCTTTTTCGGATTCATGTACGGGCACCCGGGGAAGAAGCTCTTGTTCATGGGCGGGGAGTTCGGCCAGACGAGCGAGTGGTACCACGAGGCGAGCCTGGACTGGCATCTCCTGGGGATGGGGCCATTCCACCGGGGGCTGCAGCGGATGGTCCAGGACCTGAACCGCCTCTACCGGAGCCAACCCGCCATGCATCAGGTGGATTTCGAGCCCGCAGGCTTCCAGTGGATCGACTGCAACGACTGGGAGGGGAGCGTGGTCTCGTTTCTGCGGCGCGCGCGCGACCCCGAGGACTTCCTGGTGTTCGTCTGCAACTTCACGCCAGTGGTTCGGCACGGCTACAGGATCGGGGTTCCCCGGGGTGGCTTCTACCGGGAGCTGCTCAACTCCGACGCAGCGATCTACGGCGGAAGCAACGTGGGCAACGCCGGAGGCGTCATGACCGAGGCCGTCCCCAGGCATGGCCAGAACCATTCCGTGCACCTCACGCTCCCCCCGCTGGCGACGCTGGTGCTCCAGCCGGACCGGGGACCCACGCGTCAATCACCGCGCCCCGAATCGCTGCTCGGCGTCTCGGTGCTGGACCCGAGGCTGTGAAGATCGTTCGTCCATGACCCCTCAGCCTGATCCGCTCACGGTGGAGGTGTCTGCCCCGCGCATGCAAGGTCGGCTGCCACTCGCCCGGGGCCGGAGACAGGCGGCGTCGGCTTGAATGGGGTCTCCAGTGCACGAGTCCGCGGACGGCTCAGGTGGTCTTCGGCATCCTTGGTGATGGGATAGCCGACCGCTTGCAGGGCGCGCAGGCTGATACCTTGCGGGACCGCTTCAGCGGGAAGAGGCGCCGGGAATGCCTCGACTGGCTGATCCCCCTGAACGAAGAGCGGCGATGGCGGATTCGGAAGGAATGGAGGGCCCACCACACCCGCGGTCGGCCGCACGCGCGGACTGCAGGTTTCCTCGCACCGCAGCGAGGGTGAGAGCCGCGGCCCCTAGAATTCCGGAGCGTTTCGCTGGAAGGATGTCGCCAGGATCCGACGCAACGTCCCCACCAGGACATCGTCGGGGATTTCGCGCAGAATCACACGGACCGTGAACCCGCATTGCCGGCAGCGCTTGTACTGATAGACCCATCGCTCCGTCTCGTGAGACGTCCCGAGCTCCTCCATGTCCGAATAACAGCAGGGCTGGGCACGCGTGGGGGAGATGATGCGTTTCGGATACCCGTTCTGGGCCCTTTTCCGATCCGTGTACTCGACGATCGTGGCCATGGGCTGCCCCCCTGACAGGGATGGTGCGGGTGAACTCGTTGCCTGAAGACCAGGCGTGCGGTCGGCAGTCTTCATGCGAGCTCGGCGCCCGGGAGGTACCGCGGCATGGAAGGGCCGTGCACATCCACCGGCGCCTCCTCCACATCCCCCGCCGCCGGAGCGCCCATCGGCCGTCCCCTCACCGTCGTGCGCACCGGCTTCTCCGGGCCACCGGAGCACGAGACGTCGGCGAGGTCCCGGGTCAGCGCGCCAATCACCGCCAGCATGGCTGCCGCGCCGCACGGCTTCGCCAGGATCGCGTCCACCCACGACCGCTCCGGCTGGTCGGGAGGAATGGTCTGCGCGCACCCGGTCACGAGGACCACCGGAAGTCGCGGGTGCGTGGCTTTCACCAGCCGGGCCACGTCCCACCCCGTGAGTCCCGGCATCTTGAGGTCCGTCAGCACCAGGTCCACCGGCTTCTGCCGGAGGAGCGCCAGACCGGCAGAACCGCTCTCGGCCACTTCCACCGTGTGTCCGAATTTCCGGAGAAGACACCCGACCGTTGTTCGCAATGATGGATCGTCGTCGATGAGCAGGAGGCGTCGTGGGACACTTCCGCAGTCCGTCATGGTTCTCTCCGTTGCGGTCCGCGCGGTGAGACCCTGCCGGGGAAACATGACCCCTGACCCGCCGGGGCGGGGACGGGAAATCGAGAGCCGTGGGACCGCCCCGACTGCCGGCCGGCTTGACGGTCCGTCCATCCCTGCATCGCGATCGCTCAGTTGAAGCGGGAGGCGATCATCCCCGAACGCCGGGAGTGTGCCCTGGATCGATTGAGCGGGAGTGTGGAGATCGTGCCTCCCGCGACGGGGGAACCCCCGGTCGACCACGATCTCCCTGCATGCTGTTTGGCGGGCACAGGAGCGGCTCCTCGGGAATCCCTCGCGCTGGAAGCAGTCGTGCCTCCGCATCGCAGGGAAGAATCGGGATATGATCCGAGCGGGAGGAGAGTACCCGGGGTGGGCTGAGCCGTCTGTTCAATATTGCACAGGGGGGCGAAAATGGTGGCACGGGTGCGCGCCGCCGGTCGGGGGTGGCAGTCAGTCGTGCAGAATGACGTTCAGGAGGGAACTGTTGACCTCCAGCCCGTCGTTGTAGTCGAGGAACCCCAGCTTGCGGAACTTGTTCATGAAGAAGTTGACCCGCGAGCGGGTGGTGCCGATCATCTCCGCCAGGGTCTCTTGGCTGATCTTCGGAATCACGGCCTCCGGCTTCCCCTCCTTCCCGAAGTTGGCCAGCAGCAGCAGCAGCCGCGCGAGCCGCTTCTCCGCGGAATTGAACAACTGATCCACGAGATCCTCTTCGATGCGGATGTTGCGGGCGAGCAGGTGAGCGATGAACCGCTCGCCGAAGGCCGGCTCGGTGTGGAGCAGCCGGATCATGGCCGACTTTTCCAGCCGCAGGATGGCGCACGGCGTCAACGTGGCGGCCGTCGCCATCCGGAGTGGCTGCGCGACCAGGCAGCCTTCCCCAAAGAAGGCGCCCTCGTCGAGAATGGCCACGACCGCCTCCTTCCCTTGATTGGACACAACCGTCAGCTTGACCTTCCCCTTCCGGAGGAAGAACACGGCATCCGCTTTGTCGCCTTGCGCAAACACAATCCGGTTCTTGCGGTAGTCCATGGTCGATCGGCCTTCCCCGACCTTGGCCAGGAATGTGCCCGGGTCGAACGGCGCGTCCGGGGCGGGTACAGGATGCGCCGCGCTTGCATTGACGCCCTCCGGCGTCTGGCCCTTCCGACTCTTGGGTGCACTCATGCTACCCCTCCCGGTTTGCTAGACAGGGAGCACGCTCGGTCATGCCGCCTGGGTGCATGCCTTGGCCCGGGCCTCGGCCGGCGACGCGACAGAATGGAGGATCTGCGGCGGTCCCCCCAGCGACCGCACTTCGGACCTCTACCTGCTTCTTCGTGGGGAGTATGATGAGCAGCGCCGAGAATCCGGAGATCAGTCTCTCGAATCGGCGCCGACTTTCGAGCGAGACCAGGGAGGCAGGATGCAGCGACGTGGGCGCTGGAGGAGGCGAGCAGGAGGAGGCGCCCGTGGAGGACCTTCGCATACGCAGGCGGGCCAGCCTGGGCATGAAGAAATAATAGCAGGGAGTCGCCGGAAAGAGAACAGCGAAATTGCGGGAGTGAAATCCAGGAGAGGACATCGGAGGGGACCTGTAGCATCGGGCACTGGACAGCCTGCCTGGAATGTAACATCCTCTGGATCATGGACAGAAACCCGGCTGGGTGGATGGGCGTGACCGCGTCTCTTCCGCGGGGCAACCCGTCGGCCGGCGCCGGACACTTCGAGGGTCGTGCCGGGGTGGCTTCACCCCTTGGACGATCCCGCCTTGGCATGTTATAAGGAACGGGCCGATTCCCGCGCTCCAGCGCGGATCAGACGTGAGGGCGAGGAGATGCTCGGCAGCCCTCAGCGTCGCGATTCACCTCTCACCATTCCTTGAGGGCCATTCATGAAGGTGTTGCGAATCGTTCCCGAGCGGTGTACCGGCTGCATGCGCTGCGAGCTGGCGTGCTCGTACATGCAGACGGGCACCTTTCAGCCCGCACGGTCGGTGATCCGGGTCTCACCCTTCGAGGGGCACACGAGTTACGCCCCGTACACCTGCACCCAGTGCGCGGAAGGCTGGTGCATGACGGCCTGCCCCGTGGAGGCCATCACCATCTCGCCGGTGGGGGCCAAGGTGGTCCTGGAGGACCGGTGCGTCGGGTGCAAGCTGTGCACCATCGCCTGCCCCTACGGCACCATCTTCTATAACCCGGAGACCCGGAAGGCCTTCAAGTGCAACCTCTGCGGGGGCAGCCCCGCCTGCGCCGAGGCGTGCCCCACCGCCGCCATCGAGTACGTGGAGGCGGAGACGGCCGACTGGCTCGGCGCCTTTGCTGCCAGGCGATCGGAGCGGCAACTCGCCACGGCCGGTGTCGTCGCGGAGGTCGGATGATGGCCAGGCGGCACGTGGTCGTGGGCGGGGGGACCGCCGGCTTGAACGCCATCCTGACCATCCGCGAGCACGACCGCGGGGAGTCGAAGATCGTCCTGGTCTCGGCGGAGCGCCCGTACTCCCGGATGGTGTTGCCCTACTACCTGGGACGGACCATCGCCGAGTCGCACGTGTTCACCGCGACCCCGGCGCGCCTGGCGCAGCTCGGGGTCCACACCCACATCGGCCGGCGAGCGGTGAAGCTCGAGGCGGCCGTCAGCAAATTGACCTTGGATGACGGCACGGAGCTCACGTACGACGATCTCCTGATCGCCACGGGCTCCTCGGCCGTCCGGGCGCCCGTCCCGGGCGCCGACGGGCCGGGGGTCCACAGCTTCTGGACACTCGAGGAGGCGCGGGGCGTCCTGGCGGGGATCCGGCCGGACAGCCATGTGGTCATGGTGGGGGCGGGGTTCATCGCCTTCACCATCCTGAACGCCATCCTGGCGCTCCGGGCGAAGCTCACCATCGTGGAGATCGCGCCCCGGGTGCTCCCCCGGATGGTGGACGCCACGGCGGCCGGGATGGTCGAGGCCTGGCTCCGGCGGCACGGGGTGGAGCTGCGGACGGGCGTCACCCTGACGGCGATCGAGGCGGCGGGAGATCGGAAGCGGCTCCGGCTCCAGGGAGGGGAAGAGCTGGTGTCGGACCTGATCATCATGGCCACGGGGATCCGGACCAACCTGGAATGGCTGGACGGGTCCGGGGTGCGGGTGAACCGCGGGATCGTGGTGGACGACCGCCTCCGCTCGAGCGTCCCGAACGTCTATGCCGCGGGGGACATGGCCGAGGGCCGCGATCTGGTGACGGGCGAGGCGGCGGTCCACGCCATCGAGCCGACCGCCATGGAGCACGGGCGGGTGGCCGGGGCCAACATGGCGGGCAGAGACGTTGCCTACCGGGGCAGCCTTCTGATGAACATCGTGGAGGTCTGCCACCTGGATGTCGCCAGCTTCGGGGCCTGGGACGACCAGTCGGCCGAGACCGTGACCGCGGTGAGGCCGGAGCGGTTTGCCTACCGGAAGCTCTTGTGGCGAGGTGACAGACTCACCGGCGCCATGATCCTGGGGAAGGCCAACGACATCTGGACCACCAATGACGTCGGGATGCTCAAGGGTCTCGTGCAGTCGGGCCGCGGCCTGGCCTCGTGGAAGCCGCACCTCGCCCGCAACCCTTTCAACATCAAGCCGGCGTTCATTGCCTCGGGCACGACTGCCCATCTTCTCTCAGAAACCATCCTCGACCGACCGTCGGTGCCGGCGGGACAGGTCATGTGATTGGGCGTTGGCCATCGGGATTTCGAGCGACAGCGAGGAGTGATCGGTGAGCGGGAACATGCCTGGCTGCTACGCGGGGAAGATCCTGCGCGTCGATCTGACGAGCGGCCGGATCTGGTCCCACGCCTGGTCTCCCGAGGAGATGCGGTTGTACCTCGGCGGGGCGGGCCTCGGGGCCAAGATCCTGTGGGAGGAGGTCCGCGCCGAGGTTCCCTGGGACCACCCGGACAACCGGCTGATCCTGGCGACCGGCCCACTGGCCGGCCTGCCGGTGTGGGGGACCGGCACCCTGTGCCTCGTGACGCGGGGGGCGATGACCAACGGGGCGACCTCCACCCAGGCCAACGGGTTCTTCGGGGCATGCCTCAAGTCCACGGGCTATGACGCCGTGGTCGTCCAGGGCCAATCCCCGCATTGGGTTTCCCTCTTCATCCATGACGATCTGGTGGAACTGCGCGACGCGGCGCACCTGGTGGGAAAGGACACCTGGGAGACCCAGGACGTTCTCCAGGCCGAGCACGGGCTCTCCGGCCATCAGATGAGCGTGTACAGCATCGGACCCCCCGGCGAGAGGCTGGTGCGGTTCGCCGCCGTTGCCGGCGACTATGGTCACGTGGCCAGCAAGAACGGGTGCGGCGCCGTCATGGGAAAGAAGCGGCTCAAGGCCGTCGCCATCGTCCGGGGGGCGCATGCCCTTCGGGTTCCGGACCCGCGCGGCCTGTTGCAGGCGGCCGATGAGATCGCCCACGAGCTGAAGACGAGCCCGTCCGCCCGCTCCCTGTACGAGTACGGCACGCTCCCCGGGGTCCTCAACCTCCACAGCTTCGGGGGGCTGCCGATCAAGAACTACACGACCAATGTGCCGCCGGCGGAGGCGGACATGTCCGCCTGGGAGGCCCCCAGCCTGCGCCAGGGCTTCGACCATCGGGGCCATCAGTGCAACGCCTGCGGGATGCACCACTGTCACATGCAGGTGATCCCGGTCGGCCCCCACAAGGGTGAGATGGTGGACGAGCCGGAGTACGAGGGCTGGGCGGGGGCGGGCTGGACCATCGGGTGCACCGACCCCGTGGCCATCTCGTGGCTCAACACCCAGGTGGACCGGGCCTGCGTGGACGTGAACGAGTTCGGGTGGCTGGTTGGCTGGGTGATGGAGTGCCAGGAGAAGGGATATCTCACGCCCGAGCAGTTGGGCGGATTGAGGCTCCAGTGGGGCGACGCCGAGGGGGCGGCCCGGCTCCTCAGCATGATCGCCCGCCGAGAGGGCTTCGGGGACATCCTGGCCGAGGGTGTGAAGCGGGCCGCAGAGGCGATCGGGGGGCCGGCGGCGGAGTGCGCCATCTACACGATGAAGGGGGCATCCCCACGGGGCCATGACCACCGGGCGCGCTGGGACGAACTGCTCGACACCTGCACCGGCAGCACCGGGACGCTGGAGTCCGGCCCCCCGGTGCATCCGACCGAGCTGGGACTCCCGGCCCGGATCAATCCGTTCGACCCGGAGGCGGTGGCGAGGATGGTGGGGCGGTTTCTGGGGCGGCGGCACTTCGAGGACTGCCTGGGCGCGTGTCTCTTCACGACGCGCACCCTGCTGGAAAGCATGTGCCGCACCCTCAACGCGGCCACGGGCTGGGAAGTCACAAAGGAGGAGGCCCTGCATGTCGGCCGCCGGGCGGCGGCCCTGTTCCGGGCGTTCGACGTGCGCTGCGGGATCGGTCCAGAGCTGGAGCGGCCCTCGACCCGCTATGCCTCCACGCCCTTGGACGGCCCGGCGAAGGGCCAGAGCATCCTGCCGCACTGGGAGCGGATGCTGGATGTCTGGTACGAGTGCGTGGGGTACGATCGGAAGACCGGCCGCCCCCGGCCCGAGACCCTGCGGGCCCTGGGCCTGGAGAAGCTCATCCCCGAGCTGTGGGGGACAGAGGTCGGGCCGTGAGCGGAGGTGACGCCGGTTCGCTCCAGCTTTCCTTTCTGCGGTCCGCCTGTGGGGCGGCCGAGGGTGCGCTTCGCTTGGCTGACGAAAAGGTGGGCTACACCCTGCTCTTCCTGGGCATTCTGCTCGCCACGCTGAGTGTGCGGGCGGACAGGCTCCAGAGCCTGCTCATCGGACCGGAGGGGTCGTCCGCCCTCCGCGTTCTGCTCCTCAGCGGCGGCAGCGTCTTCCTGGGCGCCGCCGGCGTCTCGCTCGTCTTTGCGGCACACAGCCGGACCCTGTCGGCGGATACCCCGATGGATGTCTCCCCGAGACTTTCGGACCTGGCCCCGCTGGAAGCGGGGGACCTGATGGAGGATGTTGCCCGGAGGCTCTACCATCGGGCGGAGATCGCCTTGCGAAAGCTGAGCCTGCTTCGGCAGTGTCTCGTCTGGGCGGCCGCGGCCCTCATGGGGTGGCTCTGGGTGCTCCTGGTTTCCCTGGTCTTCTGACCCCGACCCGAAAAAGCTTGAACCGCCAAGACGCCAAGACCGGAATTGATCAATGGTCGGATCGGCGTCATGGTGGTCCAACTCCTGCGGGAGCCAGGTCGGATCAGGAAGGAGGACGTCATTCAGCCTTCGATTCGGGAGAACCAGACGGGCCATCCAGTCTGATCCAGGGGACGACCAACCAGCAGGCCGCCGTCGCCAGGCTGCTCACCAGGATCAACGGATTCAGTCCGAACCACTCGTAGAGCTTTCCCCCCACAAAGGCCGAGCCGGCGGTGCCGATGTTGGCGATGGACATCAGGGCGGCGAAGAAGGTCCCCTCGGCCCGGTCCGGGCACGAACGGGCGGCGAGGTCGAAGGTCGCCAGCGTGGCGATCATGGAGATGGCGCCGGTGCCGATGGTGAGGGCCGCGGCGGACCACCGCCCGACCAGCCCGAGATACGCGAGGGTGGAGATGACCCCGACGGCCACGCTGAGGTTGAGCAGGGGCCGCATGGGAAGGCGCCGATAGATTCTTCCGAACACGGCGGCGCCGAGGATCGCCGCAGCGCTGCCCAGGGAGTCCAGGGTACCCAGGAAGATCTTGGAGAACCCCAAGGTGTCCACCAGGTGATACTCGAGGGCGATGCCGAAGGAAGGGCTGAAGTTCCACAGGAAGATGAAGGCGGCCGCAACCCAGAAGGGCCGGGACCGCGCGGCACCTCGGACGGCCCGCGCGGTGGTCCGGAACGCCTCTCGGTCGAAGTGGGAGCGGGGCTCGCTCACGCACAGCAGGGTGGCCACCAGGCTGATCAGGGGGAAGAGAGAGACGAGCAGAAAGGTGCGCTGGTACGAGGCATGGGCCGAGAGCCAGCCTCCCCCGATGCCGGCCAGGACGCTGGCGGTGTTGATGGCGCCCCACTGGACGGCCTGGAACCTGCCCGTCATTCCCAGGGGCTTGCCCGTCTCGACCATCACCGCGTCGCACAGGACATCGGAAAAGGCGAGACCGAGTCCGCAAAGCATGAGCAGGAGCAGCGCGGACACGTAGCCGTACACGGACTGCGACCCCAACACGAACCAGGCGGTCGCGGCCAGACCGGTGGTCAGGAGCAGATAACTCTTGCGGCGGTAGCCGAACAGGGGGAAGAAGTCGGAGATCAGGCCGTACAGCGGCTTCACGTTCCAGGCCAGGGAGACGATCGCCTGGAATGTCGCGGCCTGGGAGACGCCCAGGCGCAGTCCGTCCTTGAGCAGGAAGAAGATCGGCTGGCTGGCGATCCCAGCGCCCGGCTCGGTGATGCCCTGGACGAAATAGATGGCGGCAAAGAAGAGGCTGAGCCGGAAAATCCGCCGGTCGGCGCCGACCGGCTGGCCTTGTGGATTCACCTGGACCCCCACAAGGCGGGCGTGACCCCGCCAGTAGTCAGGGTGACACATTATGCGGCATGGAGCCTGAACGGGCAACGCCATTCCCGTTGGGGTCCTGGGTCGCATCGTCATGGAGGCACGCATGCACGGCGATGATCTCGCCCTCATGTCCGCAGCCGACCTGGCGACGGTGATCCAGGCCAGGAAGGTTTCGCCGGTGGAGGTGGTCGAAACCATCCTGGATCGGATCGAGAGGCTCAACCCACGCCTCAACGCCTATTGCACGGTGACGGCCGACGCCGCCCGACGAGAGGCCGTGGCGGCCGAGGCGGCGGTGATGCGCGGCGACCCGCTGGGGCCGCTCCACGGGATTCCTGTGTCGGTGAAGGACCTGGTGATCACGCGGGGTGTGCGCACGACGTTCGGCTCCCGGATCTACGAACGGAATGTCCCGGAGGAAGACGCCCCGCTGGTCGAGCGGCTGAAGGCAGCCGGAGCGATCGTGATGGGCAAGACGACCACCCCAGAGTTCGGGTGGAAGGGGGCGACGGACTCGCCGTTGTTTGGGATCAGCCGGAATCCCTGGAACCTCGACTGCACGCCGGGGGGGTCGAGCGGCGGCGCGGCGGCCGCTGTCGCGGCCGGCCTTGCCCCGCTCGCCGTGGGGACAGATGGGGGCGGCTCCATCAGGATCCCGGGGAGCTTTTGCGGGGTCTTCGGCTTGAAGCCGACCTGCTGTCTGGTCCCCGTCTATCCCGCTGCGGCTACCGGGACGCTGTCTCACGCTGGACCGATGACCCGGACGGTGCGGGACGCCGCATTGATGCTCCAGGTGATGGCAGGCCCGGATGACCGCGATCCCCTGTCATTTCCCCCGACGGGCCAGGATCTGACAGTCGGGTTGGGGAGCGGGGTCCGCGGTCTTCGCGCGGCATGGAGCCCCACCCTCGGCTATGCGGTCGTGGACCCCCAGGTGCGAGTCCTGACGGAAGCCGCAGCCAAGCGTTTCGAGCTCTTGGGTTGCAGTGTGGATGAGGTGGATCGAGTATTCGATGATCCGGACCCCATCTGGTCGCCCCTCTTCTACGGCGGGATCGCCGCGCGCCTGCACGATTTGCTCCCGGAATGGCGGGACCGGATGGACCCGGGCCTGGTGCAAGTGGTGGTGGAGGGGACCCACCTCAGCGCCGTCTCGCTCGGCAAGGCGGGCTTCGCCCGTGCGGCATTCACCGAGCAGATGCGGAAGTTCTTCGCGCGATACGATCTACTTCTGACGCCGACGTTGGCCGTGCCGCCGTTCGCCGCGGGGCTGGAATCTCCGCCGGCGCTTCGCGAAGGCTCGCGTCTCGCCTGGGTCGCCTTCACCTATCCCTTCAACCTCACGGGCCAGCCGGCAGCAACTGTCCCGTGCGGGTTCACGCGGGATGGCCTTCCGATCGGTCTCCAGATCGTGGGGAGAAGGCTGGCGGACGCCATCGTTCTGCGGGCGGCCTCTGCCTTTGAGGTCGCGGCCCCGTGGGCGAACCGATGTCCGTCACTCTGAGCTGAGTTTGGCCTCGAGGCGTCGAGAGATCAATCACGGGAAGAGCAATCCGGGCGTTTCAGTCTGCAATCTTCGACTTCCCTCGCCGAAATCCCCCATACCATCTTCGACTGTTGAATTTCTCGGCACCCGCGATGCAAGTTAGGATATTCTGAGAGAAAGTCACCTATCTTGTGGGGCGGACTGTCTCAGGATGCGCCCGCAATGGGACACGTGCGGTTCTTTTGGCTGCTGAGTGCCAGAGGAAGAGGGATGGCCTGGTCGAAAAGCCTGGAAGCCAGACTCTTGACGGCGGTGTGCGGGGTCGCCCTGGTCTCCATCGCTATCTTCGCGTGGGTCAGCATCCGTTACCAACAACGAGAGCACATAGACCTCATGATCCGGGGGGCGAGCCAGTTCAGCGACACGGTCAAGCGCAGCATTCACTATGCGATGCTCCAGAACCGCTGGGCGGATGCCTTTCAGATCATGGAGACCATCGGGACGCAAGAGGGGGTGACCCGGGTCCGGGTGTTCAACAAGGAGGGCACGATCCTGTTCTCCACGGACCGGTCCGAGGTGAAGACGGCCGTGGACAAGCGGGCCGAGTCCTGCTACGCCTGCCATGCCGCGGAGCAACCCCTGGAACGCCTGAACCTCCCCGACCGCGGCCGGATCTTCCGGGACCCGGAGGGAGAGCGCCAGTTGGGGATGATCACGCCGCTCTACAACGAGCCCGGCTGCGCCCAGGGGTGCCACGTGCATCCGACGAACCAGCGGGTCCTGGGCGTGCTGGACATCACCCTATCCCTGGCCCGGGTGGACGAGGAGATCGCGGGTGTCACCCGTCGCACGGCTGCCTTCGCCGGCGCGACCATCATCCTGCTGGCGGGGATTCTGGCGGTGGTCGTCCGGCGGGGGGTTGTGCGTCCGGTTCGGGAGCTGGTGGAGGGAACCCGCCTGGTTGCGCACGGGGACTTGACCCAGCGGCTCCCTGTGAGGACCGGGAACGAGATCGGGGTGCTGGCTGCCTCCTTCAACCGCATGACCGAGGCCCTGGCGAAGGCACAGGGAGAGTTGGACGCTCTGGTGCAGACCCTGGAGCAGCGGGTGGAGGAGCGCACGCGGGAATTGCAGGAAACCCAGGGCCGCCTCCTGCAGACGGAGCGGCTTGCCTCGCTCGGCAGACTGTCTGCTTCCATCGCGCACGAGATCAACAACCCGCTCTCCGGGATCCTGACATATGCGAAACTCATCAGCCGGAGGCTCCGGACGGGTCCACCTGACGCCGAGCAGACGCTCACCGCCCTCCAGCAGCTCGCCCTGGTGGAGCGAGAGGCTCAGCGCTGCTCCAGCATCGTCCGGAACCTCCTGGACTTCGCCCGGCAGCGGCAGCCGTCCTTCCGGCCCGTGAATGTGGCCGAGGTGCTCGAAGAAGCCCTCTCCCTCCTCGAGAACCGTCTGGCCATCCAGAACGTGACGCTCACGCGGGAGATCGGAACCCTGCCCCCGGTGCAGGCTGACTTCGGCCAGCTCAGGCAGGCGTGCGTGAACGTCCTCATGAACGCCTGCGAGGCCATGCCGGAAGGGGGAGCACTTCGCGTGATCGCTCGAAAGGACGGTGTGCCCGGAGCGGGCGGGACGGCCGAATCATCCCCGGCCAAGGCCTCTCCACCGGCTCGATTCATCGAGGTCGTCGTCGCGGACACGGGGCAGGGGATCTCTCCGGAGCATCTTCCGAAGATCTTCGATCCCTTCTTCACGACGAAGGAGAAGGGGACGGGCCTCGGGCTCTCGGTCGTGTACGGGATCTTGCAGAAGCATGGCGGCACGATCGGCGTGGACAGCCAGGTCGGGCGCGGCACCACGGTGACGCTGCGCCTGCCGGTGGCGACCCCGGAGCCGAGTTCGGGGCAGGCCCCTGAAGCGGCGTGACGCGGCATGGACGGGCCGGGATGCATCCTGCTCCGATGGATGGGCGAGACGCCGATGAACGGGGACATGCTTGAGCGGATCCGCGGGGAGGTGGAGAGCGCCTTCGACGCCCCCACCGGACTGCATGCCGCGGACGGGCTGCCGGGGGACACTTTCGATCCCCGGCGCGGGCAACACTCCTCGACCAAGATCCTCCGGGGGATCCTGGCTTCGGGCCTGCCGGACGGGGCCAAGGTTGTAGGGATCACGGATGTGGATCTCTTCATCCCCGTACTCACGTTCGTCTTCGGGGAGGCCCAGATGGGCGGGCGGGCCGCGGTGGTGAGCCTGGCGCGACTTCGCCGGACCTACGACGACGGGCCGGCGCCCGAAGCGATGATCGAGCGGCGCCTCCTGAAGGAGTGCCTGCACGAGCTGGGGCATACATTCGGCTTGGCCCACTGTCCCGATGGGGCGTGCGTCATGTCCCGCTCGAACTCTGTATTGGATGTGGACCGCAAGCGTCCTGCGTTCTGCCGCGACTGCCGCTTGCGCCTGCGTGCATCCATGGAGGAACGGGAGACACCATGAAGGCCAAGAGCGCTATCCTGGTCGTGGATGATGAAGAGATCGTCCGGGAGTCGTTGGCGAGCTGGCTGGAGGAGGACGGCTACCACGTGGACACGGCGCCTGATGGGCGGACGGCCCTCGCCAAACTGGCGGGGCAGTCCTACGCCATCCTGCTGGTGGACCTGAAGATGCCGGGGATCGACGGCCTCCAGGTCCTGACGCAGGCCCGCACCCTCCAGCCGAACGCGGCCGTCATCATCATGACCGCCTACGCGACCGTGGACACGGCCGTGCAGGCCATGAAGCAGGGGGCGTACGACTACCTGGTGAAACCCTTCGAGCCGGAGGAGCTGTCCCTGATGGTCGGCAAGTTGACCAGCCAGCAAAACCTTCGGCGAGAGAACGTGCTGCTGCGCAAGGCGCTGAAGCGCCAGTCCGAGTTCAAGGACTTGGTCAGCAAGAGCCCCAAGATGGAGGTGGTATTCGAGCTGGCTCGGACGGCGGCCAAGAGCAATTCCACCGTGCTGATCCTGGGGGAGAGCGGGACCGGGAAAGAGCTCTTGGCCCGGGCCATCCACGCGGAGAGCCCCCGGCATGGCGGTCCCTTCGTGGGCGTCTCCTGCGCGGCGCTAACGGAGACCCTGCTGGAGAGCGAACTCTTCGGCCACGAGAAAGGGGCGTTCACCGGCGCCAACAGTGGGGCCCGAGGGAAATTCGAGATCGCCGCCGGGGGGACACTGTTCCTGGATGAGATCGGCGACATCAGTCCCAAGCTGCAACTCGATCTCCTGCGGGTGCTGGAGGCGCGGGAGTTCCGGCGGGTCGGCGGCTCGCACATCATCAAGACCGACGTACGCATCATCGCAGCCACGAACCGGGATCTCAAGAAACTGGTCGAGTCAGGCAGCTTCCGGGAGGATCTCTATTACCGTCTCAATGTGATTCCCGTCACGCTTCCGCCCCTCCGGGAACGGAAGGAGGACATCCCGCTCCTGGCAGAGCACCTACTCGGCCAGTTTCAGACCGAGATGGGAAAGCAACTGGAGGGGGTCTCCGCCGAGGCGCTGGAGGTGCTCATGGCTTATGATTGGCCGGGGAACGTCCGGGAACTCAGAAACGTTCTGGAGCGAGGCGCGGTCCTGGCAAAGGGGTCAATTCTGACCCCCATGGAATTGGAACTCACGCTGCCGACGCCTTCAGGGGGGACGGCAGGCACTGAGCCAACGAATTCCCTTCGCGAAGCGGAGCGACGGCACATTGTGGCCGTGCTGAAGCAGCACAAGTGGAACATCAGCCGGTCGGCCAGGACGCTCGGCATCGACCGGGTGACCCTGTACAACAAGATCAAGCGGTACCAGATACGGGAAGATGAGTAAGAGTGAGGAGTGCTGAGTTACTCCTCACCCCCAGTGAGGTTCTCAACACCTGCATGAAGTCTCCATAATCCAGGATGTTGGATCAGAACGTCCAGAAAAGACCGTGAGGATTCTCAACACCCGCCTGTTGGAATGATCTACACAGCCCTCCGTGCGCTTTCTTTCCAACCATTTGAATCAGAATGAGTTCGAGTATTCAGGCCAGCGTCCGCCTGGCTTGGCACTCCCCTTGAAAGGATGGGAGTGTGGAAACAGTCTCATGGAGGGTGTTCCCATGCGCTGTCCGTACTTCGAGGAAGTCTTGGTGGCCTTTTGCCGGGCGTACCCGGTTAAGAAGATGGTCCCGAGTGATCGGATCCAGGCGAACTGCGTCTGCACGCGGGAAGGCTTCGAAGACTGCGCCATGTTTCGTGAGATCATGCAGAGGATGGGGACCTCCGGGCCCACCCCCGGCGAAACCGAGTCAAGACCCCCCGGAGAACCCGAACCCTGAGTGGCCAGCCGGGTTCACACCGGCCCGGGCGGCGGAAGGAGGTGGATCATGGTTGCCATCTTGGTTGTGTGTACGATCATCCTGTTCATTGCTGCGGATCTGCTGGTCCAATGGTTGCGTGCGCGGCGCACCTCGCCGGCGGCGGCGTCCACGCCTGCGCCAACCAGGGCGACGGACCTGCTCCTGCCCGCCCTCCAACTCGAGCGCTTCTCTCTGCCTGGCGGGCTCTTCTTTCACCGGGGACATACCTGGGTCAACGTCCTGTTCTCGGGCCAGGTGAAGGTGGGCGTGGACGACTTTTTCCAGAGGCTGATCGGCCGGGTGGACGCCATCACGCTGCCGCCGGTCGGTGTGGAGGTGAAGGAGGGCCAGCCGTTCGCGGCCGTGCGGCAGGGCGGCAGGACTGCATTGCTGGCGGCCCCCGTGGACGGAGTGGTCTGCGCGGTCAACTCGGAGCTGGCCAAGGTTCCCGGCCTGCTCAAGCGGGATCCCTACACCCGTGGGTGGCTCGTGGCCGTGCGGCCCACCAATCTGGCCACCAACCTCCCGGGCCTCACGATCGGGGATGGCGCGATGAGCTGGCTGAAGGGTGAGCTGGCCAAACTCCAGGAGTTCCTGTACGTGAGCCTGACCATCCACCAAGACGCTCTGGTGGGGGCCACGGCGGCGGATGGCGGTCTTATGGCCGATGGCCTGGTGGAGCACTTGGACGAGGCCACCTGGAAAGAATTCCAGTCCAAGTTCCTCGGTGCCTGAGCGGGAGCCCCCGCTCTGAGTCTGTGCTGGGCGTCCCCCATCCGGCGGGGCGCCCGTGGAGGGCGAGACGGTGAGACACAATTGGAGCGCAGGCATGATCTGGGCGGGCGTCATCCTTGCCCTGGGGGCTTCTGCTGGCGCCCAGCAACTTCGCCTGCCGTCGGATCTGGCGTACGCCAAGGCCGAGGGAAGCCCCGGGAAGGTCATCTTCAGCCACCAGTCCCACGTGGCCTTCGCGGACAAGTGCACGGCGTGCCATGTGAAGCTTTTCCGCATGCTTCAGCCCACACGGCAGGTGACCCACGCCGCCATGGAGAAGGGCGCGTCCTGCGGCGCCTGCCACAACGGCCAGATGGCCTTCGGCCCCACGGATCCGGCCGCCTGTGCCCGGTGCCACGTGGGTGAGGGGAAACCGTCATGAAGGGCGCCATCCTTTTCGACAGCACCAAGTGCATCGGCTGCGAGGCCTGCTCGGCGGCGTGCAAGGAGAAGAACCAGTTGCCCGCGGAGATCGATCCCAAGCTGACGGCCTACACCTGGACAGTGGTCGAGCAGCGCAACAAGGCCTTCGTCCGCCGCATGTGCATGCACTGCGAATCGCCCACGTGCGTCTCGGTCTGCCCGGTGGGGGCCTTCCAGAAGCAGCCCAACGGCCCCGTGGTCTATGATTCCAGCCGCTGCATCGGCTGTCGGTACTGCATCATGGCGTGTCCCTTCGACGTGCCGAAGTACCAGTGGGACCGAACGGTGCCCATCGTCCAGAAGTGCACCATGTGTCCCGATCGCCTCCAGGCGGGGCAGGCGCCGGCCTGCGCCAGCGTGTGCCCCACGGGGGCCACGACCTTCGGGGACCGCGACCGAATGATCGGCGAAGCCCGCGCGCGCCTCCAGGCCGCGCCGAAGACGTACATCCCCAAGGTGTACGGGTTGGAGGAAGCCGGGGGCACGTCGGTCCTGATGCTCTCCAGCGTGCCCTTCCCGGCACTGGGCTTCCGGCCCGACCTGCCGCTCGCGCCGCTGCCCATGCTCACCTGGAGAGTCCTTTCCCGGATTCCGGACCTGGTGGTTGTGGGGGGCGCGTTCCTGTATGGGATCTGGTGGATCACCAACCGCCGGACGATGGTGCAGGAGACCCTGGCCAAGGAAGCGTCGAAACGGGGCTGATCCGTCCAGACACATGAGGGCAGGCATATGAAAACAGCTACGGGACTTGCATCCACGGCACGATGGCCCGAGGTCAGCTTCTGGAGACTTGTCTTCCTGGTCCTGACCGCGACCGGGACCGTGGCGGCGGTCCTGCGCATCACGCGGGGCTTGGGAGCCAGCACCAACCTCAGCGATCAGTTTCCCTGGGGCCTGTGGATCGGCTTCGACATGCTGTGTGGGGTGGGGCTGGCGGCCGGAGGGTTCGCCATCACCGCCACCGTGTACCTCTTCAACCTGAAGCGGTTCCATCCGATCATCCGCCCCACGGTGCTCACGGCATTCCTGGGGTACCTCTTCGCCATTCTTGGCCTCCTCTTCGATCTGGGACAGCCGCAACGGATCTGGCACGCCCTCATCATGTGGAACCCCCGCTCGGTCATGTTCGAGGTGGCCTGGTGCGTGATGCTGTACACGACGGTGCTCGCCCTGGAATTCTCCCCCGTCGTCTTTGAGAAGTTGAACCTCGACTGGCCGCGGCGAATCCTCCGGGCCGTCACCGTGCCCTTGGTGATCGTGGGCGTGATCCTCTCCACCCTCCACCAATCCTCGCTTGGGTCGCTGTACCTGATCGTGCCGGAGAAGCTCCACCCACTCTGGTACTCCCCGTTCTTGCCCGTCTTCTTCTTCACGTCGGCCATCGCCGCGGGTCTGGCCATGACCATCGTCGAGTCTTACCTTTGCCAGCGCGCCTTCAAACACCATCTGCCCATGGACCTGCTGGAGCCAGTGGGGCGCGCCATGGTGGTGGTGCTCAGCGTGTATGGGATACTGCGGCTTCAGGATCTGGCCCGCAGGGGAGTCCTGGGGAGCCTCCGCCATCCCGGGTACGAGGAGACGATGTTCCTCCTGGAAATCGGGCTCGGCGTTCTCCTCCCGATCATCCTGCTGGCGTGCCCGCGCATTCGGGCGAAGCAGGCGGGACTGGTGACGGGCGCCTTCCTGGTCGTCCTGGGCTTTGTCATGCACCGGCTGAACGTCAGTGTGACCGGGATGGAGCGGGCGTCGGGGGTCAGCTACTTCCCGTCGTGGATGGAGATCGCCGTCTCCCTCGGCTTGGTCGCAACAGGGTTCGCGCTCTTCGGTCTGGCAGTCCGGTATCTCCCCATATTTGAAGAGGCTGGGCACGCCGCCAGGGAGGTGGAGGCCCCGAGTTGGCTGGTGGCCAGGGCTCCCGAACCTGCGCGCGAGCCCAACGTCGCCGGCGGCCTCCAACCGCTGAGCCAGCCCCTGGAAGAGGCCGGGGACGATTGATACAACCCCCGCCAACCCGAGATCCGTTCCCTCGCCATGGTTCCCTCTCCGGCTCCCCTTCACAGTGAGGGGGGGCCGGGTGAGGGAAAACCCAACTAGCCAGCCCCCTGCAGCCGTTTGATCCCCAGCAGACCGGGTCCACCCATTGTCAAGGTGGATTCCTGGCGCGTCATCAGTCATCAGAAGATGGCGACTCGCCACATCCCTTCAGTTTCAAGTAGGACAAACACCTACAGAATTATCAGAGTTTTTATGACTTTACTCCCAAATCTTCTTAGGGATAATAGCTTGGGTCATTTTGAGCTCGACAGGGGATTGCCTCGGTCTGTAGGACGAAAGCCGTTGGGCGCAAAGTTTGACCCTGGTTCGGCGAGCCTGCAGGGGAATCCGTGCGAGTTTCTAGCTGACATACCCTCGGCTCAATGCCAACCATCCTCCCGCACTGGCGTTCTACTCGTCGGTGGGAAAGGACCCAGGACGTGACCCAGCCCCTGAGATCACCCTGCATCGACCACCGAAAGCGCCTCGCGACCTCAATGCCATTTCTGGACGACCTCCTGGAAGTGGCACGCCCTCTTTCCCAGCGAACCAGCGGTAGTGAGTGTGTGTCATGATGCAACTCGAGGAAGACGAACCCAGAAGCAGCCTCCTGAACTTTGCCCGCCCGCGGTTATCAAGCCTGAGGGTTCGCTTGCTCCTCCTGATTCTTCTAGCTGTCGTCCCGGCATCAGGGTTGATTGTGTTCACGGCCGAGGAGTGGCGGCGTCATGAGATCAAGGACGCACAGGCGGATGCCCTGCGGTTGGCCCGACACGCCTCTGGCATTCACGACCGGTTGATCGACGAGTCCCATGATTTGCTTTTCAGCCTGGCGAATCTCCCCGCAGCATTGCAGGGCGAGAAGGCTGGCCTCAGCGAGATTCTTCTCGCGTTCTTGCGAGAGCACCCCAGCCATACCAACCTGGGAGTAATCAAGCCGAACGGCAAGATCTTCTTGAGCGCTCGGCCGCCTGGTGATTCGATCGATGTTGCCGACCGCCTCTTCTTTCGACGCGCAGTCGAAACCCGCGATTTCGCCATCGGCGATTTGGAGCTTGACCCGATTGCCGGCAAGAGCACGGTCACCTTCGCATGTCCTGTCCTCGACAAAGCCGGACAGATCCAGGAGGTGCTCTTCACCACGGTGGATCTGGCCTGGGTCAACGAACTCGCAGCCGATGCACTCTTCCCCGCTGGGACTCTGGTGACCGTGTTCGATGAGAAAGGCACGATCGTCGTCCAAGAACCGGACGCCAGGAGATGGATCGGACACTATGCGGCGCAGGACCCAGCCTTCCTGGCTGCTCGCGCCGGAATGAAGGAGGGCACGGTCGAAGGCACCTCTCTGGACGGCATACCGCGTGTGCTCGCCTTCAAGCCGCTGTCGAACCGAGCAGGAGAAGGAATCCTGTACGTCTCCATTGGCATTCCCACCGCCGTCGCCACCGCTGAAGCCGACCGAATCCTGGCTCGAAACCTCTGGGCACTGGGGTTGGCTGCCGTACTGACAATGGTCCTGGGCTGGTTTGGCAGCGACCTGTTTCTCCTGCGGCATGTGAAGAGGCTGGTGAACACGACGAAGAAACTGAGCGGCGGCGATTTGAGCGCGCGCACCGGCCTGCCTCGCGAGCCTGGAGAGCTGAACCAACTGGCCATCGCATTCGACGAGATGGCGGCAACGCTGGAATCCAGGCAGAAGGAGATCCTTCGACAGAACCAGGCCTTGGCCGACCTGGAAAGACGATTTCGCGCGCTCATCGAACACAGCTCGGATGGGATCATCCTGCTGGACGCCGAGAGGACCTTGCTCTATGCGAGTCCGGCGATTACGCATGTCTTGGGTTACACAGCAGAGGACTTGACCGGTTGCGATGTGTTTGAAAGGGTCCACCCCGAGGACCGCGGGATCACGCTGGCCCGCTTCGCCGAAGCGCTCCAAAACCCCGGCGCTACAGCCGTAGTCCAGTTCCGGGTGCATCACAAAGACAGCTCCTGGAGGTGGATTGAGGCTGTGGCAACCAACCTCCTCTTGGAGCCGAGTGTCCACGGGATCGTGGTCAATTACCGCGATATCACCGAGCGCAAGCAGGCTGAGGAGGCGCTGCGCGCCGCGTACGAGGAGTCGGAAGTCCGGGTATGGGAACGGACTGCGGACTTGGTGAAAGCGAACGAGGCCCTGAAGGCTGGACTTGCCGAGCGCGAGAGGGCCCAGGAGGCGCTGAGGAATCTCTCGAGCGCCGTCGAGCAGACGGCCGACAGCGTTTTCATTGTCAATCGGGACGGCGTCATCGAGTACGTGAACCCTGCCTTCGAGGCGTTGACCGGCTATTCTCGGGAAGAGGCAATTGGGGAGACGAGGAAGATACTGAAGTCCGGGGAGCACGACAAGAAGTTCTACGAGCACCTCTGGGAGACTCTGCTTTCGGGCCAGGTTTTCCGGGGCGTGCTCGTCAACAGAAAGAAGGATGGAGATCTGTACTACGAGGACCAGACCATCACGCCACTCCGGAATGAACGAGGACACATTTCACGCTTTGTTGCCACCGGGCGCGATATCACCCAGCGCAAGCGCACCGAAGAAGCGCTGCGTCGCCTGAACGAGGGGCTGGAGAGAGAGACCGAACGGATCGGCAACCTGCTTCACGACGAGGCGGGGCAGTTCCTCACCTCCGCTCACATCATGCTCGCTGAGATTGCCCGCGAGGTGCCCCCGCCGGCGCGGGAGCGCCTCCAGGAGGTCCGACTCCACCTCGATCAGGTCGAGAAACGCTTGCGGACCCTCTCCCACGAGCTTCGGCCCCGGATACTGGACGACCTGGGGCTGCCCGCAGCTCTGGAGTTTCTGGCCGAGGGGGTCGCGAAGCGGACGGGGATGCAGATCAGTGTGACTACCTCGCTGGACGGACAACTCCCCCACATGACGGAAGCCACTCTTTACCGGTTCGCCCAGGAGGCATTGACCAACACCTCCAAGCATGCTCAGGCTACCCAGGCGACCATTCTTCTGGAGCAGGGCGCCGGAAGGATTCGCTGCTCGATCCGGGACGACGGAGTCGGCTTCGACTTCTCCGCAGTTCTCGCCCGGCGAGGCGATTCAAGTCTTGGAATGCGAGGAATCCAGGACCGCGTGGAAGCCCTCGGCGGAACTCTCCAGATCGTCTCTGAACCTGGCCACGGGACGGAGTTGCTCGCCACGATTCCCCTGGAGACAGAGGATGCGACTTCGAATTCTTTTGGCGGATGACCATCAGATCGTCCGCCAAGGCTTGAGGGGCATGCTGGAGCGCGAGGGGTTCGAGATCGTCGGTGAGGCCGCGGATGGCCGGGAAGCGGTCCGGCTGGCCGGGGATCTGTCCCCCGATGTGGCCATCCTCGATTTCAGCATGCCGCTCTTGAACGGCCTGGATGCAGCTCGCGAGATTCTCAGGGTCTCCCCACGGATGGGCCTGATCCTTCTCACCATGCATACCGAGGAACATCGGGTCGTCGGGGCCATCCGCGCCGGCATCCGGGCGTATGTTCTCAAGACCCAGGCAGCAGAAGAGCTGGTCCAGGCCATTCGGGAGGTATCCCGCGGAGGAACCTTCCTGAGTCCCGGCGTCTCGCGCGTCGTCGTCGAGGCGTATCTGGCCAAGACCGACCTTCCCCCTGATCCCCTGGCTCCCCGGGAGAGGCAAGTCTTGCAACTGGTCGCCGAGGGGAAAACGACGAAGGAGATCGCGGCTGAACTGGGCCTCACTACCAAGACCGCCGAGTCCTACCGGGCCAAGATCATGGAGAAACTGGATATCCATGACACCGCCGGCCTCGTCCGCTATGCCATCCGCCAGGGTCTGATCCAGCCCTGATCCGCTATGGAGTCCGTAGCGTCCGTAGAGTCCGTCGCGTCACAGTCCCACACGGACACGTTTCCTAGACTCCAAAGGCTCAAGTTACTCCGAGGACTCAACAGGCTCAACGGACTCAATTCCACCTCTGGGATTTCCCACTGTCGCCCCCCGATATTCTCCTAACCTGACTTTCGCAACTGGACGCCAAAATCAGCTTTTTTCATGCCCGGCGGCGGCGTAAGTCCTTGGTGGATAAGGACCGTGTTCGTGAAAACGCCTGTGGTACAGACCTACCCTCTTGTCACGGCGCCGGTGACGGCGGTAGGCTGCGGCCGCCATGTACCTCAAGTGCCATCGCCGGGTGAAAGACGGCAAGGAGCATCGGTACTGGAGCATCGTCGAGAAACTGCGGTGCGCCGACGGGTGCACGGTGGATCGGCACCTCCTGTACCTCGGGGAGATCAACGACAGTCAGCAGGAGAGCTGGCTCCGCTGCATCGAGGCCTTCGAGGAGGGGAGCCACCGGCAGCTCCGCCTGGCCCTGTTCCCCGCCGACCGGGCCATCCCCGCGCACGCGACGGACGTCGGTCTCCAGGTCCGCCTGAACGAGTTCACGCTGGAGCGGCCGCGGCAGTGGGGGGCCTGCTGGGTCGGCTGCCACCTCTGGGCCGAGTTGCAGCTCGACCAGTTCTGGCGCGACCGCCTGCCGGACAGCCGGGAAGGCACCTCGTGGTACCACCTGCTCCAGGTGCTGGTGGCCTACCGGCTCATCGCCCCGGGCAGCGAGTGGCGGCTCCACCGGGAGTGGTATCCGCGCAGCGCCATGGGGGACCTGCTCCACGAGGACGCGGCGCTCGTGGCGAAGGACAACCCGTACCGGTGCCTCGACCAGCTCCTGGCGCACAAGGATGCGCTCTTCACGTTCCTCACGAGTCGCTGGCAGGATCTGTTCGGCGTGCGCTACGACCTCCTGCTCTACGATCTGACCAGCACCTACTTCGAGAGCGACCCGCCCTTCGCGGACGGGGACCCACGCGCGTTCGGCCACAGTCGGGACCACCGGCCGGATTGCGCGCAGGTGGTCCTCGCGCTCATCGTGACGCCCGAGGGGTTTCCGCTCGCTTACGAGGTCCTGCCGGGCAACACGGCGGACAACACCACGCTGCCCACCTTCCTCGCCCAGGTCGAGGCCCGCTACGGCGAGGCCCGGCGGATCTGGGTGATGGACCGCGGCATCCCGACCGAGGCGCACCTGGCCCAGCTGCGCGAGCGGGGGGCCCAGTATCTCGTCGGCACGCCGAAGGGCCGCCTGACCAAGCTGGAGCAGGAGCTCCTCCCGCTCCCGTGGCAAGTGGCCCGCCCGAGTGTCCAGGTGAAGCTGCTGCCCCGGGCGGGCGAACTCTATGTCTGGGTGCAGAGCCGCGACCGGGTGCACAAAGAGCGGGCGATGCGGCGGCGCCGGCTGAAGCGGTTGTGGGCGCGCCTGCACGCGCTGCAGCGGCAGCGGCCCACCTACGAGACGCTCCTCCTGAAGCTGGGCGCGGCCAAGAAGGAGGCGGGCCGGGCGTGGGGGCTCGTGCGGGTGGAGCTGCCGGCCCCGCCGCCCAAAACGGAGCGGGCGCGGCGCGTGGACTTCACCTTCCGCCTCGACAAGGCCAAGCTGCGCCGCGTGCGGCGGCGGGAGGGCCGCTACCTCCTGCGCTCGAACCTGACCGAGACGGACCCGGCCCGGCTCTGGGAGTACTACCTCCAACTGGTCGAGGTCGAGGCGGCGTTCAAGGGCCTGAAGGGGGACCTGGCCATCCGCCCGATCTACCACCAGCGCCCCGCATGGATCGAGGCGCATCTCTTCGTGGCCTTCCTCGCCTACTGCCTGCATGTCACCCTGAAGGCGCATCTGCGCCCCCACGCGCCGGGGCTCACCGTGCGGCAGGTGCTGGAGAAGTTCGCCGCGATCCAGATGCTCGATGTCCACTTCCCCACGACCGACGGCCGCGAGCTGATCTTTACCCGCTACACGCAACCGGAGCCCGGGCAGCAACTGCTCCTTGCGCAACTGGGCTGGACGCTCCCGAGCCAGCCGCCACCGAGGATCACTGCAAAGAGAGCGGTGCAAATGTAGTACAGACCTCTGGAGGGGGTAGGCCAGAATATCAACCACTTACGCCGACCTATACCCTCCAGTTGCGAAAGTCAGGCTAACTCTCAATCGAGATTTCCCAGGAGTTTCTCGCCAGGTCTCCATAGACGCTCCTGTGAAAAACCCATTCCCAAGACTAAGGAAATAAATCGCGAAAAATACGTAAGTATGCGGATAGAATTCCCAGTAACCTAAGCCTATTTTATAGGTGCCTCGTGATAACCGCTTGAGATTCTTGACTGAGGTGGCCATGGATTCTGAGACTCATCCGAGGAACGGGGTATTGCATGGTGGCACAACTCGTTTCATGTGAGGTGAACAGATGAGAACACTCATTTTCAGAGCGCTCACAGCCTTGTTGCTGCTAGTCGCCGTGGCCGTCCCGGGGGCCCACGCGCTCCTCGAGCGGGTCGGCCCCGTGAGCAATACCCCGTCCGTCGGCGGCTACCCGGCGTGGTACCAGGACACGACCGGCCTGACGCTGGAGTTCTGCGATCCG
>DATIFO010000128.1:0-4696 GCA_035455275.1 Methylomirabilis sp. (SeqCode) | reverse complement strand
GCCCATGCACCTGGGCTCCATGCTGGGGATCATCTCGGCAATCCTGGAGCGCTACCCCCTCGCCCGGATCCGGCCGGGCGACATGTTCATCACCAACGACCCCTACAGCGGGGGCGGCACCCACCTGCCGGACATCACGGTGGCCGCCCCGGTCTTCTGCGACGGCGAGGTCCTGGCCTTCGTCGTGAACATCGCACATCACTCGGACGTGGGGGGCCGGGTGGCGGGGAGCAACTCGGGGGACTGCACCAGCATCTTCGAGGAGGGACTCCGCATCCCGCTGGTGAAAGTGATGGAGGCGGGAGCCCTGGTGGACCGCGTCCTCGCCTTCATCGCCCTGAACTGTCGCACCCCCGAGGAACGACTGGCCGACCTCCAGGCCCAGGTGGCCGCCAACCGGGTCGGCATCCAGCGGATGCAAGAGCTGGCGGCGAAGCTGGGGAGAGCCGTCCTCGCGGGGGCCTGCCAGGCCCTCCTCGACCACGCCGAGCGAAAGATCCGCGAGGCGGTCCGCCGGATCCCCGACGGGACCTATCGCTTCGAGGACTACATGGACGACGACGGGCGGGGGATGGTGAAGATCCCCATCCGGGTCGCCATCACGGTCCAGGGGGAGGAGATCCACCTCGACTTCACAGGGAGCGGGCCACAGGCCCGCGGAGGGATCAACTTCGTCTGGCCGGCGCTCCAGGGGATGGTCTACTTCGCGCTGAAGAGCATCCTGGACCCCACCATTCCGTCCAACGGGGGTTTCTTCCGCGCCATCCGCATCTTCTCGCCTCCCGGCACCATCACCAACGCCCTCCCGCCGGCGGCCGTGGCCGGTCGCTCAGATACCGCCCAGCGGGTCGCCGACGTGATCTTCGGGGCCCTGGCCCCGGTGGTCCCGGGGCAGGTCGTGGCGGCGTGCAACGGCGCGGTGACCGCCTCCATGTTCTCGGGTTTCGACGCCGAGAAGGGTCGCCACTACGTGTACATCGAAACGCAGGGGGGCGGCTCCGGGGCCCGCCAGGATCGGGACGGCCTGGATGGGGTCCAGGTCCACGCCACCAACACCTCCAACCTCCCCGTGGAGGCCCTGGAGAACGAGTACCCGCTCATGGTGGACCGGCTGGAGTTCATCGCCGGCTCGGGCGGCCGGGGGAAGTTTCGCGGCGGCCTGGGGATCCGCAAGGACATCCGGGTGATCGGCCACACCGCCGCGTTCTCGACACACGCGGACCGGCAGCACCTTCCACCCTGGGGACTCTTTGGAGGGGAGCCGGGGGCCTGCGGTCGGTTCGTGATCACCCGGGCTGCCACCGGGAAGGGCGAGGTTCTCCCTTCGGGCAAGATGAGCGAGATCCTGCTGGAAGAGGGGGACGCCGTCAGCGTCCAGACCCCCGGAGCGGGCGGTTGGGGCGTCCCCGACGACCGGCCGTCCCACCTCCTGGAGATGGATCTGCGACAGGGGAAGGTTTCTGCCTCTGGGGGAGGCGAAGCGTCGGGCGCTCAGAGGACGACTTGAATCCGTATGGAATCCGCGCCGTCCTCCCTTGGCTACTCGCCGGCCTCGGGAATGGCAGGACGCGGGGAAAGCGATCGGGCCCCCGGAAGGATGCCGCGGAGGCCTTCCAGACGGGCGAAGCCGTCCCGCAGGCTTACCTGCGCCTCCACGCCGAGGGCCGCCCAATACTCCACGATGGCCCGGGCCAGACACTGCTCGCTGCAGATGCTGGGGGTACAGCTCGTCTGGTCGCCGGCGCGCGGCACCACACCTCCGCACACCCGGCAGAGCCCAGGGAACTCCCCGGACTCCTTCTCGGGTGACGTTTCTAGGACATCTTCCAGCTCGGCTCGCGTGGGCATCACGCCTCTCCCGAACGCGTTGTAGTCAGAATTCAAACCCCCAAAGACCCGAGATAGTCTTTGGGGGCATTTGCCCCACAAAAACCATCCTTGGGGCTCCGGCAACCGCCGCACCCAATGCGGCACGTTAGGCGATATACGCCTTTCTGTCAAGCCATTTCGAATGCTTGGTGACGACAGACCAGCCAGTCCGGGAAGCGTGAGAGGGGCGCCTGGAGGCCTGAGGAATCCACTCACGTCATGATCGTCTCGCCCTCGTCCACGTTCTGCACCTTCCGCCGGGTCAGATCGACGCCCGGGTATATGATGCAATTCTTCCCCACCCTGGCCCCGTCGGGGAGGACGACCCCCTTGCCGATCACGCTGATGCCGCAATCGAGGTGGGTGGGGAACTTGCGGTTGGGGGAGGCGCCTGTGCCCGATCCGATGACGGCCCCAGCGCCCAGCCGGCACTGCTTGTCTATGATGGAGTACTCCACCCGACACCCGGCCCCCACGAGCGTATCCTGCATGACGATGGAATCCCGAACCACCGCACCCTTTTTCACCTCCACCCCGGGGAAGAGCACACTCTGCGCCACCTCGCCTTCGATGACGCATCCGCTCCCGATGAGAGAACTCGTGACAGCGGCCGCACTCCCCAACATGGTGGGCGGCCCATCCCCCGAGTGCCGGACATCCGGGGCAGTGCGGATCTCCCAGGACTCCAGACCAAGGCCCGAGTCTGGGTTCAGGCAATCCATGTTGGCCTCATGGTAGGACTTGATCGTCCCCACATCCCGCCAGTACCCCGCAAACGGGTGGCAGAGCAGCTCCCTTCGACCGAGCATCCCCGGGATGATATCCTTTCCAAAGTCGTAACCCTTCCGGGTCCCAACGACAGCCCGAAGCTCCTCCACCAGCGCGGCGAAGTTGAAGACATACACGCCCATGGACGCAAGGTTGCTCTTGGCGTTTCTCACCTTCTCCTGGAAGTCAGAGATCGACCCGTCCTCCTTTGCGACGATCACCCCGAATCGATGGGTGTCCTCCCAGGGAACCGGCATCGCCGCGATGGTGACGTCGGCGCCGCGGACCTCGTGCGCGGCGATCATCTCTTCGTAGTCCATCCGATAAATGTGATCCCCCGAAAGGATGAGGACCTTGTCCGGCTTGTAGTCCTGCACGAACGCCAGGTTCTGGTAGATGGCGTCGGCCGTCCCCTTGTACCAGTCTGAATCCTCTTTGCCGGTGTGGGGTGGAAGGATCTTCACGCCGCGCTGGCGCCCGATGAGGTCCCATGGCTCCCCGTTGCGCACATGGTCCATGAGCGAGAGGGGCCGATACTGGGTGAGGAGACCGACGAGCTCCAGACCGGAATGCATGACGTTGGAGAGGGTGAAGTCGATGATGCGGAAGCCGCCGCCGAAAGGCACCGCGGGCTTGGCCCGCTCGGAAGCCAGGATATTGAGTCGGCTGCCCACGCCACCCGCCAGCAGCATCACCAGCGTATCCCGCGCCGATCTCATGGGCTCACCACGGTGCCGGACGGGATCTCGCTTCGGGCCAACTCCGACGCGCGCATGTCCGGGTACACGATGCAGTTCCGGCCGAGCCGCAATCCCGCCGGGATCGACGTGCCCTTGCCGACCACGCTCACCCCACTGGACAGGGTATGGGGATACAGGCGGTTCGGAATCACGTCGCCGCAGCCCACCTGGGCCCCCTTGCCCACCCGGACATCCTTGTCCAGGATCGCCCGGTCCACGCTCGCCCCTGCTTCGATCCGACAGCGGTGCATGATCACCGAGTCGCGGACGACGGCGCCGCGCTCGATGATGACCCCGGGGGAGACGATGCTGTGCTCCAGCGTGCCTTCCAGGACCACGTCGCTGCACACCAGCGAGGAGCGTGCCTGTGCCGTCGGGCGAAACAGCGCGGGCGTGGGGTCCCCCATCGTTCCGGGATTGAGATTCGTCCGAACCTCCCATGACGGCAGATCGGGTGCGTCGCTGCCGAGAATATCCATGCTCGTCGTGAAGTACGTGTCCAGCGTCCGCGCGTACTGCCAGTAGCCGTCGAAGATCCACCCGTAGACGCGAGCGTTTTCTTTGACCATCCGGGGGATGATCTCAGAGTAGATCTGGAATGTCTCGCCCTCCCGGGCGTTCTCCTTCAGCCGTTCCACCAGGCACGCGGTATTGAACACGTACACGGTGAGGGAGGCGAGGTCTCCCTCGGGGTTCTTCGCCTTTTCCTGGTAGGTCACCACACGCCCCGACTCGTCCAGGACAGCGGTGCCGTACAGGTGGGCCTGCTCGCGAGGTACCCGCTTGAGGGCGATGGTGAGGTCGGCCCCGGTGGCGAGGTGCTGTTTCAGGATGGGCCGGTAATCCATGGCGTACACGTGATCTCCCGAGGCGATCACGACCATCTCGGGTGCGTAGCTATCGATGAAGTTGAGATTCTGGTACAGGGCGTCGGCGGTTCCCTTGTACCAGTCGGAGTCCTCGGCCCCCTTGAAGGGGCTCAGGATGCGGAGGGCGCGAGACCGGCCCACGTAGTCCCAGGGCTCGCCATTTGCCAGGTGAGTGATGAGCGAATGCGGTCGGTACTGCGACAGGACGCCGACGACCTCGATCCCCGCGTGCATCAGGTTGGAGAGGACGAAGTCGATGATGCGGTACATGCCCCACATGGGCAGGGCGCTCTTGGGACGCTTGGCTGTCAACACCAGGAGTTCGTCGACCCGACCCCCGGCCAGTACCATGCTGATGATCTTCTTCTTCATCGTCCGAATTCTCTCGACCGACGAGAGGGAATCTTCCATCGGTTGCTGAGTTGAGATTGCCTCAACCGATCTGCAGGT